>OZ244940.1:618365-927548 GCA_965222035.1 Candidatus Amphirhobacter sp. | reverse complement strand
CGGATGCCGGTGCCGCGCTTGCCACAGCCAATCGGCCGTGAGCGCCAGGCAGACCAGCACGCTCGCGAGCATGCTCGCCAGGATGATGACCGCGTCGCCGGCGGCGTAGCGCGCGATGGCGGTCCCGACGATCGAGCCGATCACGAACGACAGCGTCCCGACCAGGCTCGCGGCGAAGCCGGCGTAGCGGCCGTGCGGATCCATCACCAGCGCGGTCGCGTTCGAGACCGCCATGAGAAAGCCGGCGGCGAAGACGAACAGCGTGGCCGCGAAGCCGTAGGCGTTCATCAGGTCGAGCAGCTGCAGCAGCAGGCCGAGCGCCAGCGCCGCGGCGGTGCAGCCCAGCGCCAGGATCATCGTCGGGACCGTGCCGATGCTGTTGATTAGCCAGCGGTTGAGCAATTGGCCGATCAGCGCGCCGACGCCCATGCTGCTGTACAGCAGCGCGAACTTCGTCCCGGTGGTCGCGTAGCTGGTGGCGTAGACGACCGGCGAGCTGACGACATACGAGAACATGGCGAAGCCGCCGATCAGCAGCACGAGCAGGAAACGGCACGACTGCGGGTGGACGAAGATCTTGTGGGCCGCCCGCAGCATCGAGGCCGGCCGCAGGGCGTGCGGATTGGGCTTGTCGAGGGTCTCGGTGTATTTCCACCGCGCGAACAGCAGCAGCACGACGCCATAGGCGAGCAGGGCGAAGAACATGGAGCGCCAGCCGAAGGCGTGCGCGAGCAGGTAGCCGGCCGGCGGCGACATCAGCACCACGACCGCCATGATGGCCGTGACCGTGGCGGTGGCGTGGGCGAGCGCCGGGCCCGAGTACAAATCGCGCAGGATGGCCCGCACCAGGATCTGGCCGGTCGCGGCGCCCAGGCCCTGCAGCAGGCGCCCGAGCAGCAGCACTTCGATGTTCGGCGCCAACAAGGACAGCAGCGAGCCGACAATCATCAGGAGCACGCCCGCATACAGCGGGCGGGTCCGGCCCCAGCGGTCCGCGATCGGGCCCATGATGATCTGGCCGAGGCCCATGGCGAACAGCACCACCGACAGGCCCAGCTGGGCGCTGGTGGCGGGCACGGCCAGGTCGTCCGCGACGAAGACCAGGATCGGCGCGTAGCTGTCGACCGCGGCCGGGCCGGTCCCGAGCAGCAGTCCCAGGAAGATGATGGTGAAGGTCGAATGTTTCATCAGATATGGGTTGATTCTCGCAGGTCCCGGGCTTCCTGCTCCAAGACAGCGTGGCCGCTGCTTCCTGGCAGGCTTCCCGCCTGGCAGGAATGCCCGTTATTATGCGGCATAAACCAATGCGGCAACCCGCATCCTTGCCTAAAATAGCGACTTGCCCTTACTTAGTTGTTTAAAAGTTAAATTGCAAGCCCCCGCCCCATCTCCGCTGCTGTGCGTAGGCGCTATTTGCGGGACCTCCATGGACGCCGTCGACGTCGCGGTGCTGCAGACCGACGGCGCTGCGGTCCTGGCCCGCCGCGCCGCCGCCGCCCGCCCGCTGTCCGCTGAGCTGGCCGCCGCGCTCGCGCCGGTGGTCGCCGATGCGCGGCAGGCGCGGGCGCCGCAGCCGCAGCTCGCGGCGATGATCGCCGATGAATTCGGCGCGGCCATCGAAGCTTGTCTCGCTGAGGCCGGTATCGACCGCGACGCTGTCGACCTCGTCGGCTGTCACGGGCAGACCGTCCTGCATGCGCCCGCTGAGGGCCTGAGCATCCAGCTGGGCGACTGCCAGCGCCTCGCCGACCGCCTGGGGGTGCCCGTTGTCGGCGATTTCCGCCAGGCCGACCTCGCCGCCGGCGGGCAGGGCGCGCCGCTGGCGCCGCTGTACCACGCCATGCTGGCGCGGGAGCGACTGCAGCCGGATGATTATCCGCTGGTGATCCTCAATCTCGGCGGCATCGCCAATCTCACCTGGTTGCCGGCGCCCGACGCGCCCGAGCGCATGGTGGCCTTCGACACCGGCCCGGGCAACGCCCTGCTCGATGACTGTGCCCGGGAGCGCCTGGACCAGCCGCTGGATGAGGACGGCCGCTGCGCCCGCGAGGGCCAGGCGGACGCCGCGGTCCTGGAAGGCTTCTTGGCTGATCCTTATGTGGCCGCGCCCTATCCGAAATCCGCCGACCGGCAGCAGTTCCACGGCTGGCTGGCCGCCGTCCGGGATCTGGGGCCGCCGGACGCGCTCGCGACCCTGGCGGCGGGTACCGCCGCCGCTGTCCGCCGCGGGCTCGAACTGCTGCCAGCCCCGCCGAAGCGGGCCTATCTGGCGGGTGGCGGGCGCCGCAATCCAGTGCTGGCGGAGCTGCTGGCCGCGGCCGCGCCCGCCTGCGCCTGGGCTCCCATCGACGCGCTGGGCGTGGACGGGGACGCCATCGAGGCGGAGCTGTTCGCCTGCCTGGCCGCGCGCAGCCGCTACGGCCTGCCATATACTTATCCACTCACCACTGGCGTCGCTGTCCCTAGTACGGGCGGCAGGATCTGGCGCCCGCGCTGACGGCCCGGCCGGGGCCTGCCGGTTAGTTAAAATTAACCCTCTTAACCCCATGGCAAAGAAGCAGGCGAGCAAGCAGGGGGCCGCGGCGGCCGAGCCCCTCAAGATCACCGAGCTGGTCTTGCGGGACGGGCACCAGTCGCTGATCGCGACCCGCATGTCCCTGGACGACATGCTGCCGATTTGCGAGAAACTCGACAAGGTCGGCTTCTGGTCCCTCGAAGCCTGGGGCGGCGCGACCTTCGACGCCTGCGTGCGCTTTTTGCGTGAGGACCCCTGGGAACGCCTGCGCAAATTGCGCCAGGTACTCCCGAACACCCGGCTGCAGATGCTGCTGCGGGGCCAGAACCTGCTCGGCTACCGCCACTACGCCGACGATGTCGTACGCTCCTTCGTCGCCAAGGCCGCGGACAACGGCATCGACGTCTTTCGCGTCTTTGACGCTCTCAACGACTTCCGCAACATGGAAGTCTGCCTGCAAGCTATCAAGGACGCGGGCAAGCACGCCCAGGGGGCCATTTCCTACACCACCAGCCCGGTGCACGACCTGACGGGCTTTGTCGAGCTCGCCAAGCGCTTCGCCGACGCCGGCTGCGCCAGCGTCGCCATCAAGGACATGGCCGGCATCATGACGCCGCCGGCCTGCTTTGAGCTGGTATCGCGGCTGAAAGCGGAGGTCGGCCTGCCGGTGGCGGTACACAGCCACTACACTTCGGGCCTGGCCGGCATGTGCATGCTGCGCGCCGCCGAGGCCGGCGCCGACATCATCGACACCGCGATCTCGCCGTTCGCCGAGGGCGCTTCGCATCCGGCGACCGAGACCATGTGCGCCGCGCTGCAGGGCACGCCCCGCGATCCCGGCCTGGACCCGGCCCAGCTCGAGAGCATCGCGGACTACTTCCGGGTGGTGCGCCGCAAATACTGGCAGTTCGAGAGCAGTTTCACCAACGTCGATCCGCGAGTGCTCAAGCACCACGTCCCCGGCGGGATGATCTCCAACCTGACCAACCAGCTCAAGGAGCAGGGCGCGCTCGACAAGATCGACGAGGTCTTGGAGGAAATCCCCCGGGTGCGCGCCGATTTGGGCTATCCGCCGCTGGTCACGCCGACCTCGCAGATCGTCGGGACCCAGGCGGTCTTCAATGTGGTGGGCGGCGGCAAGCGCTATCAGACGGTGACCAAGGAGATCAAGAACCTGCTGCGCGGCCTGTACGGCGCGACGCCGGGCTCGGTTAACGAAGAGGTCCGCCAAGAGGCGATTGGAGACGAGGAGGTGATCACCTGCCGGCCCGCCGACCTGCTCGGCGGCAGCGAGCTCGACAAGATCCGCGGCGAGATCGGCTCGCTCGCGACCAGCGACGAGGACATCCTGACCTATGCGATGTTCCCGGAGATCGCCCGGGCTTATCTGCAGGAGCGCGCCGCCGGGCAGCTCAAGCCCGAGGAACTGCTGCCGGCCCCGGCGCCGGGCGCACCCGCACCCAGTCCCGACTCAGCAGGCCAGGCGCCGAGCGAGTTCAACGTAACGCTGCACGGCGAGACCTTCCACATCAAGCTGACCGGCGCGGGCATGAAATCGGCCGAGCAGCGCCCGATGTTCTTCACCGTCGATGGCGTTACCGAGGAGGTGCTGCTCGAGACCCTGGATCTGGCGCCGGTCGACGCCGATGCGGCGGCCAAGCCGGGCGCCGGCCGGGACGGCCTGCCGCGGGCGAGCAAGCCCGGGCACGTCTCGACGCCGATGCCGGGCAACGTGGTCCAGGTGCTGGTCAAGGAAGGGCAGGAGGTCAAGCAGGGCGAGGCGGTCCTGGTGATCGAGGCCATGAAGATGGAGAACGAGATCGAAGCGCCGATCGCGGGGACGGTGGTCGCGATCCTGGTCAGCGTCGGCGACGCGGTCAAGCCCAATGAGGCGCTGGTCGAGATCCACACCAAGGGCAAGTAAGATACACGGAGAGGTGGCCGAGCGGTCGAAGGCGCACGCTTGGAAAGCGTGTATACGGTTTTCCCGTATCGAGGGTTCGAATCCCTCTCTCTCCGCCCCGCTTGGCGGGCAAGGTTAGAATCCTATCTAGGAAGGAGGAGCAGCAGCCATGGATCATGACGTAGCGGTGATAGGCCTGTACATCCTGGATGTGCTGGGGCGGCCAGTCGAGCGCATTCCGGACAAGGGCAATGTCGAATTCATCGATGAGATTCGCCTGACGGTGGCGGGTACCGCAGGCGGGACGGTGGTCGACTGCGCCAAGCTCGGCCTCAAGACGCTGGCGGTCGGCGCGGTCGGCGATGATGAGAAGGCCGATTTCGTCATCGCGACTCTCAAGAGCTTCGGCGTGGACACTGCGGCCATGCAGCGCCTGCCGGGCGTGCCCACTTCCGCGACCATTCTCAATGTCCGGCCGAACGGCGACCGGCCCGCCTTGCATCTGCGCGGGGCCTCCGACCATTTCGATGTCGAGGCCGCCATGTACGACCAGGTGCTGGCCGCGCCGATCATCCATCTGGGCGGGACCGGGCTGCTGCAGAAGCTCGATGGCGAGCGCAGCGCCAAGCTGCTGGCCGAGGCCAAGAAGCGGGACCGTATCGTGACCTTCGATTTGATCGCGGCGACCGCGGAGACGATTGCCCTGGTCGAGCCGCTGCTGCCTCACATTGATTATTTCATGCCCTCGATCGAAGAGGCGCGCGACATGTCCGACCAGCAGGACGCAGCGGACTGCGCGGCCTTCTATCTGGACAAGGGCGCGACCTGCTGCGTCTTCACCCTCGGGCCCGAGGGCGCGTACTACGCCCATGCCGACGGCACGCGCCTGCAGGCGCCCGCCTACGCCATCGATGTGACCGACACCACCGGCTGCGGCGATGCCTTCGACGCCGGCTTCATCACGGCGCTGCATCGCCAGATGAATCCTGAGCAGGCCCTGGACTTCGCCCAGGCGGCCGCGGCTTTGGTGGCGACGGGCCTGGGCTCGGATGCTGGCATCATCTCCTTTGAGGACACCTTGGCGCGCAGCAAGGAATTGCCCCGGTTGTCGGCATGAGCGCGCCGTATCTAGCCACCAAGCTGGGACTGGGCTGCGACCATCTCGGCCTGGCGCTCAAGAATGAGCTGGCCGCGCATCTGCGCGCGAACGGCGCCGAGATCAGTGATATCGGTGTGGACGATGAGCAGCCGGTCGATTATCCGGACATCGGCGCTGAGCTGGCGCGGCGGCTGGCCGCGGGCGAGTTCGAGCGCGGCATCCTGATCTGCGGGACCGGCGCGGGCATGGCGATCGCGGCGAACAAGGTCGCCGGCGTCCGGGCAGTCTGCGTGACCGATCCGTACACCGCCGAGCGCGCCATTGCTTCGAACGACGCGCAGGTGATCAGCTTCGGCGCCCTGATCACGGGCCCGTCGGTAGCGAAGATGCTGGTTGACATTTACCTGCGCAATGAATTCCAGGGCGGGCGCTCGGCCCCGAAGGTCGAGAAGCTCAAGCAGCTCGACGCCTGAGCGCCGGGCGGCTTATTTGCGCTGGGTCTTGCCCCGGATGGTCTTGGAGCGCGCGTCGCCGCGCAGCCAGCTGTCGATCGCGGCGATGCTGCGGTCGAAATCGCGCCGCTGCGGTCCGCGCAGGGCGCATTCCCAGATCACCAGGCAGCGCCAGCCGTCGCGGCGCAGTTGCTTGAGCGCCGCGGCGTCCCGTTCCTGATTGCGCGTGATCTTGTCGCGCCAGTATAGTTTGTTGGAAGAGGGCGGGCGATGCAACGCGCAGTCGTGGCCGTGCCAGAAGCAGCCGTGGATGAAAATCACCGCCCGGTATTTGGGCAGGACCATGTCGGGTCGACCGGGCAAGCGGCGGTCGTGCAGTTGATAGCGGAACTTCAGGCCGTGCAGCGCGCGGCGGACGAGCAGCTCGATCTTGGTGTCCTTGCCGCGGATGCGCGCCATCAACTGGCTGCGTTGCTGCGGGGTTAAAGTGTCGGCCATCGCGCGCGCTTGGCCGCCAGTTGCTAGCGGCGCAGGCTAGTCGTCCATAAAGAGGCCGCAGCCCCAGGCCAGCATGAAGCCGAGGAGTACGTAGAGGAAGAACTCCTGGCGGTCGGCCTCCCGCTCCATTTGCTTGATTTCTTCCTCTAGTTCGAGGTCCAGGTCATCTTCTTCGATTTCCTGGTAGGGCAATGATTTGTCAATCATGACTATATTTATTCTTGAAGCGGCAGTTAAATCGCCCGCTCGTTAGCTTATTCGAGCGGCGCCTGCACGCTGAGGTTGAAAATCCTACTCACGTTAGGATTGCTGAGAAAGTTCTGCATGGGATGCACAGGCTTGTCCTTATCAGCGTTGCGAAAAGTGCTAGTGATTAGGAAGCCTAGCAGCGCTGTGGTGCTGATGATGATGCCCGACACCAAGGCTGTCAGGACTGCTGGGTGTCCCTCTTGAAGCGAGGACCAGTCACCAATGATCCGGTATAGCTGGAGATACAGGAACAAGACAGCTGCAAGCGCCGTACCGGCGGCAGCGGACCGGACGCTCAGGGAGAAAATGAACTCCTTGCGCTCTTGCCCTTTCCGTATCTTCTCAGCCTCTTCGGATGATTGAGACTCAAGGTAAGCATACACAAAGGAGCGGATGTCCAGACTTTCCTTGCCGGCTTGCTCGTCGGTTTCCTTGCCGGAAAATGAAGGCTGTTTGGCCATGCTATTGCTTGCGTTCCTTGTAATATTGCTCAATCACATCATTGGGTATCACAGACCCTCTCTTCCGCCGATATTTATACCACGGTGTTTCCCTTGCATGGGTGATTTTAGAGAGAGTCCATGGCTTGAAGCGTGAGTAATCATCGAACACGCCGAAGACGATTCTTTTCTCTTCGTCGGTGAGTTCGCAGTTGAACTCCTCGCCCTCGACCTGGCTGCCGATGATGAAGCCTTTTTCTTTGAAGGCGTCGTATACCTCCGGGATTGCCGGACCCAGCCTCCAAGAGATGATATCCTCCTGGATGAGCGGCTGGCCTGTATAGCCCAGGGTCCAGCCATGAGCGAAGTAGATGTACTTCATCAGCGGCATGA
This sequence comes from Candidatus Amphirhobacter sp., assembly GCA_965222035.1. Lineage (GTDB taxonomy): Bacteria > Pseudomonadota > Gammaproteobacteria > Tethybacterales > Tethybacteraceae > Amphirhobacter. Next base: position 919,999 of record OZ244940.1, on the reverse strand, counting down.
TGGTCAAGTCATGGCCGTTGTCTAGCGCACGCTGAACATAGAGGTTCGCGATGGCGATGGCTTTGTGACCGGGCATTTGTGGTTATTATAGCCCTAAATTGCCGAAAAACAAGTATGGCGGGATTTAGCCGCCTCTCAATTTGCAGGCATCCAGCCGGTCCCACCACTCCTGCAGGCTGACGACCTGGCCGCTGGCGCGGCTTGGCCGCCAGCCGCTTAGCGGCGTGGGTAGTCGTCGAAGAAGAGGCCGCAGCCGCAGGCCAGCATGAAGCCGAGGAGTACGTAGAGGAAGAACTCCTGGCGGTCGGCCTCCCGCTCCAGCTGCTTGATTTATTCCTCTAGTGCGAGGTCCAGATCACCCTCGTCAGTGTCCTGGCAGGACAATGAACTATCAGTCCTGGCGATGTTAATTCTCGAGGCGGCAGCTAAGGCGCCTTACTCGTTAGCCTAATTGAGAGGCGCTTGCACGCTGAGGTTGAAGATCCTGGCTATTCCCGGATTGCTGAGAAGGTTCTGCATGGGATGCTCAGGCTTGTCCTTGTCAGCGTTGCGGAAAACTCCAGCGATCAAGAAGCCCAGCAGCGCTGTGGTACTGATGATGATGCCCGACACAAAGGCTGTCAGGACTGCTGGGTGGACGTTTCGGAGTTCGGACCAGGCACCAGCGACCTGGAATAGTTGCCAATATAGGATACCGACAACGACAAGCACCGCGATGATTAGGATAATCCGGGCGCTCAAGGAGAAAATGAACTCCTTGCTTTCGCGTCCCTTTCTGATTTTCACCGCCTCTTCGGAGAGTTCCTCTGCAAGATACTCGCGCAGCAAATCCTGCGGGCTAAGAGCCTTTTCGGACTCTTCTTCCCGGCCCTTAAATTGTTCATCGAACATGTTAAATCAACCGCTCCTTGTAATAATCCCTGATTATCTCGTTAGAAATTACAGATTCTCCTCTCTGTTTGCTGGTAGACCAAGGTGCGCCTTTGGCATGCGTAATCCCAACCAGCTCCATAGCGTCTGAAGTTGAGTAATCATCGAACACCTTAATGATGATGTCCTGCTCCTGGGTGCTCAAATCCTGCTCGCAGGTGATTTCCTCACCTTTCTTGTCCAGCGCCGGAGTTTGGATGTAAAAACCTTTCTCCGCGAAGGCGCGATAGACCTCGAGAATGGCCGGGCCGAATTTCCAGACGAGGATGTCCTCGCGAATGAGCGGTTCTCCCGTGTAGCCCAAAGTCCAGCCATGGGCGAAGTAGATGAACTTCATCAGGGGAAGCTTGGACAGATAGTGCTTTCTAGCCTGCGCTAGCTTGACATAGATGTTCGCGATGGCGATGGCGTTGTGCCCGGGCATTTATGGGTATTATAGCCCCTAATTGCCGGAAAACAAGTTAGCGGGATCCATCCGCTCGCAATTTACAGGCATCCATCCGGTCCCACCACTCCTGCAGGCTGACGACTTGACCGCTGGCGCGGGCCTGGTCGATCGCCATGGCGGCCAGGCCGGCCTCCAGGCAATCCACCGCGGCGACCGGCAGCTCTTCGCTGGTGCCGCGCAGGTAGTCTGCCAAGTCCTGGGCCATCAACTCGTCGGCGCCGTAGTGGCAGGCGTCGCCCTGGTAGCCGGTGTAGTCATGGTCGTGGATGGTCTGGCGCGTGCGTGCGTCGGTGATCTTGAGAAATCCCCGTCCAAAATCGCCCTCGGCCATGCCCTTGGTGCCGACGACGCAGAAGCGGCGGTGCTCGTCGGGGACGTTGGTGTTGGTGTGGAAGGCTAGCCGCGCGCCATTGGCGTACTCGATGATCGCAACTTGGTTGTCGACGATGTCGCCGTCGCTTCTGAACGGATCGGGAGCTGCTTCCCAGAACGAGCGCTTTTCCTGATAGACCGCGCTGTCCTCGTCAGCGCCCGGCGCGTTCGCGGGCGTGAACGCGCCGCGGCCGCCGAAGCTCGCGACCCGCAGGGGGCGGCTGTTGGCGATCATGTTGTAGATGTCGAGGTCGTGGCAGCACTTCTCCAGCATGAAGCCGCCGGAGTACTTCGCCAGGCGTCGCCAGTCGCGCATGAAGAAGGCGCCGTGATAGGGCGCGATGTGCTCGTTGGCCTCCATCGAGATGATGTCGCCCAGCAGGCCCTCTTGCATGCTCGCGCGCAGATCGCGCATGTGGCGCGCGTAGCGCAGCACCAGGCCGACCTGGACCTGCGCCGGGCCGTGCTTGGCGAGCAGCTCGGCCAGCTCGAAGGTCTGCTCGGGCGTGATCACGATCGGCTTCTCGACGAACATGCGCATGCCCGCTTCCAGGCCGGCGCGGATGTGCTCGAGATGCAGATGGTTCGGCGAGGCGATGAACAGGAACTCCGGCTTGGCCGCGAGCAGGGCCTGGATGTCCGGGTAGGCTTCGCCGACCTTGACTTTCTCACGCAGCGGCTCCAGCCCGCAGGGCTGCGGGTCGACGTAGCCCATGACCTCCAGCTCCGGCAGGGGCTGCTTGAGAAAGCGCAGCACCATGGCGGCGCGATGTCCCAGGCCGACGACGCCGATGCGCATGGCTAGTTGATGCTCGGCGCCTGCAGGCGCTTGCAGACGGATCCATCCGAACGGAAGAGATGGCATGCGGCCGGCGCGACGCGCAGGCGGATGTCGGAGTTTTCCTTGATGCCCGCGTCGCCGGGCAGGGCGGCGCAGAACTTCGCGTCGGCCGCCGTTCCATAAGCCAGCGAAGTGTTGCCGAGCTTTTCGAGCACAGTGACTTTCATCAGCAGGCCCGGTTCATTGTCAGGCGCCAGCTCCAGGTCGTCGGGACGAATGCCCAGCTCCATCGCCTGGCCGCCGGAGCCCGCGCCGATCTCCACCGGCAGGCTGAGCTGGCCGATGCCGGGTACGTCGACCCCGAAGGCGCCGTCCTGCCCGCCGGTCTCCTTGACCGGCAGGAAGTTCATGGTCGGATGGCCGATGAACTGCGCGACAAAGCGGTTCGCCGGATGATGGTACAGCTCCATCGGCGTGCCGTATTGCTGGATCTCGCCCTCGGACAGCACCACGATGCGGTCGGCCATGGTCATGGCCTCGACCTGGTCGTGGGTGACGTAGATCATGGTCGCGTCCAGCCGCTGGTGCAGCTGGGACAGCTCCACCCGCATTTCGCTGCGCAGGGCGGCGTCGAGATTGGACAGGGGCTCGTCGAATAAAAAGACCTGGGGCTGGCGGACGATGGCGCGTCCGATCGCGACCCGCTGCCGCTGCCCGCCGGACAGCTGCCGCGGGCGAAAGTCCAAACGGTCGGTCAGCTGCAGGACCTCGGCCGCGGACGCGACCTTGTCCTTGACCTCGGCCTCGGGCAGGTTGGCCACCCGCAGCGGGAAGGCGATGTTCTCGAAGACGTCGAGGTGCGGATACAGCGCGTAGGACTGGAACACCATCGCCACGCCCCGCTCCAGCGGATGCGCGTCGGCCACGTCGCGCCCGCCAATCTGCAGCTGGCCGGCGCTGGCGTCCTCGAGCCCGGCGATGATGCGGAGCAACGTGGTCTTGCCGCAGCCCGACGGGCCGACGAAGACCACGAAGTCCTTGTCCTCTATCTCAAGGCTGACGTCCTTGAGGACTTGCGTGGCACCAAAACTCTTGGAGATGCCACGCAGCGACAGCCCGGCCATGCCGCTGTCGGACGCGAAGCCCTATTTGAACTCTTCGAGTTCTTCAGCAGCGGTCGCGACCAGCTCAGCGGCTGAGCCCTCGCCCAGCAGGATGCCTTGGATCATGCTGTTCATGACGTTCTGCAGCTCCTTGTACTCGACGAACAGGGGCTCAGGTCCGCCGCCGGCGATCGGCTGGACGAACACTTCCCAGTAGGGGTCGTCCACGTAGTAGGGCTTGTCGGAGATGACTTGCTCGTACTTCATGATGGGCGTCAGGCCCCAGCTGCTGTCCAGGTCGTACTGCGCTTCGCCTGAAGCCAGCGCCAGCGCCAGCTTGGTCGCCATCGCCTCGTGGCCAGTGCCCTTGAAGACCGCGATCGAGTCGGTGATCAGCAGCGTGCCGCTGCGGCCGCTCGGGCCGGCCGGAATCGGCACGGTGATCGAGCGGATGTCCTCGTTGTGCTGGCTTTTGCCCCAGGGTCCGTCGATGTACATCGCGACCTTGCCGTCGTTGAACAGGTCCTTGATCTGCGAGCGCTCAAAAGCGGTGGGCCCGTCCTGGGCGACTTGAGCGAGCCGGCCGTAGAACGCCAGGGTCTCGATGGCTTCGCTGCTGTCCAGGGTGATCTCGTTGGTGTCCGAGTTGATGACCGTGCCGCCGTTGCTGTACAGGTAGTTGAGGAACTGGTGCATGGTGTTGTCGAAGTCCTTGCCCGCCAGGCCCACGCCGGCGATGCCGGTCTTGTCCTTGACGGTCTTGGCCATCTGGTACATCTCATCCCAGGTGCTCGGCCCGCGGCAGGTCATGCCGGCCTGCTCGATCAGGTCGCAGTTGATGAACAGCGCCTTGGTCGAGAAGGCATGCGGGAAGCCCCAGAACTTGCCGCCGTCAGCGACGGTCTTGAGCACGTTCGGCTGGTACAGGGCCTGGACCGACCGGTCGATGTCGACCGGGACAATCAGGTTGTTCTTGGCCAGCTGCTTGAGCGTGCGCGAGCCCATGTAGGCCAGGCTCGGCGGGTCGCCGGCGGCGGCCAGCTGCGTGGACTTGTCCTGGCAGGTTCCCCAGGGCACCGCTTCCATCTCGATGTTGACGCCGGGGTTGTCCGCCTGGAACTGGTCGATGACCTTCTGGTCGGCCTCGCGCACCTCGCCCCCGCACATGATGAATTTCATCGACTGGGCGTGGGCGCCGCTGGCGAACATCATGCCGCCGAGCAGCAGGGTCGCATACAGTTGCTTGTGTTTCATGTCTCTCTCCTCCGGGAGCCTGAACTCCGTTGCCTTAATTCTATATCACATGCGGGCGGGAGCCGGATTTCAGTGCTTGACCGCGCCGGCGGTCAGGCCCTCGATCAGGTACCGCTGCAGCAGGAAAAAGACCGCCATCACCGGCAGGATGCCGACCAGGCTGGCGGCCATCAGCTCGTTCCAGATCACGGTCTGGTAGCCGACGAACTCGTAGATGCCGGCGGGCAGCGGCATGTAGTCGCGGTTTTGGTTGAAGGTCACCGCGAACAGGAACTGCTGGGCGTAGGCGCCGATGAAGGTCGCGACGCTGATGACGATCAGCCCGGGGACCGCGAGCGGCAGGATGACGCGCCGCAGGGTGTACAGCCTTGAGGCGCCGTCGACCCAGGCGGCCTCCTCGAGCTCGACGGGGATGCGCTCGAGATAGGACTTCAGCAGCCAGATGCCGGTCGGGATCAAGAAGGCGGCGCCGGGTACGATCATGGCGAAGTAGGTGTTGAGCAGGCCGAAGGCGCGCAGCAGCTTGTACAGCGGGATCAGCAGCACGGCGCCGGCGAACATGTTGACGCTGAGGAAGGCGCCGAGCGACAGGGCCTTGCCGCGGAACTGGAAGCGGGCGTAGGCGTAGGTCGCGGGGATGATGAAGGCCAGCGCGGTGATGGTGGTGGCGGTGGCGAGCAGGACGCTGTTGAAGATGTAGCGCCCGAGGCGGGGGACGGTCTCCCACATCTGGCTGTAGGCGTCGAGGGAGAAGTCGTCCGACCAGAACTGGTAGGGCGCGCGGAACAGGTGCTCGAGCGGCCGCAGCGAGGCGAAGAACATCTCGATGAAGGGCAGCAGGCAGAAGAGGAGGAACAGCGCCATGCCGACATACAGCAGGGCGCGTTGCCAGCCAGCCATGCGGTCCATCTTCGCTCTCCTCCGGCTAGTGGGCGTAGCGGCGGTTGATGCGCGCCATGGTCCCGAGGTACAGCAGCGAGAAGGCGGTCAGCAGCAGTACGATGATGGTCGCGCGCGCGGCGCCCTGGCCGAACTTGAAATTGGCGATGGCGCGCTTGTAGGTATCGATGATCAAGGTGGTGGTCCCGCCGCGGGGCCCGCCTTCGGTGAGGATCCAGATGATCTCGAAGGAGTTGAAGGTCCAGATGATCGACAGCAGCGACATGGCGACGATCGCGGGCATGATGTAGGGGATGGTCACGCGGCGGAAGCGGTACCAGCGCGAGGCGCCGTCGAGATAGGCGGCTTCGTGCAGTTCGCGGGGGACGGCTTGGATGACAGCGAGGAAGTAGATGGTCACGAAGGGGGTGCCGATCCACACGTCGGTGATGACGGCGCTGTAGAAGGCGCTGTTGCGATAGGCGAGGAACTCGAACGGCCCGTCGAGGATGCCGACGCGCTGCAGCACGCCGGCGATGAGGCCGAAGTGCCCTTGGTACAGCCACAGCCAGCCGATGCAGCCGATGGCGATCGGGACGACCCAGGGCGGCATGACCAGCACCCGGTAGATGCCGCCGCCCCTGAGCTTGGAATTGAGCAGGGTGGCGCCGGCGAGGCCGAGGATGATCTTGAGGGTGACCGACAGGAACATCCAGTAGAAGGTGCGCAGCACGATGTCGTGGAATTTCCCGCTGCCGGCCAGCTTGGCGTAGTTCTCGACGCCGATGTATTCCTCGCCGCCGAGGGCGGCGTTGGTGAAGGACAGCCGGATGGTCTCGAGCAGGGGCCAGGCGACGATCAGGCACATATACAGCGCCGCGGGCATGATCAGCAGCCAGGCGAAGCGGCTGGCGTTGCGGTGCAGTTTGCTGAGCGCGGACATGATTTGCTGCGTGCGCTGATTTTAATCTGTTGCGTTCCTGATCATTTCCAAGATAGTGTCTTCGTCCTCAGCAAACCACTGCGGCACGTAGCTGGCGTGCTTGTTCGAATGGCCGATAATCGAGCGCTTGATGAGTTTCCTATCCACTAGCTTCTTGAACAGCCGGGAGACATCCTCCCGCTTGCTGGCGTTCAGTCCGAACCTCTCCCGGAAGGAGACGTTGGTCATGGGTTCATTATGTAAGCTACGCAGCGCGCAATGCTGGTAGCATGCCAACGCTTTCAATCCAGGGCTGAGCTTGGCGTAGGGCCGGGTTGCGAAGACTATCGCCTCAGTTACATCCTGGTCGCCGGTTTGGAAGGAAATTGGAGCGCCGCGCACTTTTTCCATGGCTGCCAGAGCCTTATCGATGCCGGTACTGGCCCGTTCGCAAATTCGCAGCGTGCGCATGGCATCTACCAAGATCTCGTTGCGGGTTTCATGCCGGTCTATCATGCGGTCGATAGCCACCAGCGGCTTGCCCGGGTTTCCTACTACCATGCGATTGGTGTAGATGCGCACCCAAAGCTGGTGGCCGGTAGTCTGGAAATCCTGATGAATGAGAGCGTTGGCGAGTAATTCACGCACCGCTACCTCGGGTACGAATTCATCATAACGGCGCAGCGCTCCCCTAACGGGATGTTCATTATCCAGCTGGCCCACCACCATCTTGACCAAGTCAGCGAAGCCGGTGGCGTAACCCCGGTCGAAAGTCTCGTCAAAGCCGATGGTGTGTATGTCTCCCTCGCCCTTGAAGCGCAAAATACGCATGCGCTTGGATCCCAGGCCAGGATCACAGGCACTGATGCTCTTTGCTAGCAAGAGGACACCCATGCGGTTGATGGTGTAGCGATCACCTCCTGCCGGCGCAAGCATTTTCAAGGCGTTCAGATCATCCAAGACCATTGAGAGCTGGGCAGGCTGCTCTTTTTCTTGCAATTCATAAAAACGCTCGATGTCGAGCAAATTCCTCACCTCTCTTGGAGACAGGTTGCTGCAGCAAGGTCCCTCCAGCCAATGAGGCTTGGTCTCAGCAAGGACTTCTCCTATTTCAGATACCGACATTGGCCGTATTTGCTGTCCTTCGCGGACGAGGGCTTGCCGTTGATACTCGATAGCGGAGCCTTTGGGTCGCTTGCCCACAACAAACACCACCACTCTGCCATCGCGGTGTTCCACCTCCGTAGCTTGAAGTGGGATGGCAGGATTGAGCTTGCTAGTGATTAGCTCAACCATTTTCGGCGGGTTGGGGCAGGCTTTGGTTCCTGTCACCTGGTGCGGAAAAGCATTTGTGATTCCGAGGATGACGTACCCGCCTTCAGTGTTTGCTAACGCGCAGCAAGATTTGGACATCTCCTCCCTGTTGACATTGTTCTTCGCTTCCTTGAACTCAAGGCCGGGGCCTTCGTACTGTTGGCACCAACGGTCGATTTGCTTCTCGGTTATTTCTTGGATGGAAAGCATGCCTAGAGTTATAGTAGTTTTTCGGGGCGCAGATTCTATTGGAAGAACAATAGATTGAAAAAGAAAATTATATGTTTTCAGGCTAGTAAGAAGGCTGCGACCGCAAATAACAAATATATGTTTTCACTGAATTTTACTAAATCTAGGTATTTTTCCAGGCTCTCAGCGCAAATAAACTTTCATGGCCTTCCTGCCGCCTTCCAGACCCGCCAATCGCAGCGGGCGAACAGCTTCTCCCAGGCCTGGGCACAGCCGCGCAGCTGCGTGGCGTCCATAGTTCGATCCGCCTGGGACCAAGCCTTTTCGGCCACGCCGAGCAGCCGCGGCGCGAGCATCGGCTCGCAGTCGCTAGGCTGCAATACGGTCTCGCACCACAGCGCGCCCTGGACCCCGAGGATGTTCTTGGCGAGTTCCGGCTCATCAGGAGGCACCGGCTCCCAGGCGAGGGTGTCGGCGATGTCGACCAGCGCGGCCCAGTTGAGGCCGCGCTCGCGCGGATCGGCGCTCGGCGCCATGTCCATGTATGTGTGCTGGGCCGGACAGAGCACCACTTGATAGCCGTTGCGCGCCGCTTCGAGTCCCGGTCCCTGGCCGGTCCACGAGAAGATCACCGCGTCGTGTCCGAGGCCGCCGTTGCGCCCGCGGGCTGCTTCCTCCCATGCGGCCGGCCGGCGCTGCTGCGCTGCGACCAAAGCCGCTACCTGCTGCATCATCTTCTCTTGGACATCAAGCATGTCCTGCAGCTTGTGCTCGCGCATCCATGCTGCGACTGCAGGCGATCCCGTCCAGGTACCGGGCGGCATCTCATCGCAGCCGAGATGGATGACCGGCGCTGCGAAGCTGTCGGCGATGGCGCCGATTGTTTCTTCCAGGAAACGCCAGGTTGCCGGCTGGCCCGGATTCATGGTGTTGCCGCGATAGCCCTGGACTGAGATTTCCCCGCTGCGGTCGGCGGGATCGCGCAGTTCGGGCAAAGCCTGCAGCAGCGCCCAGCTGTGAGCGGGCACTTCGAGCTCCGGCATCACCTGCATGCGATTGGCCGCCGCCGCCGCTTCGATCTGGCGAATGTCATCCCGGCGATAGACGTCGCCATGCGGGCCGCTGCCGCTGCCGAAGAGAGCGGGTACCAGCAAGCCGTGCCCGCGCTGCCAGGTGCGCTCGAGCTCCGGCCGGCCGGGGATCTCAAGGCGGAAGGCCTCGTCGTCGGTCAAGTGCCAGTGGAAGCGGTTGAGCTTGAGCAGCGCGAAGAAGTCGAGCAGCCGCTGCAGATAGGCGGGCGGATAGAAGTGCCGGACGCAGTCCAGGTGCATGCCGCGCCAGGCGAAGCGCGGCTGGTCGATGATCAGTCCGCAGGGCACCTGGCCGTCGTGCAGGACCGCGAGCTGCAGCAGCGACGCCAAACCGTAGAAGCGCCCGCTGTCGTCATTAGCGCGCAACGTGACTTTCTTGTCCTCCAGCTGCAGCTGATAGCCCTCGGCCGGCAAGCCGGCCGGGCCCTCGGCATAGGCCAGCTCAACCTCGCCATCGTCGCGATGGTCGATGTCCGGCAGGCGCATGCGCTTGCCCAGGGCGGCGCAGGCCTCGCCCGCGGGCCCGCGCTCGGCTGGATGTCGCAAGCCCTTGCGCAGGTCGCAGGTACCGCTGCTCGGTCCCCATGAGACCGGCGTCGGCAGCAGCAGCAGCTCGGGTGGCTTCGCGGCCGTGACCGGCGCAGGATCCGGATAGGAGGGAAACTCCAGCGGCTCAGAGGCGATGTCGACGGCGTCGCCGTTGGCGGTACGTATATAGGCGCCGGTGATCCCCCAAGTCTGGTTGAGGATGTCGTAGCCGTTCTTGTACGCGATGGCGAAGTCCCAGCTCGCGCCCGCAGCGAGTTCAAGATCCGCGGGCTCGGGCTCGAGCTCGAAGTAGCCGCCGGCCTGCCATGCGACCCGGCAGCCGGCCCGGGCGGCGGCGGTGACGAGAATGCTCCCGCACAGCCGGAAGCCGGCGGCGATGCCGGGCCCGTCATTGCTCAGCCGGCCCTCGATGACGTTGCCGTCGCGCAGGCGAGTGGTCAGGCGCAGCGGTGCCATGCTTGGGTCAATGCTGCGACGCATGCAGGGGATGGGCGAAGCGCGCCTGCTGGTAATCCAGGGCGCTGATGTCCGGCGGGACGCAGCCCGCGCCGCTGACCAGGCGGTGCCGCCGCGCGATCCGCGCGATGGCCGGCGGCAGGTAGCCGACCTTGATGACGACCGCTTGATAGTCCGACAGCTCGATCCCCAGGTCGGTGAAGTCCTCGAGCTCGTGGAACGTGCGCCGGCGCGCGGTGCACAGCACGGTCGTCGCGCCGCAGGCCAAGACCGCGACGCTGTCGGCGAGGGCGACGATGCGGTACCGCTGCGCCTGCGGATTGGGCCGGCCGCTCCAGCGGCCGCCGAGCGCTGCTTCAATCTCCGCGCCGACGCCCGCGTCGCTGGCCTGCTGGGCCACGGCCGGATCGGCGAGGCCGGCGATCAGCCAGCGGCGATCCGCATCAGCGAGCGCGAGCGCAAGCATGTCCCAGGCGTCGCCCACGCCGCCGGCGGTCGGATTGTCCGCGGCGTCGGACAGGAAGACGGTGGCGCCTTCATCGAGGCCGTCCAGCCATGCGACGCAGTCCGAAGCCGCGAGCGGATCCTCCGGCCAGGTGAAGGCCTCGCGCTGGTCCCAATACGCATCCCGGAGGCGAGCCGCGCCATCATCAGCCTGCTCCTGCCCGTCGGCGTAGCACACGGCGCAGGCGCCGCTGCGCGCCTGGTCCGCCCAGGCGTAGCCGACGAACAATGAGGCGTCCCACACGCCGGGCGCGGCGGCGATTTCGGCCACCAGCTGCCAGGCCGACTTGCCCGGCTCGACGGTGGTCGCAGTCTGCTCGCCGGTCAGCAACACAGGAATCGGCACGCATGCCGCCTGCGGGCGCCGGCCGGCCATGCAGCGCTCGAGCAGCGCCCGCGCCCGGCGCCGGGTCGCGGCGACGTCGATGTGCGGCGCCGTGCGATAGGCGGTCAGTACGTCCAGCTGGGCCGCGGCCGCCGCCGTGAGGTTGCCGTGCAGGTCGAAGGCCGCGGCCAGCGGCAATGCGGGCCCGACGCAGGCGCGCAGCTCGCGCAAGATCTCGTACTCGGCGTCGTCGCAGCCCTCGGCCGCCAGCGCGCCGTGCAGATCGAGGACGATGCCGTCGAGGCCAGCCGCCAGCAGCGGCTCGATCTCCGCCAGCAGCCGCGCGCGCAGCGTCGCGAAGGTGTCCGCTGCGAGCATGCCGCCCGGCAGGGCCCGGGCGAGAAATCCGCCGTGCAGCTCGCAGGCGCCGCCGTCCATGAAGTCAGCCGCCGCCGTACTTGCCCGCAGTTGCTCGCCGCGCAGCTGGACGAAGTCTTCGAGCTCGCTGCGCAGGGGCGAGAAGGTGCAGCTCTCCGCCGCAATGCCGGCGAGGGCGATGCGCCACGGCGGCCGCGCGACGCTCATCAAAACTCGGCCTGCGTGAGCTCGGACGCCATCGGCTTGATGCCGGCGCTCAGCCCGCAGTCGACGGTGAGGCATGCGCCGCTGACGGCGGCGGCGTCATCCGACAGCAAAAAGCATGCGGCGCGCGCGACCTCATTGGGTTCGACCACCCGTCCGAGCGGGTACCACTTGCGCAGCTGCTCGAGCAGCTTGGGATTGCGCCGCAGGCGCTTGCGCCAGGCCGGCGTCGCCACCGTACCCGGCAGCAGCACGTTGCTGCGGATGTTGTGCTTGCCGTATTCGACCGCGATCGCGCCGGCGTAGCTGACGACCGCCGCCTTGGCGACGCTGTAGGCTGGATGCCCGAGGAAGGACAGGGCGTTGACCGAGGCGATGAAGACCAGGCTGCCGCGCTTCTTCCGCCGGCACGCGGGCAGCAGCGCCCGGGCGACGTTGAAGGCGGCGGTTAGGTTGCCGTCGATCTCCTGCTGCCAGCTCGCCGGAGTGGTGCGCGCCAAGGTGGGCACGTCGCAAAAGACCGCGGCGTTGCTCACCAAGCCGTCGAACGCTCCGTGGCGCTTGGCGTGCGCGGCCAGCTTCCGCGCCAGCATGCGTTCTTGAGTCAGGTCGGCGCGCAGGAGCTCAAGGCCGTGCTGCTGCTTGGCCAGGCGTTCGAGCCCGCGCTGGTCGCGGTCGAGCGCGGCCACCCTCGCGCCGCGCGCGGCGAGCTCGGCGCACAGCGCCTGGCCGATGCCGCCGGCCGCGCCGGTCACCAAGATGTGCTGGTCTTCGAGCTGCCGGTCCGTCATGGCTGGATGAGCGGATAGGGCAGGTAGCCGAAGAAGCCCTGGATCTTCCAGCCGCTGTCGGTCGCGCGGCAGATGTAGAGGGTCTGCCACTTGAGCGGCTCCGAGCGGCTGCCGTCCGCCAGCGGGACCGTGCCGTCGAAGCACTTGCGCGCGACCGCGCAGCCGTCCGTGATGTCGATGCTGGTCAAGGTCGACAGCTCGAGCAGGGCGTCGGCCAGCTGATCGGTGGCCGCGGTCGCGGCGGATTCCGCCGCCTGGGCGAGCCAGTCGTCGCGGTAGGCCGCCAGGCTGGGATAGGCCATGCCCCAGTTGTCCACCGCGCCGCTGTGCCGCGCGCTGAAGCCGAAGAACTGCTCGGGGAGGAAATCGTCCGCGACCATGCTCCAGTCTTGCCGCACATAGGCCTCGATATCGCGGCGGACCAGCATTTCCCACAGCTGGGCCCGGTCCGCGTCGCCGGCGTAGGGATTGGCGCGCTCCATGGGTGGATTTTAAAACACTGGCGGCGGTAGTTAGAATCAACTCCCGCGATATGGACCATGAGGCCAAACTCCAGGAGCTGGGACTGCAGTTGCCGCCGCGCGCGCCGGCGCCGGTAGCGAACTACGTCCCGGCCCGGCAGGTGGGCGACCTGCTGTATGTCTCCGGCCAGGGCCCGACCGATGCCGACGGCAAGAGCCTGCGCGGCAAGGTCGGCGTCGACGTCGACCTCGACGAGGCCCGGCGCCGCGCGCAGCTGACCGCGCTCAACATCCTCGCGGTCGTACACGAGTACTGCGGGCTCGGCCGTGTCGCGGCGGTGGTCAAGCTGCTGGGCATGGTCAACGCCCCGCCGGACTTCAGCAAGCATCCGCTGGTGATCGACGGCTGCTCGGACCTGCTGGTGCATGTCTTCGGGCCGGAGATCGGCTCGCACGCGCGCTCGGCGGTCGGCATGGGCTCGCTGCCCGGCGGGATCACGGTCGAGATCGAGGCGATTTTCGCGCTGCGGCCGTGAGCGCCTACAGCCTGCGCAACTTCCAGCCTGCGGGCTTCGCGCAGGATCCAGGTGATGTCATCCATGTCGACGCCGACGGTCTGATCGCCGCGCGGCCGGCTGACGGCGCCGAGGACATCGACTGCGGCGGCAGCTGGCTGTCGCCGGGCTGGACCGACCTGCACGTGCATGTCTGGCACGGCGGCACCGACATCTCGGTCCGCGCCAAGGACGCCGGCCGCGCCACCGGCGTGACCGCCATGGCCGACGCCGGCAGCGCCGGCGAGGGCAGTTTCCACGGCCTGCGCGAGTACGTCCTCGAGGAGGGCGCCGAGACCATGCGCGCCTTCGTCAACATCTCCTCGATCGGTTTGGTGTGCTGCAACCGCATCCCCGAACTGCTCGACGCCCGCTTCATCGATGTGGGTCGTACCCTAGAGGTGATCGAGAAGAACCGCGATGTGGTCTGCGGGGTCAAGATCCGCGCCAGCGGCGTCATCGTCGGTTCGTGGGGCGCCGGTCCGGTACGGGTGGCCAAGCGCGTCGCCCAGATGGCGGGCCTGCCGCTGATGGCGCACATCGGCGAGCCGCCTCCCATTCCCGACGAGGTGCTCGAGATCCTCGAGCCCGGCGACGTGATCACCCACTGCTTCAACGGCAAGCCGGCCGGCTCCTTGACCGACGCGCCCGGCGTGTTTGCCTTGGCCAAGCAGGCGGCCGAGCGCGGCATTTTGATGGACGTGGGCCACGGCGCGGCCTCGTTCCATTTCGACACGGCCAAGCGCGCGCTCGCCGACGGCCTGCGGCCCTATTCGATCTCGACTGACCTGCACCGCGAGAACATCGACGGTCCGGTCTATGACATGGCGACGACCATGGCCAAGCTGCATGCGGTCGGGCTGCCCTTCGATGAATGCGTCGCGGCGGTGGCCGCGCGCCCGCGCGCCTTCCTCGGCCTGGACGCCGCGGCGCAGACGGGTACGCGCGCGGACTTCACGGTCTTCGACTGCGTCGATTGCGACCTCGAGGCCCATGACAGCATGGGCAACAGCCTGCGGCTGAAAAAGATGTTCGAGCCGCGGCGCACGGCCATCGGCGCTTCGCTGCAGGATGCGGCCCGCCGCGCGCCGGCCTAGGGTCCGACCAGGTACTTTTCGATCACCGCGCGCTTGGGCTCGAGCCCCAGGCCGGGCTCGTCGTTAGCATACTGCCGGTTTCGAGGACGATGATTCATGCTAAAATTAGAGCAATGGAATCCAGGGGTTAGCAGAAGGAAGAACGGTTGCATGGCATCCGCTGACTTCCTGCCAGGTCTTCACCCCACCGGGGTATTAGTACCCATCGGAAACGCGATGGTTTTTGCGGGCGGGGCCATTCCCCGTAGCGAACCACCGTGGTACGCCATCAACAAGAAGGACCCGGGTGATAAATGGTTCACCCATAAAGCGGTAGCTAGCCAGTGCTATGCGGTGTTCAAGGAAGTAGCGCGGAAACACGGCTACAACCTGAATCGGCACATCTTCGTCGAGCCCAGCGCTGGCGAAGGCTGTTTCACCGAGCTGCTGCCGTCAAATCGCCGTATCGCGCTCGACATAGACCCGCAAGGCAAAGGTATTAAGCAGGCTGATTTCCTCAAGTGGTCACCACGTAAAAAAGGGGCCTATGCCGTCATAGGCAACCCGCCCTTCGGTATACGCGGCGCTCTTGCGCTAGAGTTCCTCAACCGAGCCGGCCGCTTCGCTGAGCTAGTAGGCTTCATTCTGCCGATGACTTTCGCTAGCGACGGCAAGGGCGGAGCGATGACGCGAGTCAAGAACCTCAATCTACTCCACTCCATGGAGCTAGAACCGAACTCGTTTTATGTGGGCGAGCAAGATAGGGATATCTGCACGGTTTTCCAGGTGTGGGGCGCGCGGGAAGTACCTGCGGCTTTGCGGCCGGATACCTGCGATAGCTTTATTCATATACGGACCGTATGTACCGCACCGGATCGGCGCTGCGGCCTTGATCACATGCATGAATATGATTGCTTCATCACTAGTTCCTTTTACGACAACCATCCGCCCCAGATTGTCTTTAAATTCGATGATGTCAAATATGGATCGGGATACGGAATCGTCATAAAAAAACAGAAAAGAAAGGTATTGGCTGCTTTGCGAAAAACGAACTGGATGGCTCTCTCATCACGTTCCACGAATCACTGCCGCCACCTGCGCATGAGACATATCCGAGATGCTGTGATTGGGGCAGGCTTCAAGGATAAGAAATGAGCCCTGAAGAACATCTGGGGAATCTAATCCAGAAATATAAAAAACCGGGCAAATGGGCCAGCGGCATCTTTGCGGATGTGAAGAATCTGTCGGCCACTGACAAGGGGCAGCTGGCCGAGGATTTTATTGTGTGGATTGCGAGGCATTACCACATGGAGGCGGATTCAAGCGGAAGCCGCCTTGGCGAATTTGACGTGATGGTCAATGAGCGCAAACTCGAGGTCAAAATGGCCTCGGAAGATGTGAACGGACATTTTCAGTTCAACGGTGTTCGCTACGACACCAAATACGAGATATTGTGCGTCCTAGGCATATCTCCCAACGAGATTTATTTCAATCTCTATCCGAAAAATGTTCTAACCGACCTTCCTCTGGTACGCATGGCCAAGTCCACTAATTCCTCATTCAAGCTCACGCGGCCAAAAAATTCGCTGTATCCTATTACTGAGTTTAAAAGCATGTTTGTAAAACTGGAGAAGTCCAAGGAATAGCCGACTTTTCTTAGTTGTACATCTTTGATGATGCGGCTCGGTTAAAATCAATGCTCGAAATATGAAACCCGAGAGTTATCTAGCGAATTTGATTCGCAAGCGCAAGGATCTCGAGAAAGGGGGACCAGGTCTCTTCAGAGATATCAAGTTCTTGTCTGCTACAGGCAAAGGTCAGATAGCGGAGGATTTCATCGTGTGGCTAGCTCAGCAGCACAAGATGCAAGCTGAACCTGCCCCCAGCAGGATTGGGGAATATGACCTCATAATCGATGGCCAGAAAATCGAGGTCAAAATGGCCTCGGAGGATGTGGATGGAAATTTCCAGTTCAATGGCATTCGCCATGACACTAAATACGACATCCTCTGCGTATTGGGTATAAAGCCTGAACAGATTTATTTCAATCTCTACTCTATAAGCCAATTGAAAAACCTGCAGCTAACTCCAATGGCCAGGGGGACTAGTACTCTATTCAAACTTACCCGTACGCCGGCCTTGCTGCTACCAATAACCAAATTCAAGAGTGCTTTCGCCGCTATTACCAAGAGTGCAACAGCATGAGTGTTGGCTACCGCTGCCACCTTCGCAATCGAACTCGATGGCGCTGTGGTGGTTCTGTGCGTTGACTTTGTTTTTAGCCGCGACGCCGGCCTAGGTACCGACCAGGTACTTCTCGATCACCGCGCGCTTGGGCTCGAGCCCCAGGCCGGGCTCGTCGTTCGGCGCGACCCAGCCGTCGTTGTGCCAGATCGGCTCTTCGACCAGCTCGTGCTGCATCGGGCTCGGCTGCGGCTTGAGCTCGAAGACGATGGCGTTGGGACAGTGCACCGACAGCGCCAATGATGCAGCAGAGGTGATGGCGGTGCTCCAGGCGTGGGCGTTGACGATGCGGCCGGCGGCCTCGATCAGCCTTGCGGCGCGCACGAAGCCGGTGATGCCCTCGGCCCGGCCGGGATCGATGCCGAAGACGTCGATGGCGCCGGTCGCGAGCAGGCGCTCATAGCCGGTCACCGTGAACTCGCGCTCGCCGGAGGCGATGGGGACCCGCAGCTGGCGCTTGAGCTCGCGGTAGCCGTCCCAGTTGGTGGGATACAGCGGCTCCTCGATCCAGTCGATGCCGATCTCCTCCATGCGGCGCGCGGCGTACAGCGCGGTCCCGGTGCTCCACTTGACGCCGTTGCCGACATCGATATACAGCGGCGTCTGCGGGCCGATGGCTTCGCGCACCTGGCGGACGAACTCGACGTCGTAGTCCGGATCGCCGCCGACGCGGGACTTGCCCTTCTTGCCGAAGCCGAGCTTGGTCGCGCGAAAGCCGTTCTCGATGTGGCCGGCGATCTCAGCGACGTTCTCCTCGATGGTCTCCTTGTTGACGTGCAGGCATGAGCATGCCGGCAGGCGCTCGTGGCTGCGGCCGCCGAGCAGGCGCCACAGCGGTTCGCCGAGCAGCTTGCCCTTGAGGTCCCACAGCGCCATGTCGACGGCGGACAGCGCCATCGAGGCGATGCCGCCCTCGCCGTACCACCAGCTGTGGGCGCGCATGCGCTGCCAGTGTCCTTCGATGTCGCGCGGATCGCCGCCGGCAACCACCGGCGCGAGGCCTTCATTGACGACGGTCGCGACCGCGTGGCAGGCTTCCGGCCACATGGCGATGGCCTCGCCCCAGCCGCAGGCGCCGTCGCCGTCCTCGACCGCGACCAGGACGGTCATGCGCTCGTTGTTGTGGTCGTTGGGCTCCGGATAGCGTACGATGTGGGCCTTGACGCTTGCGACGCGCATGGCCCTAGTCCATGTGCCACTGCAGCGGCAGCAGGAAGGGGAAGTTGCGCCGGGTGTCGATGTCGATCTTCATGATCGGGGCCATGGCCTCGCCCCAGCGGCGGTTGGCGTCGCTGGCGCCGAGCGCCTTGATGGTGGCGTCGAGGTCGTCGGTCTCGAAGTAGCCGAACAGCGTCAGGCCGTGGCGGAAGATCGAGTAGTTGCTGATGCCGGCTTCCTTGAGCGCCGCAGTCATCTCCGGCCAGATCTCGTCGTGGCGCTTTTTGTACTCCTCTTCGTAGCCGGGGCGCACTTCCAGCACCCATGCGTAGTGTTTGCTCATGATGTCACTCCTCCTTGAGGTAATTGTAGATGACGCGTCCTTTCACCAGGGTGAAATCGGCCCGCCAGTAGAAATTGTCCAGCATCTCGAGCACCGGCAGGCGGTGCAGCGGCGCCTGGGCGTTGGGTCGCAGCTCGACGGTCCCGGGCCCGCGCCAGCATTCATGCACCTTGACCTGGGTGAGTTTGCGGGCGGTCAACTGCCGGATCGCCGGCGTGTGGTCGATGTGGTCGACGGCCTTGAGCGCGAGGTTGGTGTCGAAGGGCAGCAGTTTCTTGAGCGCGGCGAGCGCGGCGCGTTGTTGCTTGTACGGCATGGTGGCGGTGAGCACGTCGATGCCGTTGCGCGCGATGGACCCGACGATCAGGTCCTCGCGGAACTCCAGCCGCGGCGCGCCGCTTTTTTTCGGCTGGCCGTGGATCTCGCGCCCGTGGGCGACGCCGCCGTCGGCGGCGAGGAACAAGTAGCACGAATAGCCGCCGCGTACCTTGCCGCCGGGCATGCGCGCGCCGATCATGACGTTGCTCTCCTGGTAGTGCCCGAGCCAGTCGACGTCGCCCATGTCGTAGATGTGCGCGAGGACGACGTCGCCGAGCGGCTCGAGCGGCGGCGGCAGCTGCGCGGCGATGGCGTCGGGGTCGGTGCGCCATGCGGCGGTCAGGACGCGCACGTCGCGGAAGCTGAACGGGAAGGAGGGCACCAGCGGCGCGTCCCAGGGGGTGGAGAAACCCGGCCGCATGATGGCGGCGCGGTCGAGGCGCTTGGCGCTCACAGTTCCTCCACCGGCGGGCGCTGGGCGTAGCTCTGGAAGCCGCCGGTCACATGCAGGACCTCGCCGAGTACGAAGGAGGCCTCCGGCGAGGCCAGGTAGGACACCGCTGCGGCCACGTCGTCCGGCCGGCACCAGCGGCCGGCGGGGATGGCCTGGTGCACCGAGCGCTCGAAGTCCTCCCAGCTCATGCCGAGCAGGTCGGCCTTGAGGCGGAACATCTTCTCCATGCCGGTACCCGGCCCGACGTGTCCGGGCGCGACGCAGTTGACGCGCACGCCGTAGGCGGCGGCTTCGATCGCGAGGCAGAGGCTGAAGCCCCACACCGCGCTCTTGGTCGCCATGTAGGCGCTCGAATAGGGATTGGCGAAGCCGAGCCGGGTGATGACGTTGATGATGGCCCCGCTTTTGCGGCGCATCATGCCGCGGCCGACGGCCCGGCACATGTGAAAGGTGCCGTGGACGTTGACGTCGAACAATTTGCGCCACTGCTCGTCCTTGGTGTCGACCAGCAGGCTGTGGGTGTGGATGCCGGCGTTGTTGACGAGCAGGTCGATGCCGTCCTCGCCCTCGAGCTCCGCGACCGCGTTGTTGACGGCGTCGGCGTCGGCGATGTTCACGGTACGGCTGGCTGCAGCCTGCAGCTCAGCAGCGGTGCTCTCGAGCGCGCCGGCGTCGGCGTCGAGCAGCAGCAGGCGATAGCCGTCCTGCGCGAGCCGCGCGGCGATGGCCTTGCCCAGGCCGCCGGCCGCGCCGGTGACCAGCGCTATGGGTTGCCTTGCAGCCATGCGCGCATAGCGTCGCGCATGGCGACGGTCTCGGTGAGCACGTCGTCATACAGCGTACCCATATAGTTCTGGTGCACGAACTCGACGGCGAGGTGGCCGTCGAAGCCTGCGTCCCGCAGGGTCCCGAGCATGGCTCCGACATTGAGGGTGCCCTCGGCCCCCTTGGCCTGCAAGAAGCCCGGCCTTGCCTGGCGGACATGCATGTGGGCCGCATGCGGGGCGAGCGGGTCGATCTCTTCCTGGCGGTAGCCCAGGCACAGGAAGTGGGCGTAGTCCAGCGTGAGCTTCAGGCCGGGCACCAAGTCCAGCAGCTCGAGCGTCAGGGTAGGGGTCTCGAGATAGGAATGGACGTGTGGCTCGGTGGTTACGGTCACGCCGGCGTCCTGGCCGATCGCCAGCATCTCCTTGAGGCTGGCGGCCGAGACCTGCAGCGCCTGGGAGCGGCTTTGGCCCGGATTGACGACGCCGGGCAGGATGAAGACGGTGCCGATGCCGGCCGCCTTGCAAAAGAGCATTGCCTGCTTGAAGTCGGCGGCGTTGGCCTTGAGGGAGCTGGGATCGGCCTGGTTGCGGTCGGCCAGGCTGTCGCCGAACAGGTGGTACAGGCAGGGCGTGTCGATGCCCAGACCGGCGAGCTTCTTGCCCTCTTCCTCCGGCTGCTTGAGCACCTTGGCCTTGTCGAGCGCGGAGGCGTAGAAGTAGCCGACGTCGACGGCGTTGATGTCGAGGGAGCGGCTGAGCGCAATCGCCTGGCTCAGGTCGCAGGCGGGAAAGGACCATGTGGTCAGGGTGAGTTTCATGGGTTCAGACCTCCTCGGCGGCGCCGCTGGCGAAAGACCGGTACATGGCATCGAGGATCTCGACCACGCGCCGGTTGGCGTTGGCTGGCGAATCGTTGACGGGACTGTCGCCCCGGCAGTACGCCGCCAGCTTGGCGTAGGGCTCGACGCAGGCGTAGGCGCCGTCGCCGGGCTCCATCTGGTTGGCGACGTGCTCGCCGTCGAGGCGCTGGACCTCGAGGCGCTCGTGCTCGATGTCGAGGATGAGCACGCCCTCGGACCCGAACAGCCGCAGCTCGAGCTTGAAGCCCTTGTCCTTGGGCATGGTCGCCGCGCCGGAGACCGATGCGGTCGCGCCGCCGTCGAAGTCGACGACCGCGGCGTCATAGTAGTCGACGCCGGCGTCCGAGCGCACGGCAGACCCGCGCACGCGCCGCGGCTGCAGGTCGGTGATGTGCATCGCCAGCGCGAGCACATGCGAGAGCTGGCCCCAGCCGTAGCCGCCGGCGCGCTTGGGATCGGCCCAGGTCGAGGGCGGCGGGCGGTACATGTGCTCGGCGGTCTCGAGCATCGGCTGGCCCGAGAACAGATCGTCGAGGGCGCTCGCCATCTGCACGATCATGTGGCGCACTTCGCCGACGGCGCCGTCGGCGACCAGCTGCTTGGCCCGCCGCGTCCACGGCTTGAAGTTCCAGCCGCAGGGGACCATGATCTGCAGGTTGCGGTCCGCTGCCAGCTGTTCGAGCGCGCGGGCGTCCGCGGCGCTGGTGCACAGCGGCTTTTCGATCACGACGTGCTTGCCGGCCTCGAGGGCGGCGCTGGCGTGCTCGAAGTGCAGGACATGCGGGGAGGCCACCACCACGCCGTCGACCTCGGCCTCGGCGAGCAGCTGCTTGTAGTCCTGATAGGCTTGCGGGATCTTGAACTGCTCCTTGACCTTGGCGAGCTCGTCCTCCTCCGGCCGGCACACGGCGGCCAGCTCCACGCCCGGCAGCTTGAGCAGCTCGGGGATGGTGTAGAAGCAGGCCCACCAGCCGGCGCCGATCAGGCCCAGCCGTACAGTCTTCTCATCCGCCATGCTTGTCTCCTCCGTATTTCTCCCATGATTAATTATAATTGATTATTTCTTGGATCCCCCTTTGAAGTTGCTGCATGCGGATTGGGTGCAGATTAACCGAGTCAGGCATGCAAAGCCTCGCATAATCCCGTAAAATACAGTTTTATGGCTGCCAAGCCTGCCAAACTGAGAAAAAATCCGTTTGCTCCTGGGACCGCGACCATCCCGGAGCATGTCGTCGGCCGCAAGAGGGAGTTTGCTCAGCTAGAAGAGGCCTTGCAAGGCATCGACAGGAACGAGATTCAGGCTGATGGCCTGCTTGAGCGCGCGTCGATGGCGCCGCTGGTGCTCACCGGCCCGCGCGGGGTGGGCAAGACGCTGATGCTTGGATGGATGGAGGAGCGGGCCCAGGAGATGGGCATCCATGTGGCGCGGCTGGAGTACGTCAAGGACTTGCTGGCGCCAGGCGATACGTTGCTGAGCCTGTTCGATGAGGTGGCCGGCGATGATGAAGCCTTGCTGCAAGGTTCCAATGGCATCTTCACTGATGCCGGCGTGGATGTGTCCGCCGCCGTGCGTATTTACAGGAAGATGCTGGAGACGAAGCTGCGCCAGGGCCCCGTGGCCATGCTGATGGACGAGGCCCATCACTACCAGGACGAATACATGGAGTTCATCCTGCGGGTCGGGGAGCAGCTGATCGATGAGCGGCACCCGTTGGTGATGCTGGTGGTGGGCACGCCGGACCTGCTCAGCTATCTGCATAAGATCGACGCGGGGTTCCTGGAACGCAGCAGGGTGATCCACATCAATTCGCTGACGACCGCGGAGAGCAAGGACGGGCTCGGCAAGCCGTTCGCCGACCGCGGCATCGAGGTCGAGCCGCAGGCTCTGGAGATGATGTGGGGCATGACTGACAACTACCCTTATTTTGTGCAGCTAGTAGGACGAGAGGTTTGGGAGGCCCTGACTTCTGAGAAGAAGCGGCAAGTCGATGTCGCGCTGGTCGATCAAGCTCAAGAGGAAATAAACGACGACCTCAGGGATTTCTTCAGCCTGCTCTATGATGAGATGAGGGCTAAAGGTCTCACAGCATATGCCTTGCAGGCAGCCGAAGCCATCATCCGGCAACAAGGCGCCGCAGTGGGGGTGAAGGACATCGAGATTGTTCTGCAGCAAGAGAACAGCGGTCTAAGCGCGGCAGATGCCAGGAGCATAGTCGAGCGCCTGCGATGGCTGGGTTTCATCTGGCGCGGGGAGAAAGACCGGCTGGAGATCAGCATTCCCTCGTTTTTCCCTTATATGCAAGCCAAGAAACAGCGGGTGGCGAAGCAGGGTGTGAAATAGTGACCGCCTGCTGTGCTTGATGAAGTTCCAATAATATATTGCTTGCGCTAGTTAGCGCGCCGCAACTGATTTACCAACCCCGCATAGCTGGCCAGCTATAGGGGAATCACGCCCCGCCGGCCGCCTTGCTGCGGATCTGGTCGAGGCCGACGGCGAGCAGCAGCACGGTCCCGCGGGTGACGTCCTGCCAGAAGCTCGATACGTTCATCAGGGTCAGGCCGTTGGTGAGAGTCCCGAGGATGAGCACCGCGAGCAGCGTGCCCCAGACGCTGCCGCGCCCGCCGAACAAGCTGGTGCCCCCGAGGATGATGGCGGCGATCACTGTCAGCAGGTGGCGCCCGGCGGCGTCGGGCGCCGCGGCCCCGAGCATGGCGGCCAGCATGACGCCGGCGGCTGCGCCGCTGAGCGCCGAGCACACATAGAGGATCATCTGGATGCGGTCCACCGGTACTCCGACCAGGCGGCTGGCGACCGGATTGCTGCCGGCGGCGTAGACGTGGCGCCCGAAGCGCGTCTGCGACAGCAGCAGCCACAAAACGGCGTAGGTGAGGAACAACAAATAGATCGGTACCGGAATCCCGGCGAGGCGGCCGCTGCCGATCCAGTTGAAGTTGTCGACCAGCAGCGGCTTGGTCAGGCCGCCGGTCAGGACCAGCGCGACGCCGGTGACGATGCTCATGCTCCCGAGCGTTACGATCAGGGGGTTCATGCGCCACTTGGTCGCCATGACGCCGTTGGCGCCGCCGATGGCGCCCGCCAGCAGCATGGCCGCGAGGCAGGCGACCCAGATGTCGACGCCAGCGGCGTACAGCAGGGCGATGACGATGCCGGTCAGGCCAGCGACCGCGGCCACCGACAGATCGAGCCCGCCGGCGATGATCAGCGGAGTACCGAAGGCGGCCATCAGGCCCATGAAGGCGACGTTGGTTCCGATCGCCAATAGGTTGCGGAAAGTGAGGAAGAAGGGCGACAGCAGGGCGAAGCTGAGATTGATGGCGAGATAGAACGCGAACAGCACGGCGACGCCCGCCCAGGGCTTCGCCAGCAGTCGCAGCATGCCTTGCATGCTCAGTGCGCCGTCGCCATGGCGGCGGCCGCGAGGGTCTCGGCCGACGTACCGCCGGGATGTTCAGCGCCGATGCGGCCGCTGCGCAGGACGATGCTGCGGTCGGCCACGCCGGCGACCTCTTCGACGTCCGAGCTGATCAGCAGCACGCCGACGCCGTTGCCGGCCATGCGCCGCAGCTCGGCGTAGATGTCGCGCCGCGAGCCGATATCGACCCCGCGGGTGGGCTCTTCGCACAGCAGCAGCTTGACCCCGCCGCCCAGCCAGCGCGCCAGGCAGGCTTTCTGCTGGTTGCCGCCCGACAGCTGGGTGATGAGCTGCCGCGGGCCGCGGCACTTGATGCCCAGGTGTTCGATCCAGTGCTTGGCGTCTTCTTCCTCAGCCCGCTTGTCCAGCCGCAGCCGGGGGGCGAAGCGATGCAGGAACGGCAGGCTGATGTTCGCGCTGACCGGCAGGTCGGGCAGCAGACCTTCCTGCTTGCGCTCGGCCGCGACCAGCGCGATCCCCAGGTCCTGGGCCGCCGCGACCGACGCCGGGCGGACGGGCACGCCGTCGAGCTCGATGGCCCCGGTACTAGGGATGGCGCCCGCCAGCGCCCGCGCGACCGCTTCGATGCCGGAGCCCACCAGGCCGTGCATGCCGACGATCTCGCCGGCGCCGACGGCGAAGCTGATGGCGTCCAGGCTGCGCGGTACGCTGAGGCCTTCGACCGCCAGCAGCGGCTGCGCCGTACTCGCTGCGCCGGCCCCGCCCGCGCCGTAGGGATTGGCGACCGCGGCGCCGAGCATGGCCTGGATGATGTCCGCCTGGCTTGCGCCGGGGAGTTCGAAGCGCCCCGCGACCTGCCCGTCGCGCAGGACGACGATGCGGTCGCACAGGGCGCAGACCTCATCGAGATAGTGCGAGATGTACACGACGCCGACGCCGTTGGCGGCCAGGCGGCGGGTGACCGCATACAGGCGCTCGGATTCGGCCGCCGGCAAACTGGCGGTGGGCTCGTCCATGACCAAAAAGCGCGCCTTGGCCGCGAGCGCGCGGGCGATCTCGACGACGCGCTGCCGCGCGACCGGCAGGCGCTCGACAATCGCGTCCGGATGGATGACGTCCGCGCCCACGCCGAGTTCGGCGAGCAGCTCGGATGCGCGATCGCGCATGGCGGACCGGTCGAGCCGGCCCAGCGGCCTGCGGGTCGGCAGGGCGCCGATGCAGATGTTCTCGGCGACGCTGAGGTCGGGGAGCACCGACAGCTCCTGCGGGATGATGCTGATGCCCTGGGCGATGGCGTCGCGCTGGTCCGCGATCGCCAATGCGTCCCCGTCGATGGCGATCGAGCCCTCGTCGGCGCTGTAGCTGCCGGTCAGGATCTTGACCAGGGTCGACTTGCCCGCGCCGTTCGAGCCCAGCAACGCGACGATCTCGCCGGCGCCGAGTTCGAAGTCAACGCCGTCGAGCACGCGCAGGCCGCCGAATGACTTGGCCATGCCCCGCATGGCCAGCGCGCCCCGCGGCGCGGCGTCAGCGCTCAAGCGCAGGGGTCCGCGACGGCTCCCGGCGCGGGGGCGAGGTCTAGTTGCTCGGGATCAGGTCGTTCATCGCCTGCAGCGCCGGGTCCTGGCGCAGCTCGGCGAGGTGGTTGCTGAAGGCAGCAGCCGGGAAGTCCAGATCGAAGGTGCCGGTCGCGCCTGAGTTGCACGAGGCGCCCGGGTAGTACGAGCAGACGTTGGCCTTGTTCACCATGACGTGGTTGACCAGCACCGCGGGCGGTACCTGCTTGCCGGCGAGCTCGGCCAGGCCGATCGCGATCAGGTAGTTGCCGTAGTTCTCGGGGAAGTATCCGACCGAGGCGATGAAGCGGTCCTCATTGGCGAGGGTCTCGACCTCATCCGCGCCCATGCCGACCGCCAGGGCGTCCTGCTCGCGGTTCGCGAGCTTGACGGCCCGCAGCATGCCGGTGGTCGCCTGGTCGTTGATCGCCGTCATCATGATGGGGACGTCGTCCGGGATGCGGTTGAGGATGTTGTTCATCTGCGCGAAGCTCTCGTCCAGGGTGTTCTTGGAGTCGAAGGTGATGATGTTGTCCTCGGGAAAGCCGGCCGCGACCGCCAGGAAGCCGGCGATCTGCCCGCCGGTGCGCATGGCCGGGATCGGGCCCGACTGCGGGAGCTCGCCGACGACCAGGTAGCCTTGGTTGACCTTGTCCGCGCCGTATTCATACAGCGCGGCCTGCGCGAGGTAGGCCCCGCCCATGAAGCCCGAGCGCGGGTTGTTCGCGCCCATGAAGGTCGCATCCGGCATGGGGATGTCGATGGCGACCAGGCCGATGCCTTCGTCCTGGAGCTTGGTCGAGATCACGGGTCCGAACTCAGCGTCGGTCTGGAACTCGATGACGTAGTCCACGTTGCGCTGGATGAAGCTCTCGGCGTTCTGCAGCGCGGTGGCGCCGTCGAGGCGGTTGTCCGCGACCACCAGGTCGATGCCGGCGACCCGGGCGTTGCGCTCGATGCCGTCCTTGACCTTGGCGCAGAAGGGGATGTCATCCTGCAGGTTGGCGAAGGCGAAGACGTACTGCTTGCCGTTGCGCGGCGGCGTTACCCGGGACGCTTCCTTGATCATCGCCGCGTACGACGAGGACGAGGGCTGCTCGCCATCGGGCGCGGCGAGGTTGAAGCCGTGGAAGGACTGGGCGCCGGCGCTTGCGGCCAGCAGGGCGCCGGCCCCGAGGGCGACGGCTTGGGCGATGGTGTTTTTCATTGCTCTCCTCCTGGATATTAAAATCCGCCATTAATTTTACATGGGAGGAGCACAAACTGAGTGGGCGCTGGTGACCGGCGCGAGCGCCGGCATCGGCCGCGCGGCCGCGGCCGCGCTGGCGCGGGCCGGCTACGCGGTGGTCGCGACCGCCCGCCGCGCCGAGCTGGTGGATGAATTGGCGGCCGAGCTGAGGTCCGAGGGCCTGGCTGCGACCGCGGCGGCAGTGGATGTGACCGACGGAGCCGCAGCCCGCAGCTGCGTCGCCGAGCATGCCGAGAAGCACGGCGGTCCGGCGGCGGTGCTGGTCAACAACGCGGGCAGCATCGGCCCGATCGCGTCCTTGGCGGACGCGGATCCGGGAGAGTTCGCGCGCTGCGTCGCGACCAACCTGACGGGCGCCTGGAACATGATGGCGGCGGTCCTGCCGGGGATGGTGGATGCTGGCGGCGGCGCGATCGTCAATCTGAGCTCGGGCGCGGCGGAGAACGCCATGGAGGGCTGGAGCGCATACTGCTCCTCGAAGGCGGGCCTGGCGATGCTGACGCGCATGGTCGAGCTCGAGTATGCGGAGGCCGGCGTCTGCTGCTACGGGCTGCGTCCCGGCTTGGTGGCGACCGCGATGCAGGACACCATCCGCGCCTCGGGCGTCAACCGCGTTTCGAAGGTGCCCCAAAGCGATATGCTGGCGCCCGAGCATGTCGCCCAGGCGGTGGCGTATCTGGCGCGGGAGCGGCCCGCGCGCTGGCGCGGGGGCGAGCCCGACGTGCGTGATCCGGATTTCCAAAAGGAGGCCGGCCTGGCGTCTGCTTGAATATGGGAATTATTCCTTTAACTTCTTGAACTATTGCCCATAGGGCTAGCAACTTGAGGAAAATCAGTGGTAGAGCGATAGTCCTTGAGAGCCATGGAGGCCATGAGTTCGAATTTCGCCCTCGCCCAATCAATTCTGTGAAGTTGCGGGAACAATTCCCTTTTCTTGGCAATCAATGCGCAGCGGGATTAAAATATGGCCATGACTGAAGAACAGTCCTCGGGCAATCCATTTAGTCCAGGCACGGGCTTGGCGCCCGAGCATCTGGCTGGACGGGAGCCGGAGCAGGCTTTGCTGCGGGAAGCGCTGAAAGATATCACTGGGCCGCGAAAAAAGGACTATGGTCCTTTGCGTGGCCAGGCTCCCCGGCCTTTGAAGATCGTCGGCCCGCGCGGGGTGGGCAAGACGGCGCTGCTGACCTGGGTCGAGAATGAGATCGAGCCCTTGGAGGCTGACGTCGTGTGCCTGTCTTATGTTCCGAAAAGGAAAACCAAAGATGTGCTTTCCGGGCTGTTGCACAAAATCGCCTACATCCCGGGCCTGAGCCGGAAAAAGGCTACAGCGGAGGCGTACAAGTTGCTCCAGAAAGCCATGAAATGGACATCTGGCGAGCCGCCGCTGAAGGACTTCGAGGAGATCCTGGCAGCGCGCCTGATGTTTCGCCCGCTGCTGCTGCTGCTGGACGAGGTCATGCATTACGACCCGGAGATGCTGAGCCAGATCCTGCAGCAGAGCCAGACTCTGATGAGAAGAAGATGGCCCCTGGCATTGGTACTGGCAGGGACGCCGGCACTGGAAGTGCACTTGAAAAATGTGGACGCGACTTTCATTGACCGCGCCAAGGACATCTTGATTAATCGCTTGGATGCTGATGCGACACGCGAGGCCTTGAGCAAGCCGTTTGCGGACCGCGGCGTCACGGTGTCGGACGAGGCGCTGGAGCTGATGGTGAGCTTGAGCGACAATTATCCATTTTTCATCCAAGCAGTGGGCAGCGAGGTCTGGAAGGCTAAGGAAGCTAAGAAACGATCGGAAGTCGATGTGGCCTTGGTGCAGGGTGTCGAGCAAGCCGTGCAGGGCGAACGCAATTCTTTTTATGCGAAAATCTACGAAAGAATCAGCACCGATCACCTGGCCGAACATGCGATGCAAGCGGTGGCGGCTATTGAGGCTGCACCTGAGCCTCTGACGCCCGGGCAAGTGCGTGCCTGCATAGCGGAAGGCTCCGGCTTGAAGCGCGAAAAGGTTGTTGAAATTTACAACCGGCTGCTGGACGAAGGCGTGTTTTGGGCGGTCGGCGATCTCGAAGTGCAAGCGGCGATTCCGTCATTCTTCAATTATTTCAAGAAAATATATAAACGGGAGCACGCCTGATGCGCGCCAAGCCCAACTCGTGAAGTCAAAGGCCTAGTTCCCTTAAATATGGCGGACAAGGACAGCGGCCGCGCGGTCGTCACCGACCACGGCTTCCCCGATCTCAGCGCCGAGCGCGCGGCCGCCGCCGCCTGCGGGATCGAGCTCGAGGACTGCCAGTGCGCTGATGAAGCGCAGCTCATCCGCGCGCTCGAGGGTACTGCGGTGGCCCTGGTGCAGTTGATTCCGGTGCCCGCTGCGGCGCTTGCCGGCCTGCGTCCGGACGCGGTGCTGATCAGGTACGGCGTCGGCGTGGACAACATCGACCTCGCGGCCTGCCGCGAGCGGGGCGTGCGGGTGTGCAACGTGCCCGATTATGGCCTGGATGAAGTGGCGGACCACAGCGTGGCCCTGCTGCTTGCTCTGCTGCGGCGCTTGCCGGCGCTCGACGCCCAGGTCCGCGGCGGCGGCTGGAACCTCAAGGAGGTGATGGCGCCGGTTCCGCCTTTGAGTGCGACCGTAGGGGGAGTGCTGGGCTTCGGGCGCATCGGCCGCGAAGTGGCGCGGCGTTTGCGGGCGTGCGGGATGAAGGTCATCGCCCACGATCCGGTGGTGGGCGCGGATGCCATGGCCGCTGAGGGAGTCGAAGGAGTCAGCTGCGACGAGCTGTTCGCGCGCGCCGGAGCCATCAGCTTGCATGCGCCGGCGACGGCCGCGACCAAGGGGCTGGTCAACGCCGAGCGCCTCGCGAGCATGCCGGACGGCGCGGTCATCGTCAACTGCGCCCGCGGCGAGCTGATAGTCGAAGCGGACCTGGCGGCCGCGCTGCAATCGGGCAAGCTCGCCGGCGCGGGCCTGGACGTCTTCGGGCGCGAGCCCCTGGAGGAGTCCTCGCCCTTGCGCTCTGCGCCGAACGTATTGCTGACGCCGCATGCTGCGTGGTATTCGAAGGAGTCGACGGCGCGGCTGCAGCACCTGGCGGCCGAGGAGCTGGGCCGCGCCCTGCGCGGCGAGCCCCTGCGGTGTGAATTGGACCTGGCGGCTTGAGCAAGCTGCGGTCCGAGATCGAGGAACTGCCCGCGGCCCTGCGGGCGGCCGCGGCGCTGGACGCGCCGGTCGCGGCCGCCGCCGCCGACTGGCGGGAAGCGCGTCCGGCGATGGTCATGACCATCGCGCGGGGGACATCGGACGCCGCGGCCACGTTCGCGGCGCAGCAGCTGGCGGCCCATGCGGGCATCCTGACGGGATCGTTCACGCCCTCATTGGCTTCATGCGGGGATTTTCAGCATCGCGGTACTGGCTTGCGGGCGCTGGCGATCTCGCAGTCCGGCGCCAGTCCCGACCTGATCGCGGCCCTGAAGGCCTTCCCGCCTGCGGCGCGCTGGGCGCTGACGAACGTCGATGGCTCGCCGCTGGAGCAGGCCGCGAGCGTGCGCTTGCCGATGGGAGCGGGCCCCGAGACCAGCGTGGCCGCGACCAAGACGTTTGCCTGTTCGTTGTTCCAGCTGCGGTCGCTGGCCCTGGCGCTGGCGGGCGCGCCGCCGCCGCCGGGCGCGCCCGAGGCCGCCGCCGCCGGCCTGGAGCAGCCGCTGGATTTAGGCATCTTTACAGCCGCGCCCAGCGCCTATGTGCTGGGACGGGGGATCACGCTGGCCCTGGCGCAGGAAGCTGCGATCAAGCTCAAGGAGCTCTGCGGCCTGCATGCCGAGGCCATCAGCGCGGCCGAAGTCATGCATGGGCCCAAGGCCCTGGCGGGGAGCAAGCTGCCGGTGCTCGGCCTGGCCGCGGGCGCCCTGGGCGGGCAGGTAGCCGAGGCCTGCGCCGAGCTCGGGGCCCTGGGCAGTCCGGTGGCGCTGTTCCATGCCGAGGAGTCCGATGAGTTCCAGGGCCTGCTGCGGCTGCTAGCCGGGCTGTACCTGGGGATTCATGCCCTGGCGCAGGCTCGCGGCTGCGATCCGGACCAGCCGCGCGCGCTCACCAAGGTCACGAAGACTTCCTAGTACGCTTGAGCAGCCTGCTGGCCGCGTGGAGCAGCAGGGCCCAGCAGGTTGAGTTGAAAGCGAAGGCGGGCAGCGGGGCGAGCTCGCCGAGAGGGCGATCGAGCAGCAGGCCGACGCCGATGGCCGGCGCCAGCAGCAGCGTACCGAGAGCGGGCGCGATTTGCAGGCCTGCGAACACGCCGAACAAGGTGAGGAAGCCCCCGAGCAGCAGCAGCCCGCCCGCGCGGGCGCAGGCTTTCCATCCAGGCTTGGCCATGCCAGGCGATTTTAAGGAACCAGGAGTGCTGTCAGCCAGCGGGCAGGCGGGATATCCCCAGGCGCGCGGGACTGCGGCGCGTCTGCATCCCCGCCATATGGCTTAAATATGCTTATTAGCCCCTGCATGGTGTAGAATAAGGGCGTTATATTTGCGACGGGTTGCCGTGGAATGAAAAATAGCGGAAAAGAAGGTATGGCGCAAGCCCAGCTGCGCGGCCTCGGACTGGCGCTGCTGGCGCCGCTGCTGGCCGTTGCTCTTTTCTTGATGGTGGCCGCCAAGCCCGCGCATTCCCAGAACTGGGACAGGGGCAATTGGATCACAAGCCTTTCAAACACGGTGTTCGCGCTCTCCTTGTTTGAGATCCCCTATGTTGGGCAGACCGGGAGCAGGACCGATCGCCGAAGGCTCATGATAGGGAGTTATCGACGCCAACATACCCATTGCCCCCGCGTCGCCTACAAACGGGTTCAGGATCGATTTGTCTTCGATGATGCGTCTTTGGTTGACCTTAGCAACGAAGGCAACGGCCTCCCGGCAGCCAATGCCTCCATGACCATTCTGCACAGGAATCTTTCCGGCGGCGCTTTAAATAACGCAGTTGGCTATGTGTTCATGCATCCCAATACCCGTCCCGGCATACCATCCGACAAGAGGATGTCGGTAGGCATCTACACAGTTTCCATTGGGTTCCGCACCTGGCGGGGCACTGCGGACACGGATACGTTTTTCAACCAATGCCCCGCCAATAATAGCCCGTTCTCAGGGACCGATCCCTTTGCGACGATCGCCGTCATCGACAGCCCGATCACGACCTTTGCCTTGCACAATACGAGCCAGCCGAACACTTCGTTCTCGCCGATTCTCATCACCTCGAACGCGAGCGGCCACCCATCCTACTACGATGTCGGCATCACCATCCAGCACGCTTTCCGCACCTGCGAGCTGGTCAGCATAACAGTCAAGGGCCCATTGACCTTGAATGCCCGGTATGTCAACAGGACAGGCAACACCAATAGCACGGTTGCGTTTGACAGCACCAGCTCATCGCAGCCGATATCCCAGGACTCCTCTCTCACCTCGTTCGTGAATTTCGTGCTGCCCAAGGGCAATAGAGTCAATCCCGGCGTATATACGATGACCGTGGAAGTGCTCCCGTGGGGCGCTGCATCCAGAGTGCCCAACTGCAATTGGGCAAACAACACTGTATTTGCCCAACAAAGCTCGGGCCAAACCGTCATGTTCAATATCACGGTATCTGAACCCATCTCCTGGACCAACCAGGGCCACAACAACACGGTGGCCACCCGTCCGTTCCGCCGGGAGTTCCTCTTCGGCAACACCAACAACAACGGTACCGACACGGGCATCAGGTTCCACATGGGACAGCCGGACGCCTGCCTGACCATCCGGGGGGTGATGAATGGGCCCAATGGGTTTGAGCTGCGCAGGTACAACGGCGACAACGCCGACTCCAGCACAGGCACAACCATTGATGCGCGCATGCAAAAAGGCAACGGAGGCGACCGACATTTGCGCCTGTATATGAATAAAAACGATTACAGATTCGGCGTCAAGACGATCACCATGCGCGCCTGGGCGCTCAACAACTGCCTCACCAGGCCCCATGGGAATCACAGCAAAATCGCGAACCCGCTGACGCTGGGAGGAACCGGGCAGACAGAAATCACCTACAAGGTCACGATTTACGACACTTGGAAGGGCGTCGGCGCCTCAGTCTCCCCGACGCCGCCGCGGAACCAGAACACGTTCTCGCCCGTGCGTCTCAGCCTCGCCAGCAGCCCGGTGGATGTAGGCATCACCATCGCGCGCAACTCAGATTCCTGCTGGGAAAGCGACATAACCTTGCTGACGCACACTGATGTCGTACAGATGCAGGCGATTGACAAACAAGACAGCACCAACACCTTTATGGCCCAGAGTGGATATGGCAGCGTGCAGTTGGGTTCCTACAACAACAACAACCATCGGAACGACCGTGTCGAAGTACGGTTGCAGTTCAAGGCCAGCGTCACCATAGGGCCGGCTCAGAAGCTGTCCTTGACCGTGCGGGTGAATGGCCATTCCGCCTGCAACAATGCAGGCGTCCCGCCGGAGGAGCATTACTCGTACGTGCTCACGGCTGGCAGCCCGGTGAATTGGGAGGTGCTGAGCAGAGACAGCGCCAACGTGGACCGAGTGTTCTCCGCGCCCTTGCTGCGGGTTGGTAGCCAAGCCGTGGATACTGGCGTGCAGATCCACCGCAGCTCGTCAGTATGCAGAAACACCGACGTGCAGTTGCTCAGCCACTCTTCCTTCTTGGGGCTGGCGCGGTACAGCCGTGATGGAACGTCCGCCGTCGGCAATGACGCCACCCACTTCACGCTGACCATGAATTCTGGCGCCAGCGCGAGCGATGATCGCTACGTGCGGCTGCGGTTTCCCCCTTCGGCTTCGAATGCCCCGGCAGGCACCATCTCCGTCACCATCAAGGCTTCATACAGCGACGCCACCAGCGGCGCGTACGTGTGCAACTCAGCGAATGTTCCGCATCCGATTACGATGCGGTATGTGATCACGCTCAACCCCTACTATCCGTGGACGGTGCTAGCCGAAGACGATGAGAACAACCATGTCCTGCAGGCGGGCGGTCCGTATACGGCGAGCGCGATCCGCGCGGCGCAAGATCCGGTAGACACCGGCATTGTCATTCACCGCAATTCGGGCCATCCCAACCAAAGCAATAATCGCTGCGAGGTCAATGACTTGCGGATGGTTACCCATGAAGACCTGTTCGTGCTCAACTTGACCCGCATCAGCGACGACCGGCGCATTTTGTCGCGGCTGGGCGCGACAGTGATCAACGCCCAGATGCCTGGCGCCCAAGGAAACACTAGCAGCCAGGGCAGCGGAGAGTACGTCAAGCTGCAGTTCCGCCCCGGAGCGGATGTCCCGGCGGGCATCA
This sequence comes from Candidatus Amphirhobacter sp., assembly GCA_965222035.1. Lineage (GTDB taxonomy): Bacteria > Pseudomonadota > Gammaproteobacteria > Tethybacterales > Tethybacteraceae > Amphirhobacter. Next base: position 885,731 of record OZ244940.1, on the reverse strand, counting down.
TCACCGCGGCGGTTGAGGTCAAGGCCAACCGGGCCTGCGGGCCCGACGCCGATGCGGACGCAACGAGCGAAGTGCCGCCGCCGCTGACGCTGGCGTATCGGATGCGAGTGGTGGCGAACACAGGCGATGCCTCCTGGAGATCCCTGGCGGGCGAAGTAACCAATCCGAATTCAGGAACCTTCAAAGCTTCGGACTTGGACGGCAACAGCCCCGTGGCGGCTGGCGTGCGCATCCATCGCACTTCGACCAGCTGCACCACTGTCGCCGTGCGTTTGAGTGGCGGCGGCGGCCATTTGGATCTGCGTACTCATGGCTCCGACCCTGCAAGCCCCAATGACAATGCTGCGGCCGCTCACACTGTGACGATGGAGAATGACAGCAGCCAGCGCATTGGCTTGTACTTCAAGCCCAACCGGTCGCTGGTAAACATGACCATCAGCGGCGCGCTTGAGGTGAGCGCCGCCTGCTCTAGCGGCCCTAGCGCGGAGACGGTCAACTTCGCCCTGACCATCAACGACGACATCGACAATGCGCCGTTGATTCGACGCAGCGGCACCACCGTCATGCTGAGCCGGGCCACGGTTGAGATAGCGGATGCGTCTGGCATCAATCTTGAGGTGAGCGAGTACAACGACGCGGAGACGAGTTATCCGAGCATTGCGCTGATGCAAGCCTCACCCAACTTGTTTGATCTGGTCACGCTTGGCACGCCTTCATTCCTGCGGGTCGATCTCAACCTGCGTCCGAAAGCGGAAGCCACGCTGGCGCTTGGCTCCACCCACGTAGTGACGATTGAGGCGACAGACGCCAACGACAGTACCAAGAAGTCGACGGCTACGCTGGTGGTGAACGTGGTCCGCTCGCCAGCTACGGAAGCCGCAGCAGCCAACAGTTCCGTGGGCGGCGCTGCGATCCGGGCAATCGGCATCGGCAGCTTTGACGCGGTCCTCAGCCGGGCTGCGGTCGGCGGCGGCGATGCTCGCTTGGCCGAGCGCGATGGCGCGGCCAGCCATGAGTTCCTGCGCATGCTGCAGGCCAAGGAGAGCGAGCTGGAGGAAGGCGATATCGATCTGCGCGAGTTCCTGCGCGGCCAGGCTTTCTCCTTGCCACTGATGAACGCCAACGGCGGCTTCGGCAGCGGCCTGGGCATCTGGGGCCAGGTAGACATGCTCGATATCGAAGGCGGCGAGGGCACTGAGTTCAGCCACGAGGGCGAGTTGTTCAGCGCCCAGTTCGGCGTCGACACCCTGCTCGGCGGCGGCTTCCTCGCAGGCGTGAGCTACGGCATCCACGAGGTTGAATCCAATTACCTGCACCAGGTCCTCAACCGGACGGACGGCGGCAAGTACGCCCTGGAGATCGACGTGGTCCAGCCGTATGCGGCGATGGACGCCCTGGGCGGGCGCCTGGCGGTGGCCGCAGGCTTCGGCAACGGCCAGATGACGCTCGAGGGCTCCGGCGAGGGCGCAGCCTCCATCAACAACAGCATGAAGCGCGATGTGGGCTATCGGAGTTACTCGCTGGGCTATGGCATGTCCCTGGGCGATCCAGGCAGCGATGACAGCATCAGCATGCGCGGCGCTTTCAGCAGCAGCGAATTGGATCTCGATGAGGATGAAGGCAGCGCGGCCTCGCTCGACGCCGAGACCAGCAGCCTGCGCCTGGCGCTCGAATACGCCCGTTCGATCGATTTCGGCTCCGGCCAAGCGGTGCGGCCGGCGATTGAGGTCGCTTACGCGCGCAGCTGGGGCAAGAGCGACGAGGACGACGGCAACGGCTACGAGCTGGTGGCGGGCCTCGGCTATATCGCGGCGCGGCTGGAAGCGGATGCCAAGTTCGTCTATCTCAGCACCAGCGGCGAAAACGCCGACAGCAAGGCCAGCGGCGGCTCCTTCAGCTTCCGGTACAGCCCGACGGCCGGCGGCCTGGGCCTGAGCCTGCAAGCGCGTCCGAGCTATGGTCCGACCAGCGGCACCGGCACCCTGTGGGAAGCATCCGCCGAGCGCGACTTGAACCAGTTCGCCAACAGCGAGCGGCGCCTGTCGCTGAACGCCGGCTACGGCCTGGCGATACCGGGCGGGGTGCTCACGCCTTACGGCAGCTACGGCGTATCCGGCTCCAGCGACGCCACGCGCGAGCTGGGCCTGCGCCTGCGCACCGGCGGCACGCACGACCGCTGGATGCTGCGCTTGCGCGACAGCGGTGGCTCGAGCGCCGAAGAGCTCAAGATCGAGTACTGGCTGGAGTAGTTCCAGCCAGCTCTTGCCAGCCGCAATTGATCGGGCTGGCGCATATGCAGATACCCAAGCGTTGATTGTTGCCTTGGCCGCGGCGGCGGCCGATTGTGAGACATCCAAGTCTTAAGAGCCTAGGAAGGTTCTGTTCTTGGCAATCAATGCGCAGCGGGATTAAAATATGGCCATGACTGAAGAACAATCCTCAGGCGATCCATTCCATCCAGGCACGGGTTCGGAGCCCGATCATCTGGCTGGGCGAGAGCCGGAGCAGGCTTTGCTGCGGAAAGCGCTGAAAGATATAACCGGACCGCGGGAATGGCACTATGGCCCTTTGCGCAGCCGGGCGCCGCAGCCTTTGAAGATTATCGGCCCGCGTGGGGTGGGCAAGACGGCGATGCTGGCTTGGGCGAGGCGCGAGGCCAAGCCCTTGAAGGCTGACGTCGTGCGCCTGGCCTTTCTGCCGGACGCCGATGCCAAGGATGTGCTTGCCGGATTCATGCGCGAGCTGGCTGCCATCCCGGGCTTCAACTTCAAGAGGGTCGAAGCTCAGGTATACAAGTATTTCCACATGGTGATGAACTGGAAATTTCGCCAGCCGTCGATGGAGGACTTTGGAGAGATCCTGGCGGCGCGCCTGCGCTTCCGTCCGCTGCTGCTGTTGCTGGACGAGGTCATGCATTACGACGCGGAGATGCTGAGCCAGGTCCTGCAGCAGAGCCAGAGCCTGGCTAGCGACAGATGGCCGCTGGCAATAGTACTAGCGGGGACGCCGGCGCTGAACGTGCACTTGCAAGAGGTAGATGCCACCTTCATCAACCGCTCTGAGAACATTCACATCAATGACTTGGATCCCGCTGCGACGCGTGAGGCCTTGAGCAAGCCGTTTGCGGACCGCGGCGTCAAGGTGTCGGATGAGGCGCTGGAACTGATGGTGAGCTGGGCCGACAACTATCCTTATTTCACCCAGATCGTGGGCCGGCAAGTCTGGGATGCCAGGAAGGGCGCCGCGAAGGTGGATGTGACCTTGGTGCAGAGCGTTGAGCCAGCCGTGCAAAAGCGGCGCGATGAATGTTACGCATCAATCTTCGAGATAATCGAAGCCGCTCACTTGGTCGAGCATGGGATGAAGGCGGTGGCGGCAATCGAGGCTGCGCCTGATCCCCTGACGCCTGCGCAAGTGCGTACCTCCCTGGCGGAAGGCACCGACTTGGACGAGCAACGCACTCTTGAAATCTACAATCAGCTGCTGGATGCTGGCTTGTTTTGGCAGCCTAGCCCCCGCAGGGTATATGCGGCGATCCCATCGTTCTTCAATTATTTCAAGGAAGAATACAAGCGGGATCACGCCTGATGTACGTCCAGCCAAGCCCGTGAAGTCGCATGCATGGTTCCCTTTTCTTGGCAATCAATGCGCTGCGGGATTAAAATACAGCCATGACGGAAGAACAGACCGCAGGCAATCCGTTTTATACAGGCTCGGGCTCGGTGCCCGATCGCCTGGTGGGACGGGAGCCGGAGCAGGCCTTGATCAAGCGGTCGCTGGCCGCGATCTGCGGCGAGCGGGAAGGAGATTACGGCCCTTTGCGCGGCCGGCCGCCACCGCCTTTGAAGATCGTCGGCCCGCGCGGCGTGGGCAAGACGGCTCTGCTAGCTTGGGCCGAGAAAGAGATCGAGCCCTTGGATGCTGACGTCGTGAGCCTGGCCTATCTGCCGAACGCAACTTCGGAAGATATCTTCTCTGCCTTCCTGTGCGAGCTGGCAGACATTCCGGGCCTTGACCCGCTGAAGGTCGCAACCCAGGCGTACCAATACGTTCAGAAAGCGCTGCAATGGCAAACTGGGCAGCCGCCGCTCCAGGACTACAAGAAGATCATGGCGACCCGCCTTCAGTTCCGTCCAGTGATGCTGCTGATGGACGAGGTCATGCATTACGACCCGAAGATGTTGAGCCTGGTGCTGCAGCAGAGCCAGATGCTATCCAGGGCGGGATGGCCGCTGGCGCTGGTGCTGGCAGGGACGCCGGCGCTGAACGCACGCCTGCAAGAGGTGGACGCGACCTTCATCAACCGCGCTAGGAACATCCACATCAATGCCCTGGATCCTGATGCGACGCGCGAGGCCCTGGGCAGGCCATTCCTGGACCGCGGCGTGATGGTGTCGGGCGAGGCGTTGAAGTTGATGGTGAGATGGACCGACAACTATCCCTTTTTCACCCAGATCGTGGGCGAGGAAGTCTGGGAGGCCAAGAAGGGCGCCGCGAAGGTGGATGTGGCCTTGGTGCGGAGCGTTGAGCAAGCCGTGCACAAACAACGCAATGATTTTTACGAATCGATCTACTACATAATCAGCAAGGCCAAATTGCTGGAGCCTGCGCGCAAGGCGGTGGCCGCTATTGAGGCCGCGCCTGAGCCTCTCGTGCCCGAGCAAGTAGAAGCCTGCCTGGCGGAAGGTACCGACTTGAAGGGCAAAGACCCTACTGATGTCTACGAACAGCTGCTGGATGCCGGCCTGTTTTGGCATACCGGCGACCGCAATGTGATTGCGGCGATTCCGTCGTTCTTCAATTATTTCAAGACGGAATACAATAGGACACGCTCCTAATGCACGCTAAGCCATGCGCGTGAAGTTGAAGGCAGAATTCCTTTAAAATAACCGCTGTACGATGACCGCGCCCCAGCTTGAAGCGCCGCCCGGCTATGCGCCTTTCGACAATGAAAGCCTGCGCGCCTATCTAGCCGGGCACGCTGCCTACGCCGAACGCCTGGGTGGCAAGGCGGCGGACTGGAACATCAACGAAATCGGCGATGGCAACCTGAACTACGTCTTCATCGCCAAGGGCCCGGCCGGCAGCCTGTGCGTCAAGCAGGCCTTGCCCTACCTGCGCATGGTGGGCGACAGCTGGCCGCTGAAGCTGCGCCGCGCCCATTTCGAGCACATGGCGCTGCAGCTGCAGTCGGGGATCACGCCGGCGCTGGTGCCCGAGGTGCTGGGCTTCGACGAGCAGATGTTCTGCACGATCCAGGAGGACCTGAGCGATCACATCATCATCCGCAAGGGCATGGTGCATGACCTGCGCATCTACCCTCGCTTCGCCGAGCACATCACCGAGTATATGGCGCGCAACCTGTTCCAGACCTCGGACCTGCATCTGAAGCTGCCGGCCAAGTGGGAGCAGGTGAGCAACTTCGCGGGCAATCACAACCTGGCGACCATCACCCACATGATCATGTTCAACGATCCCTACATCGAATCGGAGAACAACCACTGGAACGAGCCCTATCTCAACGGCTATGTCCAGCGCCTGCGCAATGAGATCGGGCTGCGGCGTACTTCCAACCGGCTCAAGACGATGTTCCTCACCGAGGCCCAGGCCTTGATCCACTGCGACCTGCACACCGGCTCGATCATGGTGACCGAGGACAGCACCAAGGTCATCGACCCAGAATTCGCCTTTTTCGGCCCGATGTCCTTTGACACTGGCAAGCTGCTCGCTAACATGCTGATCAATTATTTCAGCCACACGGGCTGGGAACAGGAGCCGGGCGAGCGCGCATCCTACCGCGACTGGGTCCTGCAGACGACCGTGAGCGTCTGGGAGCTGTTCGCGCAGAAGTTCCTGGCGCTGTGGCGCGATCCGGCGCTGGCGACGGGCGACGGCTATCCAGCTGCTTTGTTCCACGATGAGGCGGGCCAGGCCGAGCTCGAACGCCTGCGCGCCGAGTACATGGAGAAGTTGTACCACGACACCTTGGCGCACGCCGGTTTGTTCATGATTCGCCGGCTGGTAGGCATCGCGCACAACATCGACACCAAGCTGATCGAGGATCCGCAGCGGCGCGCGCGCTGCGAGGGCCGGGGCCTGCACTTGGGGATCGAGCTGCTGGGCGATCCCGCCAGCTTCGCCTCGATGCAGGATGTGGCCGCGCGCGCCGAGCAGATCGAGGGCAGCGAGCCCGACCTGACGGATAAATAATGGCAGCGAAGAAAAAGCAGAGCAAGCAGCAGCAGCGCAAGCGGCGCTCGAGCCACTGGTTCGGGGAGATTGGCCGCGACGGCTTCATCCATCGCAGCTGGATGAAGAACCAGGGCCATCCGCATCACATGTTCGATGGCCGGCCGGTCATCGGCATCTGCAACACATTCTCGGAGCTGACGCCGTGCAACGCGCACCTGCGCGAATTGGCCGAGCACGTCAAGCGCGGGGTCCTGCAAGCGGGCGGCTTTCCGCTGGAGTTCCCGGTGTTCTCATGCGCTGAGACCAACCTGCGCCCGACCGCGATGCTGTACCGCAACCTGGCGAGCATGGATGTGGAAGAGAACATCCGCGGCCTGCCGCTGGACGGCGTGGTGCTGATGACCGGCTGCGACAAGACCACGCCTTCCTTGATCATGGGCGCGGCGAGCTGCGACGTCCCCGCCATCGCGGTCTCCGGCGGGCCGATGCTGAACGGCAACTTCAAGGGCGAGAAGCTGGGCTCGGGCACGTCGGTGTGGCTGTTCGACCAGAAGGTCAAGGCCGGCGAGATGGACATCTGCGATTTCATGCGCGCTGAGGCCGCGCAGTCGCGCTCGGCGGGGCATTGCATGACGATGGGGACCGCTTCGACGATGAATTCCCTCGCTGAGGCCCTCGGCGTGGCGCTGCCGATGAACTCAGCCTATCCCGCGGTGGACGCGCGGCGCCTGACGCTGTGCCAGGAAGCGGGCATGCGCATCGTCGCCATGGTCGAGGAGGACATGCGCCTGTCGCAGATCCTGACCCGGGAGGCCTTTGAGAACGCCATCCGCGTCAACGCGGCGATCGGGGGCTCGACCAACGCGGTCATTCACCTGCTGGCGATGGCGGGGCGCATCGGCGTGGACCTGAGCATGGACGACTGGGACCGCTTGGGCCAGGACGTCCCGACCATCGTCAACCTGATGCCTTCGGGCGAGCATTTGATGGAGGACTTCTGCTACGCCGGCGGCTTGCCCGCGGTGTTGCGCGCGCTCGGCGAGCACGATCATCTGCATCGCGACTGCATGACGGTCAACGGCCAGACGATTTGGGAGAACTCCAAGGACGCGGGCAATTACAACGATGACGTGATCCGGCCCTACGAGCGCGGGCTGGTCAAGAGCGGCGGCATCGCGGTCCTGCGCGGGAACCTGGCTCCCGACGGCGCGGTGATCAAGCCCTCGGCCGCGACGCCCGAACTGATGCGGCACCAGGGCCGGGCGGTCGTCTTCGAGAGCATCGAGGAGTACAAGCGTCGCATCGAGGATCCGAACCTGGAGGTCGACAAGGACAGCGTGCTGGTGCTCAAGAACTGCGGGCCCAAGGGCTATCCCGGCATGGCCGAGGTCGGCAACATGGGCCTGCCGCCCAAGCTGCTCAAGCAGGGGGTGTTCGACATGGTGCGCATTTCCGACGCGCGCATGAGCGGGACCGCCTATGGTACGGTGGTGCTGCATGCCTGTCCCGAAGCGGCGGCGGGCGGTACCCTGGCGCTGGTCCAAGAGGGCGATCCCATCGCCCTGGACGTTGATGCGCGCAAGCTCGAGCTGCTGGTGGACGAGAAGGAACTTGAACGCCGGCGCAAGGCCTGGCAGCCGCCGGCTTTGCCCGAGGGCGGCTATGTCGGCATGTACGTCCGGCACGTCACCCAGGCGGACAAGGGCGCCGACCTTGATTTCCTGCAGGGGTGCCGCGGCCACGAGGTCCCGCGCGAATCGCACTGACGCCGCAGCTCGGCCCGAAGATGGAAACAGCGCAGGAGCCGTCGCTGCGAGAGTTGGCCAACTGCGTGCGCATGCTCGCTGCGGACGCGGTCGAGCGCGCCAATTCCGGCCATCCGGGCATGCCGCTGGGCATGGCCGATGCGGCCGCGGTGCTGTTTACCAAGTTCCTCAAGTACGACGCCAGCGCTCCGGCCTGGCCCGACCGCGACCGCTTCATCCTCTCGAACGGGCACGGTTCGATGCTGCAGTATGCTTTATTGCATCTGACGGGCTATGCGGCCTTGGATCTCGAGCAGCTGCGTCAATTCCGCCAGCTGGGCTCGCGCACGCCGGGCCATCCCGAATACGGGGACACGCCCGGCGTTGAGGTTACGACCGGCCCTTTGGGCCAGGGCCTGGGCGCCGCGGTCGGCCTGGCGCTGGCCGAGCGCTTGCTGGCTGACGAGTACGGCGCGGACCTGGTCGACCATCGCATCTGGGTGTTCGCTGGCGACGGCTGTTTGATGGAGGGCGTGGGCCAGGAAGCGGTCTCGCTCGCTGGGCATCTCGGCCTGGGCAAGCTGATTGTGGTCTTCGATGACAACGACATCACCATCGACGGCGCGACTGATTTGAGTCGCAGCGAGGACGTCTGCGCGAAGGTCGCGGCCTGCGGCTGGCGCGTGCTCAAGGCTGATGGGCACGACGCTGCCTCGATCGAAGCGGCGTACGCAAAAGCGGTGGAGCCGGGTGAGCAGCCGGTCTTCATCGATCTCAAGACCATCATCGGCTATGGCGCGCCTACCAAGCAGGGCACCGGCGGGGTCCACGGCGCGCCGCTGGGCGCGGATGAGCTGGCGGCGCTGCGCCAGGAGCTGGGCTGGGAGCACGAGCCCTTCGTCATTCCGCCTGCTTTGCTCGCAGCCTGGCGCGCGGCCGGCAGCCGCGGCGCCAAGGCGCGCTCGGACTGGGAACAGCGCCGGGACGCCAAGCCTGAGGACGTGCGCAAAGAATTCGAGCGCCGGCTGAGCGGCGCATTGCCGCAAGGCTTTGAGGAAAAGGCGCAACAGCGCTGCCAGGAGCTGGCTGCAGCGCCGCAGAAGATCGCGACGCGCAAGGCGAGTCAGGTCGCGCTGGACTTTCTCGCCGCTGAGCTCCCCGAGCTCGTGGGCGGGTCCGCCGACCTGACCGGGTCCAATCTCACCCAGGTCCAGGGCATGGAAGTCTGCGGCCGGAGCGGCGGCGGACGCTATGTGCATTACGGCGTGCGTGAGTTCGCCATGGCCGCGGCCCTGAACGGCCTGGCGCTGCACGGCGGCGTGATCCCCTATGGCGGTACCTTCCTGGTCTTCAGCGATTACGCTCGCAACGCCATGCGCTTGGCCGCGATGATGGGCCTGCGCGTGGTCTACGTCCTCACGCATGATTCGATTGGCCTGGGCGAGGACGGGCCCACGCATCAGCCGGTCGAGCATCTCGCGAGCCTGCGCGCCATGCCCGGTTTGCGCGTCATGCGCCCGGCGGATCCGATCGAGACCTTCGAATGCTGGCTGCTGGCCCTGGCTGCGGACGCGGGCCCGACGGTCCTGGCGCTCAGCCGCCAGGGCGTACCGCAATTGCGCGCTGAGGACGATGAGGACAATCGCTGCGGCCGCGGCGCATATGTGCTGCGTGAAGCCGACGGAGCGCGCGATCTCACCCTGCTTGCGACCGGCGCGGAGGTCGCCATCGCTATCGCCGCGGCCGAGGAGCTCAAGCAGGAAGGAATCGCCGCCGCGGTGGTGTCGATGCCGTGCTGGGAACTGTTCGAAGAGCAGGAGGATCAGTACCGCCAGGACGTGCTCGGTACGGCACCGATCCTGGCGATTGAGGCCGCATGCAAGTTCGGCTGGACGCGCTATGTCGCCAGCGAGGATGATGTCATCGGCCTCACAGGCTTCGGCGTGTCCGCGCCGGCGAAGGACGCATTCGAGCACTTGGGCATCACCCAAGCGCAGCTGGTGGATCTGGGACGCCGCCGGGCAAGCGGCAAAGGCTGATAAGAGCGGGCGCTACAAGCCCGCGTTCGCGACCACCGCCGCAGCCAGCGCCAGCGCCAGGTCTTCGCGCGGCGTTTTCTCCTCGTACTTCAGCAGATCCGGGTGCGACTCGACGAAGCTGGTGTCGAACTCAGCTGCGACCAGCTGCTCGTGCGAGAGTATGCGCCGGTAATAGGGCGCGGTCGTCTTGATCCCGGAGATCACGGTGTCCTCCAGCGCGCGCAGGCCGCGCTTGCGCGCTTTCTGCCAGTCCAGGGCCCACACCGTCAACTTGGCGCACAGCGAATCGTAATAGGGCGGGATCACGTAGCCGGAGTAGATGGCTGAATCCAGCCGTACTCCCGGTCCGCCGGGCGCGTAAAAACGCGTGATGCGCCCGAAACTGGGGATGAAGTCGCGCTGGGGGTCCTCGGCGTTGATGCGCAGCTCGATGGCGCTGCCCCGCCAGCGGATCTCATCCTGGCTGAAGCTCAGCGGCAGGCCCGCGGCCACGCGGATCTGCTCTTGGACCAGGTCGATGCCGGTTACCGCCTCAGTCACCGGATGCTCGACCTGCAGCCGGGTGTTCATCTCCATGAAATAAAAGTTGCGCTTTTCATCGAGCAGGAACTCAACCGTCCCGGCGTTGACGTACCCGACCGCCTGGGCGGCCTGGACCGCATAGGCGCAGACCTGCTCGCGCTCCTGCGGATTGAGCTGCGGCGAGGGCGCGATCTCGACCAGCTTTTGATTGCGACGCTGAATCGAGCAGTCGCGCTCGTACAAGTGGCAGATGTTGCCCTGCCGGTCGCCGATGACCTGCACTTCGATGTGGCGCGGCTTGACTACGCACTTTTCGACGAAGACGCCGGGCGCGCCGAAGGCCTTGGTCGCTTCGGAAACCACCCGCTCGTAACTGGCCTCGACCTCCGCGGCGGCATCGCAGCGCCTGATGCCGCGCCCGCCGCCGCCGTTGGTCGCCTTGAGCATGACCGGATAGCCGATCTTCTCCGCGACCTCGACGGCCGCCGCGGCCGAGGGCACGTTGCCGTCCGAGCCGGGCACCACCGGGATGCCGGCCTCGATCATGGCCTGGCGCGCCGCGGTCTTGTCCCCCATGCGCTCGATGGTCGCGGCGTTCGGGCCGATAAAGCGCACGCCGCGCCGCGCGCAGCGGCTCGCGAACACCGGGTCCTCGGACATGAAGCCGTAGCCCGGATGGACTGCGTCGCAGCCCAGCGACGACGCCAGGTGCGCGAGCTTGTTCGGATTGAGATAGACCCCCAGCGGATCGCCCCGCAGCAGATAGGCCTCATCCGCCTTCTTGACGTGCAGGGCGTTCTTGTCCGCGTCCGCATAGACCGCGACCGACTTGATGCCCATTTCCGCGCACGCCCGCACCACGCGCACCGCGATCTCGCCGCGGTTGGCGATCAGGATCTTCTTGATCGCCGGTTGCTCGGTACTGTCGGCCATGCCGCTGCTTAATCCTGGTTCGTAAGCTGTTCGAGAATCGCCGGGTTCTCCAGGGTCGATGTGTCCTGGGTGAGCTCCTCGCCGCGGGCGATGGCGCGCAGCAGCCGTCGCATGATCTTGCCCGAGCGGGTCTTGGGCAGGTTGTCCCCATAGCGGATGTCCGCCGGCTTCGCGATGCTCCCGATTTCCTTGCCAACCCATTGGCGCAGCTGCTCGGTGCGCTCCTTGCGCGCCGCCGCATCGGCGGGCCGGTCGCCCTGCAGAACCACGAAGGCCACCACCGCCTCGCCGGTCATCTCATCGGGCCGCGCGACCACGGCCGCTTCGGCCACATCCGCATGCGCGACCAGCGCCGATTCGATCTCCATGGTCCCGAGCCGATGGCCCGAGACGTTGAGCACGTCGTCGATGCGCCCCATGATCCAGACGTAGCCGTCATCATCGCGCATGGCTGAATCGCCGGTGACGTAGTACTTGCCGCCAGCGACGCCGGCCGGGAAATAAGTGCTCACGAAGCGCTCGTCATCGCCCCAGATGGTGCGCAGCATCGACGGCCACGGCTGCCGCACGACCAGATAGCCGCCCTTGCCCTGCGGGACCTCGGCGCCGTCGGCGTCGATGATCGCCGCGTCGATGCCCGGCAAGGGCAGGGTGCATGAGCCCGGCTTGGTCGCGACCACTCCTGGCAGCGGCGTGATCATCGGCGCGCCCGTCTCGGTCTGCCACCATGTATCGACTATCGGGCAGCGGCCCTGGCCCACGACCTCGTGGTACCACATCCAGGCCTCCGGATTGATGGGCTCGCCCACGGTGCCCAGCAGCCGCAGCGACGACAGGTCGTGCTTGGGCGGCAGGTCCTTGCCCAGCTTGATCAGCGTGCGGATCGCCGTCGGCGCCGTGTAGAAAATCGTAACCTTGTGCTCAGCGATCATCTCCCAGAAGCGGGCCGGACCCGGATGGGTCGGTACGCCCTCGAAGATCACCTGGGTCGCGCCCACCGCCAGCGGGCCGTAGCAGACGAATGTGTGCCCCGTGATCCAGCCGACGTCCGCAGTGCACCAGAACACGTCGCTGTCCTTGATGTCGAAGGCATAGCGCATGGCCAGGATTGTGCCCAGCAGATAGCCGGCGCTGCTGTGCTGGATGCCCTTGGGCTTGCCGGTCGAGCCCGACGTATACAGGATGAACAGCGTGTCCTCCGCGTCCATGGGCTCGGCCGGACAGGGCGGCTGGTCCGCGACCTGCTCCTCGAGCTCGTGCCACCAGCGGTCGCGGCCCGCGCTGAACGGGGCCTCGGCCTGCGGATCGCGCTGGTAGACGACGACCGCCTTGATCGGCGTCGCGCCCATCTCCAGAGCCTCGTCGACCGTAGCTTTCAGCGGGATGGCCTTGCCGCCGCGGATGCTCACGTTGGCCGTGATCACCGCGGTCGCCTCAGCGTCGATGATGCGGTCGTACAGGCTGCGGGCCGAGAAGCCGCCGAAGACCACCGAATGGACCGCGCCGATGCGCGCGCAGGCCTGCATGGCGATCACCGCCTCGGCCACCATCGGCATGTACACGATGACGCGGTCGCCCTTGGCGATGTCCAGCGCCTTGAGGGCGTTCGCAAAGCGCGCGACCCGCGCGTGCAGCTCCTTGTAGCTCAGCGCGCGCGCGGTGCCGTCGTCGTTGACCGCGACCAGCGCCGTCTTGTCCGGCTGACTCTCCAAATGCCGGTCGAGGCAGTTGGCCGATACGTTCAGCTTGCCGTCGCTGAACCAGCGGTAATGCGGCTGGCCGCTGGCGTCCAGGATGGTGCTGAAGTCCTGATCCCAGCTCAGCTCGCGCCGCGCCAGCTCGGCCCAGTAGGCCTGCGGATCGTCTTCGGCCTGGCGCCGCAGCTCGGCGGCCTGCTCCGGCTTGATGGCCGCTTGGGCCGCGAACTCCTCCGCGGGCTCGAAGCGGCGGGTTTCGTGAAGTACTGAATCGATGTTGTCACTCATAGCGTTTTCTCGTGCGCGCTGCTTGTTGTTCTCCTGCTGTTATTTTAACCCGGGAGTTGCGGGGCCCCGTCTAGCCGCGGGGGTTCATGTTGCGCAGCAGCAGGACCTGCTCCTTGTTGGCGTAGAAATCATCGAACAGGTGGTAATTGAGCTCGGGACGCTGGGTGGGATATGACAGCCAGAAACTGCGGCTCCAGCGCCGAAAGCCCATCTTGAGATAGGTCTCCAGCTCGTGGGCGGAGTTGATGTAGACCACGATCCAGTTGGCCTGCATCGGGTCCAGGCCCTGGACGGGATCGTCGATGCGGCTGAGCATCGACCGCGCATGGTCGCTGGCCGGCTGCAGCTGGCAGCAGAAGCGGTAGCGGTCGCCGGCGGCCGCGACCAGGGCGTCGTGCTCGAAGAAATTCGGCGTGTAGACGATGTCCTCCGGCGGTACGTGCCGCTCCAGCATCTTCAGGGTTTCGGAGACCGGATCGTGATAGGGCTGGTGCACTTCGCTGATGTAGGAGAGCAGTTGGAAGTCATACGTCTCGTGATAGTTGTCGGTATGCTTCATGTTGAAGGGATAGGCCGAGTAGCTGCTGCTCATCAGTACGATGGCGACGGCGCCCCCGAGGGCGCGCGGGTAGTTGAGCAGCAGCCAGTCGACGAAGAGCGCTTTCATGGTAAGCAGCAGGGGCATCGCCATGAATAAATAACGGCTGTCGGCGTGAGCAAGGTAGTAGCTGGGCTGGACGCTGAACACCGCGCTGTAGGCAGTCAGCAGCAGCCCGAGCAGCACCAGCTGCAGCACGGGCCGCAGGCCCGGCGGCGGCAGGGCCTGCGGCCGCTTGGACTTGCCCTTGGGCTGCGCCGCCGCGCTGCGCCGCAGCCGGAAGTTCCACACCAGGCAGCCGGCGAACCAGATGCTGATCCACCAGCTCAGCCAATCGCTCAAGAAGAGATTGTACATGTATCTTTCGAGGCGGAAGAAGACGATGAGCGCGAAGTTGATCTGGTTTTCCTTGAGGGAGACGCCGCTGAAATTCAGCAGCCCGCCTTCGCGCTCGAAGCCACCGAGCCAGGTGAGCCATGCAAGGGGAATCAGCGCGGCGGCGAGCGCGCCGGCGCTGAGCAGCAGGTACTCCCGCATGCTGGTCTCGCGACCGTGCCAGATCAGATGATGGGTCGCGATGGCCGCGATCGCAGCCACGCCGATCAGGTAGTTGTTGAATACTCCCAGCAGCCCAACCAGGAACAGCAGCGCCAGCTCGCGCGGCGACCGGCCGCTGTCCACGTAGCGCCGCTGCAGATAGGCGAGCAGCATGAACAGCAGCAGCGCCATGCTGAAGTAGCGCGCGTGGCGGTAGAACAGCAGCAGCTGCGCCGCCAGCGCCATGAAGGCGAAGGCCAGCAGCGCCAGGCGCGGCTCGCGCGCGCAATAGCGCTGCAGCAGCAGCCAGAACACCACCAGCGCCAGTACGCCCGCCAGGGCATGCAGCGCGCGCGCGCCGGCGGGACTGTCGCCGAACAGCGTGATGCTCGCCGCGGTCACGAAGTACTGCAGCGGCGGCTGGTATTCGAGCAGGTCGGCGTTGAGGGACTTGCCGTTGGTCCCGGCCACCAGGCTGCGGCCGTCCCAGCCGGTGAGGCTGCCCTGCTCGAGCAGGTTGCGCGCGACCACCACGGTGTTGCCCTCGTCGTGCCAGTATTGGGCATAGTCGAGATTGACCAGGCTCAGATAGGTTGATCCGAGCAGGATGAGCGCGAACAGCTTGTGGCGCAGCAGGTAGCGCGCGCATGCACGCATGCGCTCCAGCCAGCCGGCCAGGAGCGTCATGGCAGCGCGCCGGGATCCCTTGCTTTGCGCTTGCGCAGCAGTACGAAGGAGAGATCCTTGTATGGAATGGGCCGGAACGTGTGGGTGTGCGCCGCCGGGCGCTGGGTGAAGCGCATCAGATCCTCGCCGATGGCGACGATTTCGTAGTTGAAGAGCACATCATCCGGCAGTTGCCCGAAGGCGTGCTCGTACATGTGCCAGTCGGCCTCAAACGGGTCGGTGCCCAGCTGGCTGCTGGCGGGCAGGCGCTGGACGAGATCCCGGACCCGGGGCGCTTGGGATTGGAGATGGCAGCAGTAGATGAAGCGGTCGCCGTTGGCCGCGATCAGGACCTCGCGGTCGAAGAACGGCCCGACAAAGACCAGGTCGTCCTGCTCGCCCTGCTCGTTCAGGATGCGGGCGACCACGTCCAGGGGATGGTTGTAATCGCGATGCAGCGAGCCGAGGTATTGCGGCAGGCGCGGGCCCAGGGTGGAGGTCTTGATGAAGTAATTGATGGTGTTGATGGGATAGGAGGTGAAGTTGGTGAGCAGCATGACGGCGAGGACGCTTCCGCCGGCCCAGCGCTGGTGGCGCCAGATCCACTCGACGAAGGAGGCCTTCAGCAGCGCGAAGAAGGGAATCACGCAGAAGAAGTAACGATGGTCGATCGGGGAGATCACCACTGAAACCGGCTGGATCGAGAACACGCATGCCGTAATCAGGTAGATGAAGCCGAGGCACAGCAGCAGCGCGACCTCGCGCTGGGCGGGGAGCGCAGGCAGCTTGCCCCAGTGGCGCAGGAGATGGTAGCCGCCGTACCATATGAGCAGGGGATAAGGCAGCCAGTCGTTTTCGATCGAGGCGCGATGATAGTCGCGCAGGCGCAGGACGAAATCGTGGAACCAGACGCTCTCAGCCCACTGTAGGCCCGAGAATGACCTGAAGCCGCTGGCGCTGAGGATGCCCATCCACTGCAGGTAGATGGCGCCGAGAATGGCTATGCCCACGCCGGCGATCGTGAACAGCGCGTAGTCGCGCGGGCCCACGGCCCGCGCGCGGAACAGCAGGTGCCAGCACCCGAGCGCGGTGATGGCCATGGCGCCGCTGCTGTAGTGGTTGAAGAAGCCCAGCAGGCCGCTGACGGCCATCAGCAGGTAGAACCGCAGCTGCCGGTCGCGGCAATAGCGCTCATAGCCGTACAGCAAGCCCGCCAGCGTCAGCAGTACCAGCGAGAAATAGCGCGCTTGGCGCATGAACATGCTCAGATCGACCGACAGGGCGATGAAGGCCAGGGTCAGCAGCAGCAGGCGCCGGTGGCGCCGGTCGCTGAGGAACAGCTGCAGGTAGAGATAGAACAGGGCGATGCCGGCGATGCCGGCCAGGGCGTGCAGCGACCGCGCGCCGGCGGGCGTATCGCCGAACAGCGAGGTGCCCAGGCCGGTAACCAGGTAGGACAGCGGCGGGAAGGTGTCCCGCAGCTCATGGTTCAGCGAGCGGCCGTTGGTGCCGCCGGTCAGGTTGCGTCCGTCCCAGCCGACGATGTCGCCGGTTGCCATCAAGGTCTTCCCGATGTTGTGGTTGATGGCCTCGTCCGCCCAGTAGCCCACGCGGTCGAGATTGATCAGGCTGAGATAGACCACGGCCAGGCCTAGCAGGAAGGTCAACTGGCGGGTCATGTACGTATGGAACGGCTGGCGCAGGGGTGTGAGGTGAGGGCTAGCGCAGCTGGTTGCGAATCTGGCAACAAGGATGGCAAACGTTGGTATGAAAAAAGGTATTTTAAATCAAGGCCGCGCCGGCGGGACGCCGAGCCGGGCATCGCCGCGCCGCTGCAGCAGCACGAAGGAGCGCTGATACGGAATGGGACGGAAACTGTGGGTGTGCGGCGCCGGCCGCTGGGTGAAGCGCAGCATGTGCTCGCCGGTCGCGACGATCTCATAGTGGAACAGCAGCTCGTCGGGCAGTTGGTCGGGCACCGTTTCGAGCAGCTGCCAGTCCGCTTCGAGTGGATGGGTGGTCAGCGCGGCGGCGGCGGGCAGGCGCTCGCTGAGGGCAAGGGCGCGCTCGTCGGCAAGGTCGAAGTGGCAGCAGTAGATGAAGCGGCCGCCGTTGGCTGCGATCATCTTTTCCCGGTTGAAGAAGCGATCCACATAAACCAGGTCATCCTGTTTGCCGCGTTCGTCCAGCAGCCGGGCGGCGACATCAAAGGGATGGTTGTACGGGCGATGCAGCGCGCC
This sequence comes from Candidatus Amphirhobacter sp., assembly GCA_965222035.1. Taxonomy (GTDB): domain Bacteria; phylum Pseudomonadota; class Gammaproteobacteria; order Tethybacterales; family Tethybacteraceae; genus Amphirhobacter. Next base: position 868,274 of record OZ244940.1, on the reverse strand, counting down.
GAGATACAGCGGCAGCCGCCAGCCGAAAGTCGACTCTTGGGTGTAGTAGTTGACGGTGTTGATGGGATAGGCGGTGATGTTGCTCAGCAGCATCAGGGCGAAGGCGGGGATGGCGAACCCGCTCCCGTAGCGGTCCCACAGCCACTCGACGAAAGCGGCCTTGAGCAGGGCGAAGAAAGGGATGATGGTGAAGAAGTAACGATGGTCCACCGGGCCCACGACCACCGAGCGCAGCTGGACCGCGAAGACGCTGATGAAGCACAGGTACAGCAGGCCCAGCGCCAGCAGCTTGGCGACCGCGCGCTCGTCGGCCTGCGCCGGGACCAGGCGCGTGCGGCCATGGCGGATGCAGTACCAGACTAGCAGCGGATAGGGCAGCCAGTCGTTCGCCATGGCTGCCAGCGGATAGTCCCGCAGCCGCAGGAGCAGGTCGAGCAAGGTCCTGCTCTCCTGGAGCTCCAGGCCCGCGATGGCGCTGTGGCTGCCGGCTGCGAACAGGCCTATCCAGCTCAGGTAGGCGCCGCCCAGCGCGGCGACGGGCAGGCCGGCGGCGAGCAGCGCGGCGTAGGTACGCGCCTCGGTCGTCCGCGCGCGGAACAACAGGTGCCAGCAGCCGAGCGCGACGATCGCTGCGGTCCCGTTGGTGTAGTGGCTGAAGAATCCCAGCAGGGCGCCGCCGGCCATGAGCAGCCAGTGCCGCATGGAGCCCTCGCGATAGAAGCGTTCGTAGCCGTACAGCATGGCCGCCAGCGTCAGCAGCGTCAGGGAGAAGTAGCGCGCCTGGCGGAGATACAGGCTGAGATCGACGGACAGGGCGATGAAGGCCAGCGTCAGCAGCAGCATGCGCCGCTGCCGCCGCCCTTGCAGGAACAGCCGCAGGTAGAGGTAGAACAAGGCGATGCCGGCCAGGCCGGCCAGGGCGTGGGGCGCACGCGCGCCGGCGGGGTGGTCCCCGAACAGCGCCAGGCCGGCGGCGGTCAGCAGGTACTGCAACGGCGGCAGCGGATCGCGCAGCGCGTGGTTGAGCGTGCGGCCGTTGGTGCCGCCGGTCAGGTTGCGCCCGTCCCAGCCGCTGATATCGCCGGTCGCCAGCAAGACGGCGCTGATGTTGCGGGTGGCGGCCTCATCGGACCAGTAGCCTGCGTAATCGAGATTGACCAGGCAGAGATAGGCGGCTGCAAGCCCCAGCAGGAAGGCCAGGGCCCGCGCGCGCTTCGCTGGCATGCGAGCTCCGGCGCGAAGAGCTTAGTACACGCCGAGCGACAGGTAGCGGTCGCCGCGGTCGCATGCGATCGCGACGATGACCGCATCCTGCTCGCGCTGGTCGATTTGCAGCGCGGCCCACAGCGCGCCACCCGACGACATGCCCGCCATGATGCCTTCGCGGCTGGCGAGGGCACGCATGGTTTTCTCAGCGTCCTCCTGGCCGATGACGACGGTTTCATCGACGACTTCCGGCTTGAAGATGCCGGGGACGTACGCCGCCGGCCATTTGCGGATGCCCGGGATGCGCGCGCCTTCGGCGGGCTCGCAGCCGACGACGCGCACCTGGCCGGGCGCTTGCTGTCGGAAGTAGGTCCCGCAACCGGTGATGGTCCCGGTGGTGCCCATGCTCGAGATGAAATGAGTGATGCGGCCGCCGGTATCGCGCCAGATCTCCGGCCCGGTGTGCTCGAGGTGCGCGCGGGGATTATCCGGATTGGCGAACTGGTCCAGCACGCGGCCCTCGCCGTTGGCCTGCATCTTCTGCGCGAGGTCCCGCGCTCCTTCCATGCCATCCTCAGCAGACACCAGGACCAGCTCGGCGCCGTAGGCGCGCATCGCCGCCTTGCGCTCCTCGGTCTGGTTGGTGGGCATGATCAGCCGCATGCGATAGCCCTTGGCCGCGGCGATCATCGCCAAGGCGATGCCGGTGTTGCCGCTGGTGGCCTCGATGAGGGTGTCGTCGGGCTTGATCTCGCCGCGGCTCTCAGCGCCTTCGATCAGCGAGCGCGCGGGGCGGTCTTTGACCGAGCCGGCCGGATTGTCGCCCTCGAGCTTGAGATAGACCTCATTGCGTCCGGACGGCAAGCGCTGCAGCCGCACCAAGGGAGTGTCGCCCACCGTCTTGGTGATGTGATCGAATAGCATCGCTGGCTAAATTGGTGATTATATACTTTTGACTGCGCAAGGCTGCAGCCCGCTGCCTCACCGCTAGAGCCTTTTTGCTATCTCATCCAGGTTCTTGGCGGGAATCAAAAGAAGTTGATGATACAACTCCTTCAAGAACAGCCATATTGGCAATATGAGTAGGATAGTGCGAATCTTTTCTAGTTGTGCCGCAGGATAAACTGCGTCTGCCGCAAGAATGGTTATCCAGGTTGCTGCGACACAGAGGAGGGACCAGTATATGGCTCTAAGCATGAAGGCGACTGCATGGAGACAGGTCTTCCGCCAGTCTATTTGCGGGGCTTGAGTCCGAGACCTTCCTTGATTCCCTCGATGTTCTGCTTCATCTCGGCCAGTCCCATGCCCTCGGTCGGGGGCATTGGGTTTAGCAACCGCGCCAGCCGCTTCAACACTTTCACGAGTTCCGTGTCGGGCTTGGCCTGGCTGTTCTCCTCGGCCGGTTTGTTGACTCGATCGTTCATCGTCGTCGTTGTGCTCCGGGGATGATTTTACCACAGAAGGGAGGAGGGCGTAGCGTCAACGAAGCGCCGCTTAGAGATGAAAGAACGACAATTATACACAACCGCACTCAAGGCCGAGCTTTGTGTCGGGCTAGTTCGGACGTTTTCCACGGCTGGTTTGTTGCCTGCTGCAATCGTTCCCGTCGTTCCTTTGAACGCCGCCAGTCTATTTGCGGTTGAGCCCAAGACCTTCCTTGATCCCTTCGATGTTCTGTTTCATCTCGGCCAGACCCATGCCCTCGGTCGGGGGCATGGGGTTCAGAAACTCCCTGAGTTCCCTCAGCAATTTGTTGAGCTCAGTTTCTGTGCTGTCCCGGCTGTCTTCCTCGGTCGGATGAACTGGGCTCAGAAAATGCCTGATCTCCCTTATCAATTTGTCGAGCTCCGAGGCGGGCTGAGCCTGGCTGTTATCCTTGGCCGGTTTGTTGTCTCGATCGTTCATCGTAACTGCCGTGTTCAGGGTACGATTTTAACCTAGCCGAGCGGCGGCGGGCACGGGCAGCAAAGGAAGGCTAGTTATAATTAAGGCAATGGACAAGACCAACGTATACCGCCCGCTGGATTTGCTGGCGACGGTCGCGCAGATGCGTCGCATCGAGGCCGAGCTGTTCACCCGCGAGGATTCCTACGAGATCATGTGGCGGGCCGCCGCGGCCGCGGCCAGGCACGCGGCCGAGATGGAGCTGCCCGATCCATTGGTGGCGGTGGCCGGTCCCGGCAACAACGGCGGCGATGCTTGCCTGGCCGCGATGCTGCTCGCCCAGGAAGGACGGCAGGTGGAGCTGCGCTTGCCGCTGGGCCCGCCCAAGAAGGGTGATGGGCTCAAGGCGTGGCGCGAGGCCGAGCAGGCCGGCATCCCGCATCAAACCGGGGCGCTGGACCTGTCGCCCGGCTGCGGGGTGATCGACGGGCTGTTCGGCATCGGCCTGGACCGCGCGCTCAGTACCGAGGCCCAAGCGGCGGTCGCGGCCATCAACGAGAACGCCGCGAGCGTCCTGGCCCTGGACCTGCCCAGCGGCCTGTGCGCCGATACCGGCAAGCTGCTGCCGATAGCGGTTAAGGCTAGGCGCACGGTCACCTTTTTAGGGGGCAAGCCCGGGCTGCTGATGCGACGCGGACCCGACGTCTGCGGCGGGATCGAGCACGATCATCTCGGGTGCACCTTGGCGCCGCAGGAGGGCACCGGCTTCGTGATCCTGGGCTTGCTGAACCCCCTCGCGCTGCTGCGCAGAGCCGACAGCCACAAGGGCAGTTTCGGCAGCCTGGCGGTCATCGGCGGAGCTGAAGGCATGCTGGGGGCCTTGTACCTGGCGACGCGCGCCGCGGTGGCGCATGGCTGCGGCAAGGTCTTCGCCCATCCCCTGGCGCCGGATGCGCCGCCGGTCGACGTTTCCTGTCCCGAGATCATGTGGCGCCGTACGTTGCCGGCCGCGGATGATGGCCTGGATGCGGTGGCGATCGGCCCCGGCCTAGGCATGGAGCAGGCGGCGCGGGACGCGCTGGAGCACGTACTCGCCCTGCCGGTCCCAGCGGTGTTCGATGCGGACGCGCTCAACCTGTTCGCCGCCGACGCCAAGCTGATGGAGCGCTTGCGTGCGCGCGAGCATCCCGCCATCATCACGCCGCATCCGGGCGAGGCCGCGCGCCTGCTGCAGTGCGAGCGGGATGCAATCCAGGAGGACCGCGTGGCCGCGGCGCGGCGCCTGGCGGACCAGACCCAGTCCTGCGTGGTGCTCAAGGGCAGGGGGTCCGTGATCGCTGAGCCGGCGGACGGCACGTGGATGATCAACGCCACCGGCAATCCCTCCCTGGCGCAGGCGGGCAGCGGCGACTTGCTCACCGGCATCATGGGCGCCTTGCTCGCCCAGGGCATGGGAGCCACGGCCAGCGCCGGGAGCGCCGCGTGGCTGCACGGCGTGGGCGGACGCGCCGGGGCGCACACCCATGGCGGATGCATAGGCGTGCCCCTGGGCCACATCATGCACCATTCATCGAGACAATTGGCATGCTTCATGGAGAAGCTCGACATAAGCCGCTGTCAGCAGTAATCGGCCACCGCGGCGCGCCGCGATTGTGTCCGGAGAACAGCCTGCCAGGATTTGAGCGCGCCGCCGCCGCAGGGCTGCGGTGGGTGGAGCTCGATGTCCAGGCTTCGCGCGACGGCCACGCCTTCGTCTATCACGACTATGAAGTACGCGAGGCCGGCGGACAGCTGCTGAGTTCCATGGATGCGGCCGCGCTGCGCGCGGTCAAGCTCGACGGGCAGGGAACCGCCATCCCCGCGCTTGAAGAAGTACTTGCTCTGGCGCAGCGGCTCAAGCTGGGACTGGTGCTCGAGATCAAGAGCCGGGACGGGCGCGAGCAAGACGATGCGGACGCAATGCTGCGCGCCCTGGAAGCCAACGCTCCAGCGGATAGCGTGATCGCCAGTTTCCAGCCGCAGGCGCTGGAGCTGGTGCATCAGGTCCAGCCGTCCTGGCCGCTGGCGCTCAACGCCATGCGCTTGCCGGCGCGCGCGCCCGAGCTGGTGGGCAACATCCATTTCGACGCGCGCGCGGCCGACCGGCGGACGGTGCAGCGGCTGCGCGCGGAGGGCTATGGGCTGTACTCCTTCACGGTCAACGACGCGCCGCAGGCGCGGGAGCTGTTCGCCATGGGAGTACACGGCGTGTTCAGCGATGAGCCCGGCCTGCTGCGGGAACTGGAGCAGGCGTGACCTCGTCGCCGGCGGGCCTGCGATCGGTGCGCAGCTATGTGCGTCGTTCCGGCCGCATGACGCCCATGCGGCGCGAGCAGCATGCGAAGTTGTATCCGATCTATGGCCTGGAGCCGGATGCGACACGCCCGCCCGACTGGAAAAAGATTTTTCCAGGCCTGCGCCTGACCGTGGACATCGGCTTCGGCAATGGCGAATCGGTACTGCACTACGCCCGCGCCGACGCAGGCGCGGCGGTGGTGGGCTTTGAGGTCTACCGCCCGGGCCTGGCGATCTGCTTGCGGGAGGTGGCGGCCGCCGGCTTGCGCAATGTGCGCATCGTCAACGGCGATGCGACCGCCTTGCTGCCCGCGTGGTTCGCGCCGGCGTCACTGGCTGCGGCCCGGGTGTTTTTTCCCGATCCCTGGCCCAAGCAGCGGCACCGCAAGCGCCGGCTGGTCAACATCGCCTGGCTCAAGATGATGCAAGAGCTGCTGGTGCCCGGCGGCTATGCGCACCTGGCGACCGACGACGAGGGCTATGCGCTGCAGGCCGCCCGCCTGGCGGGTGAGGTTGAAGGCTTGCGGGTGGAGCACTGCGCCGCCGCGCCGGCGCCGGTCCTGGAGCACCCGCGCCCGCAAACGCGTTTTGAGCAGCGCGGCCTGCAGGCGGGCCAGGTCGCCTGGGACCTGCTCGTGCGCCGCGAATGATCCGGCCCTAGAGCCGGGTCGACAGTACCGAGACCCGCTTGGTCAGCTCACGCAGGCTGTCGGGCAGCTGCTTGATCTCCGGATTGCGCTCGAAAAACGCCACGAAGTCGTGCAGGGAAACTGACAGCTCGGTCATCGCCAGCGCCAGCTGGCGGATGTCTTCCGATGACGGCGGGCTGATCTTCGGATTGGGCGCGGCCGCTTTTTTCTTGGTCGGCATAATTGTTTATTTTATGTTAAGCCGAGCTCTCATCCCGGGCGGGGAGCAGGGGCTCAAGCTGCGCGAGCGTGCGCTCGGTCGCGCCGCCGTAGCCGCGCGCGAGCGCGGCGGCGCGCTCGCCCATGGCTGCTCGTTCCCGCTCGTCGTTGAGCAAGGCTTCGCACGCCGCGGCGACCGCGCCCGCATCGCCGCACTGCTGGACGGCGCGGTCCGCCAGGGCCTGATGCATCAAGGACGCGAAGTTCTCCATGTGCGGGCCGCACACCACCGCCTTGCCCTGGGCGCAGCCTTCCAGGGGGTTCTGCCCGCCGAGCGGGATCAAGCTGGCGCCGACGAACACCACATCGGCGCAGGCGATGTAGCTGTCCATGTCGCCGAGGGTATCGCCCAGCATCAGCGCCGCGGGCCGGGCTTCATCCGCCAGGATGCTGCGCCGGCTGAAGGACCCGCGCTGCGCGAGCATGGACGCGACCTCATCCATGCGCTCGAGATGCCGGGGCGCGGCCAGCAGGACGATGCGCTCGAGCAGCGGCGCAAGGGCCTGCAGCAGCAGCCGTTCTTCCGCGACCCGCGCGCGCGCGCGCGTTGAGGCCAGCAGCAGTACCGGCCGTCCGGGCCAGGCCGCCTGCAGCCGCTCCCGCAGCCGCAGGCCCTGTTCGACTTTGGCTGCGTCGGGCTGGCGGTCGAATTTCATGTTGCCGGTCACCTTTACCGCAGGCGCGCCCAGCGCCCGAAAACGCCGGGCGTCGTCCCGGTCCTGGGCGCAGACCAGCGCCAGCTGCGCGAACATCGGCCGGGTAAACGCGCCCCAGCGGGCGTGCCGCCGCGCGGCGCGGCGCGACATGCGGGCGTTGACGACTGCGACCGGCCCGTGGCGCGAGGCCAGCCGGATCAGATTGGGCCACAGTTCCTGCTCGACCAGCACGCACAGTTGCGGGCGCTGCGCGCGGCAAAAGCGATTCATGATCGAGGCGAAGTCCAGCGGCAGGGCGTGAATGGGCGCGTCCAGCGCCCGGGCCGCAATCGGCCGGACCGCTTCGGCTGAATGGGTCAAGAGCAGCCGCAGCGGGCGCGCGCGCAGGCGCTCGAGCAGCGCGCGGACGGCGTTGAACTCGCCCAGCGAGGCGAAGTTGACCCAGACCTCGGCCCCGGCCGGCGGTACGATTCCAAGGCGTTCGCGCAGCCGCAGGCCGTCGACGCCGTTGCGGCGCAGCTTGCTCAGCAGATGGAACGGCAGCAGCAGCGCCAGCAGCAGGGCGTAAGCCGTGCGCCAGAGCGCTTGCATGCGGGTACCGCCGGCTAGGCCGGCGGAGCAGGTACGTGCAGAATGCCTTCGATCTCGACCACCGCTCCCTTCGGCAGGGCCCCGACCCCGACCAGCGCGCGCGCCGGATAGGGCTCTGCGAAAAACAACTGCGCGATCTCGTTGAACTCAGCGAAGTTGGCTACGTCAGTCACATAGACGTTGAGCTTGAGCAGCTCGCGGATGTCGCTGCCGGCGTGCTCGCATACGGCCTGGAGATTCAAGAAGCACTGCTTCGCCTGGGCCGCGAAGCCCTCGCGCAGCTCGCCGGTCTCCGGATCCAGGCCGATTTGCCCGGCGAGAAAGACGATTTCGCCTACGCCGCATGCCTGGCTGTAGGGCCCGACCGCCTTGGGCGCGCCCGGGGCGCCGTTGACGTAGCGCAGTTTGCCCATCGCCTTACTCGACGACGCCATTGCCCTTGGCGTAGGCCTCGAGCACCATGGTCACGCGGCGGTTGTTGTCGTACAGCGGATAGTCCGCGTCGATGGTCCACGGTACCTGCTTGAGCATGATCACCTTGCGCTTCTTGCCCGCCATGGCCTGCTCGATCATCATGCGGTCGTACCATTCGCAGCGGGTGCCGGGCTCGTCGCCCGCGAGGTTCGGCGCCGGGCCCGGATGGTCGCGGCAGATCTGCGGCCGGCCGGCGTAGACGGTGCAGCGCCGCTTGTCCTGGTCGAAGAACACGCAGGTGTCCGTCTTGAACAATTTGTCGTGATGCTGCCGCAGCTTGTTCTTACGCGGGCTTTCCTTGACGACGTATTCGGAGCGCACGTCGGCCTCGCTCAGGCCGAGGGTCTTGGCCAGGCGCTTGATGTCCTCGCGCGTCACCTCGATGATGGGATAGCAGCAGCAATAGCCGGGACACTGGCCGCAGTCGTAGAGTTTTTTAGCCACAGATTCGAAGCCCTTGCGCGAGCGGGAAAGCAGGATTTTAGTATTATTTGCTAAAATGCCCCTTGAGGCCGCCGTGCGGACAAGCATCGCCTGCGGCCGGGGCTCGCGCCCAAGGCGTGCCTGCTCGACCCCGCTGTCCAACCGCTCGGTCCCAGGTGCGCACCCACGCCGCCCCGTTCTCATCAACCCGCCGGGATGGCCCGGCACCGCCCCTCTAGAGGAACAGGTATGAACGCAGCAACCCCCCATGCCGCCGACAGCGGCAGTTTCGCCGCAGCCGTCATCGAGCGCAGCAAGCAGACGCTGGTGCTGGTCGATTTCTGGGCCGAATGGTGCGGGCCGTGCAAAGCGCTCGCGCCGGTCCTCGATGAACTCGCCGCCAACTACTCCGGCCAGCTCGACGTCGTCAAGGTCGATGTAGACGCCAACCGCGAGTGCGCGGCCGAGTACGCCATCGCCGGCATCCCGACCGTGGTCCTGTTCAAGGACGGCGCGGAGGTCGCCCGCGAGGTCGGCGCGCTGCCGCTCGAGCAGTACGAGGCCTTGATCCAACCCCACCTGTCCTGATCCCGCCTGGGTCCCTGCCAATGAACGACGACCATCCCGCGCCCGAAGCCAGCGGCGCCCGGCCCTCCGTCCGCCGCGGCCCGCGGTCGCACAAGCCCCGCGGCAAGTATCGCCGTACCGGCCCCGGCTCCGGCGGGCGCCCGCCGAGCGGCGTACCCAGCTTCGACGGCCGCGAAGAGAGCGAGGTCGAGCCGAACGGCGAGGAGTTCGCGCTCGCCGAGCTCAGCTCCAAGAGCGTCGACGAGCTGTACGACTTCCTGCAGGCCGAGGGCATCGAGGCTCCGTCGAGCCGCGGCATGCGCAAGATCGACCTGCTGTTCCTCGCGGCCAAGCATCTCGCGCAGAAGGGCGCCGCGCTGCGCGGCGAGGGCTGTTTGGAGATCGCCAAGGAGCAGCACGGCTTTTTGCGCTTCGCGGCCAACTCCTACTGTCCGGAGCTGGGCGACATCTACATCGCGCCGCAGCTGGTCAAGCGCCACGGCCTGCTCGCCGGCGACGTGGTCGGCGGTTTGCTGATCGCGCCGCGGGACAACGACCGCTACTTCGGCATCCGCACCATCGACCGCATCAACGGGACCCCGCTCGCCAAGGTCGGGCGCCGCATCCTGTTCGAGAACCTGACGCCGACCTTCCCGGAGGAGCGCTTCGTGCTCGAGCGCGACATGCGCGCGGAGGAGAACGCCACCGGCCGCATCATCGACATCTTCGCCCCCATCGGCAAGGGCCAGCGCGGCCTGCTGGTCTCGCCGCCCAAGAGCGGCAAGACGGTGATGCTGCAGCACATCGCCCACGCCATCGAGGAGAACCATCCGGAGGTCGAGCTGACGGTGCTGCTGATCGACGAGCGGCCCGAGGAGGTCACCGAGATGCGGCGCTCGGTCAAGGGCGAGGTGGTGGCCTCGACCTTCGATGAGCCGGCGGCGCGGCACGTGCATGTGGCCGAGATGATCATCGCCAAGGCCAAGCGCCGGGTCGAGCAGGGCAAGGACGTCGTCATCATGCTCGATTCGATCACGCGCCTGGCGCGGGCGTACAACACGGTCGCGCCCCAGACCGGCCGGGTGATGACCGGCGGGGTCGATTCCCAGGCCCTGCAGCGGCCCAAGCGCTTCTTCGGCGCGGCGCGCAACATCGAGCACGGCGGCTCGCTGACGATCATCGCGACCGCGCTGGTCGACACGGGATCGAAGATGGACGAGGTCATCTACGAGGAGTTCAAGGGCACGGGCAACATGGAGATCCATCTCGACCGCCGCATTTCCGAGAAGCGTTTGTACCCGGCGATCAGCCTCAAGCGCTGCGGGACCCGTCGCGAGGAGCTGCTGCTGAGCCCGAAAGTCCTGCAGCATTCCTGGCTGCTGCGCCGCGCGTGCTCGGAGCAGGACGACGTCCGCAACGCCGAATGGATCATCGAGCAGATGCGCGCGACCAAGAGCAACGCGGACATGTTCGTGATGATGCAGAAGATGATGAAGAAATGATGTCCGCCGCGCCCTTGGGGCAGGCCTAGGCCTGCATGGGCCGGCGCGCGACGCGCCGCTGGCTGGCGGAGCATCGGCGGGACGCCGGCGTCCGCCGCGCCCAGCGCGAGGGCTACCGCTCGCGGGCGGCGTACAAGCTGCTGGAGCTGGACCGGGCCCATGGCTTCATCGCGCCCGCGCGGTCGATCGTCGAGCTCGGGGCCGCGCCCGGCGGCTGGACCCAGGCGCTCGCGCGCGCCAATCCCGCCGCCCGCATCGTGGCGGTCGACCTGCTGGAGATGGAGCCGGTACCCGGCGCGTCCTGCCTGCGCGGGGACTTCACCGAGGAGGGCGTCCAGGCCCAGCTGATCGAGCATGCGGGCGCGGCCGTAGACCTGCTTTTGAGCGACGCGGCCCCCGATCTCAGCGGCATTGCGGATCGCGACGCCACCCTCTGCGAGGACCTGCACCAGGCGGTGCTGGACTGCTGCGACGCGCTCGGCCCGGGCTTTTTGCTCGTCAAGAGCTTCAGCGGGGCGCCGCTGGAATTCCTGCGCGCGGCCGCCCGCGAGCGCTTCGGACGGGTGCTGGTCAAGCGCCCGCAGGCCAGCCGGGCCCGCAGCCATGAGTGTTACCTGCTTGCTTTCAAGTAAAATTAATAGCCTGATGTCCGCCCTGCGCCTCGCTTCATGAACGGGACCATCCGCACGGTCCTGTTCTGGGGCTTCCTGTTCGCCGTCATCGTCGTGCTGTTCTCCAGCCTCGGGGACGCCGACGACCAGTATGAGCAGGTGCCGTACTCGCAGATGATGGCCGAGGCCGAGTCCGGCCGCTACGCCAGCATCGTGGTCGAGGACCGCAAGATGTATGCGACCGCCAACGACGGCCGCCGCTATCTCGCGCACCTGCCCGGCGACGTCTTCATGCTGTCCGACCTGCGCAAGACCGGCGTCGAGATCGTCGCCAAGCCGGTCAAGGAGCGCTCGCTGCTCACTTCGATCCTGATCTCGTGGACCCCGATGCTGCTGCTGATCGGCCTGTGGGTGTTCTACATGCGGCAGATGCAAGGCGGTGGCAAGGGCGGCGCCTTCTCCTTCGGCAAGAGCCGCGCCCGCGTCATCGATGAGAACGCCAATCCGATCACGTTCCAGGACGTCGCCGGCTGCGAGGAGGCCAAGGAGGAAGTGGCCGAAGTGGTTGACTTCCTCAAGAACCCGGGCAAGTTCCAGCAGCTCGGCGGCAAGATCCCGCGCGGGGTGCTGCTGGTGGGCTCGCCGGGCACGGGCAAGACCATGCTCGCGCGCGCGATCGCGGGCGAATCGCAGGTGCCGTTCTTCTCGATCTCGGGCTCGGACTTCGTCGAGATGTTCGTCGGCGTCGGCGCCGCGAGGGTGCGCGACATGTTCGAGCAGGCGGCCAAGAAGGCGCCGTGCATCGTCTTCATCGATGAGATCGACGCCGTCGGGCGCCAGCGCGGCGCAGGCCTGGGCGGGGGCAACGACGAGCGCGAGCAGACCCTCAACCAGATGCTGGTGAGCATGGACGGCTTCGAGGACAACCTGGGCGTCATCGTCATCGCGGCGACCAACCGGCCCGACGTGCTCGACCCCGCGCTGATGCGACCGGGGCGCTTCGACCGCCAGGTGGTGGTCCCGCTGCCGGACATCAAGGGCCGCACCGAGATCCTCAAGGTGCACATGCGCAAGGTCGCGCACAGCGACCGGGTCAACACCAAGGACATCGCGCGCGGGACGCCCGGCTTTTCCGGCGCCGACCTCGCGAACCTGGTCAATGAGGCCGCCTTGATGGCGGCGCGCGCCAACCGCAAGCAGATCGGGCCCGAGGACTTCGAGCGCGCCAAGGAGAAGATCATCATGGGCTCGGAGCGCAAGTCGGTGGTGATGCCCGAGCGCGAGCGCCGCAACACGGCCTATCACGAATCGGGGCACGCCATCGTCGCGAAGCTGCTCAAGCACACCGATCCGGTCCACAAGGTGACCATCATCCCGCGCGGGCGGGCGCTGGGCGTGACCATGCAGCTGCCGGTCGAGGACCGCTACAACATGAACAAGGACCAGATCATCGACATGATCTGCATGCTGCTCGCCGGCCGCGTGGCCGAGGAGCTGTTCATGGACCAGATGACGACGGGCGCGTCGAACGACTTCGAGCGCGCGACCGACATGGCGCGGCGCATGGTCTCGCAGTGGGGCATGAGCGCCAAGCTGGGCCCGATGGTCAGCGGCGAGTCCGACGGCGAGATCTTCATCGGGCGCTCGCTGGTCCAGCACCGGCAGGTTTCCGAGGAGACCCTGCGGCAGATCGACGCGGAGATCCGCTCCATCATCGGCGAGCAGTACAGCAAGGCCCGTTCGTTGCTGGAGGAGCACAAGGACAAGGTCGAGCTGATGACGAAGTGCCTGCTGGAGTGGGAGACCATCGGCGAGGACCAGATCAACGACATCATGGCGGACCGCCAGCCGCAGCCGCCCGACCATGACACGCATGACGACACCGACGCCAAGGGCGATTCCAGTTCTGGCACGGCCAGTCCGGTGGTACCCGATGAGGAGACTCCGGCCCAGGCCTAGCGGCCGGGCCGTGGCGCTGGCCCTGCTGCTGCTGGCGGCGTTGCCAGCGGCGGCCCAGCAGGATGCGCCGCCGCCGGTGGTGCCCGAGCAGGATGAATCCCTGCTGCTGGGAATCAAGCTGGCCGCGCGCGGGGGCGATTTCGACCTGGCGCACCGCCGCGCCGATAGTTTGCAGGAGCCGCGGCTGCGCGTCAAGGGCAACATCGCCTTGGGCGTGGGCTATCTGCAACGGCAGGACGCGGCGAAGGCGGACACCTACATCCAGCAAGCGATCGAGGATGCGACCTACAGCGACCGGCTGCGCTCGAACGACCGGGTGAGCATTCTGCTGTATGCGGCCGAATCGCTGCATGGCTATGCGCAATACCGGGCGTTGGTCGACGAGGTCTATGCGGCTGCGGCGGATTTCGCGGGCAATTTGACCTTCATCAACCACGACTTGGCGATGGTGCAGCTGGCGCGGGTGGGGCGGTACCTGGGCAAGGACAAGGATGAGCTGCTGGGCTTTCTCAACAAGATGAGCGATGCGGGCTGGCGGGACAAGATGAGCGTCCAGCTAGGGTTGGGCAATTGAGTCCGGCGCGTACCAAGGCGCCGCCGGCAGCCTGCGTCTTCGGGACCGACGGCGTCCGCGGGGTGGTGGGCAAGCCGCCGCTGACGCCGGATGTGCTGGTGCGTTTGGGCTATGCGATCGGCGTGGTCCTGGGCGGGCCCGGCCGCGAGGTGGTGATTGCGAAGGACACCCGTCTGTCGGGTTACATGGTTGAGTCCGCGATTGAGGCGGGCTTGGTGGCGGCGGGCATTGAGACGGCCTTGACCGGACCCTTGCCGACGCCGGCGGTCGCGCATCTGGTCGCGGCGGAGGGCGCGGCGGCCGGCGTGGTGATTTCAGCCTCGCACAATCCCTATCAGGACAACGGCGTCAAGGTCTTCGACGCGGCGGGCAACAAGCTGACGGACGCGCAGGAGCGGGAGATCGAGTCCATCGTCAACGACGCGTCCGCCTCCCGCTTGGCGTGGACGCATGAGCCGGGCAAGGCGCGCCGCATCGACGACGCGACCGACCGGTATGTCGAATTCTGTCGCAGTACGGTTCCCGATCTGGACCTGAGCGGGTTGAACATCGTCTGCGACGCGGCCAACGGCGCGGGTTATCTAGCGGCGCCGGCGGCGCTGCGCAGCCTGGGGGCCAAGGTTTACGAGCACGGCTGCGCGCCCGACGGCAAGAACATCAACGCCGCATGCGGGGCCTTGCATCCGCAGGCTGCGGCGCGCTTGGTTACGCAGCACAATTTCGATCTGGGCGTGGTGCTCGACGGCGACGGCGACCGCTTGCAGCTGGTTACGGCGGAGGGCCGGGTGCTGGACGGCGACGCGATCTTGCATGTGATCAGCAGCCTGGGCAAGGAGCAGGGCGGCGGCGTCGACGGCGTGGTGGGCACGGTGATGTCCAACCAGGCCCTGGCGGACGCCTTGGCGGAGCTGGGCGTGTGCTTTGAGCGCAGCGACGTCGGCGACCGCAATGTCTCAGCGCTGCTGCGCGAGCGCGGCTGGACCTTGGGCGGCGAGCCCGCGGGCCACATCCTGCTGCTGGAGCGCCATGTGGCGGGCGACGCCTTGATCGCGGCCTTGGCGGTGCTGGCGGCGCTGGCGCGGGCGGACCAGAGCCTGGCGCAGGCCAGTGCGTCCTATGAGTCCTATCCGGCGGTGCTGGAGAGCATCGGCTGCGAGGACGGCCCGGCCTTGTGCGAGCGCCTGGCGCCGGTGGTCGAGGAGCAGGCGGCCCGCGAGGGCATCTGCCGCGCGATCCTGCGGCCGTCGGGCACGGAGCCGGTGCTGCGGCTGCTGGTGGAGGCGCGCGCGCCCGAGCTGGCGCGCAGCGGCGCGGACGCCGTTCTCGCCCAGGCGCGCTCAGCATTATAAAATGACGTTCCTTGCTTGCGCATCATGACCCGCATCCTCGCCAATCTCCTGATCACGCTGGTGGCTTGCGCCTTCGTGGGCACGTACGAGAACAAGCCGGACATCCTGTCCTTGCAGACGGTCGAGGACGTTGAGCGTCTCATCTACGACCTGCGCATGGCCCAGAGCATTGAGGAGAACATGCCGGCGCCCGACGATGAAGTGGTCATCGTCGACATCGACCGGCGCAGCATCGAGCGCATCGAGTCCTGGCCGTGGCGCCGCGACCGGCTGGCGAGCTTGCTGGAGAAGCTTGACGATTATTACGGCGTGCGCTTGATTGTTTTCCCCGACAGCCTGGCGGAGAGCAGCGACCAGACCCGGGCGGTCATCGGCGATCTCAAGGAACGTTTTTACTACGACAACGCGATTCAAAAGGCGATCGAGCAGATCGAGCCGGAATACGACTTCGACCAGCGCCTGCGCGATACCATCGACGGCCGGCCGGTCATCCTGGGCTTCACCTTCGACGACACCGAGCGCCGCAGCGGCAGCTTGCCGCGCATTCTCGATTTATACGATATCGAGTCCGGCTCGGGCTATTCGAGCAGCGACCTGCGCGACTTGACGCCGGGCTGGCCCACGTACCAGGGTTATTTCGCGAGCGACAGCTTTTTCTTCAGCCGCGCGATCAGCTCGGGCTATGCGCTGCTTCAGCCCGATGAGGACGGCTTGATCCGCTCCTACAGCATGATCGCCAAGCACAACAACCAGAACTACCTGTCGCTGCCGGCGGAGGTGCTGCGGTACAACGAGAACACCTTCAATCCGCAGAACTTCTACGCCAGCACCGGCGCGAGCGGCCTGGGCCAGGCGATCAAGACCTTCGGCCCGCAGGACCGGCAGGCTCCCATCGACAGGATGGGCCGCATGCTGCTGGGCTACCAGGGCGGCGGCGCGGACAGCAGCGGCTTTCGGTACTATTCGGCCTATGACTTGATGGAGGAGCAGGTCGATCCCGGGCAGCTGGAGGGCAAGCTCGCCTTCATCGGCTCGTCGTCGGAGGAGGTCAACGACTTGTGGAACACGCCGGTGGCGGCGCGGGTCCCGGGCGTGGAGCTGCATGCGCTGGCTTTCCGCAACCTGCGGGACCAGTCGATGATGTCGCGCTCGCAGTCGGCGGCCTTGATGGAGAACATCATCATGGTGGCGCTGACGGTGGTGCTGTCGTTCGTGTTCGTGCGCCTGCGGGTACTGCCCACCTTGATCGTGGGCGGCGGCTTGATGGCGCTGACGATTTACGTCAATTACAACATCCTGTGGCTGGGCAGCAACGAGGTGTACCGGCTGGCGCCGTTCCTGGTGGTGCTGCTGACGTTGATGGTGACCAACTTGATCTCGGGTTTTATGGTGGAGTACCAGGCGAAGAAGAAGGTGGAGGGCGTGCTCAACCAGTACATTCCGCCGGAATTGGCCAAGGAGGTCAACGCCTCGAAGAAAGGTTTTTCGATGGAGGGCGAGATCCGCGAGATGACGATCCTGTTCTCCGACGTGCGCGGCTTCACGACGATATCCGAGGGCCTGGACCCGCATGACCTGACCAAGCTGATGAACCAGATGCTGACGGCGATGTCCTACGAGATCCACCACAGCAAGGGTACGATCGACAAGTACATCGGCGACGCGGTGATGGCTTTTTGGAACGCGCCGCTCGACGACCGCGACCATGCGCTCAACGCGGTCCGCGGCGCGGTCGGCATGCAGCGGGCGATGGCGAAGCTGTCGAAGGAGCTGATGGAGAAGGGCATGCCCGAGCTGAAGATGGGCATCGGCCTGAACACGGGCAAGGCCTGCGTGGGCAACATGGGCTCGAAGATCCGCCTGTCGTACACGGTGATGGGGGACACGGTCAACCTGGCGTCGCGGCTCGAGGGCATCACCAAGCAGTACGGCGTCGACATCATCGTGGGCGAGCGCACGTTCGAGCTGACGCAGGAGCACTATCTGTATCGTCCGGTCGACGCGGTGCGGGTCAAGGGCAAGAACGAGGCGGTGATGATCTACAGTCCGATCGCTGAGCGTCGCTCAGCGACCGAGAAGATGACGCAGCTGTATGAGATGTCGAACCAGTACTGGGAGTTGTACAACAACCGCGGCTTCGGCGACATGGTTGCGATCATCGAGCAGCTCGAGGCTTTGTATCCGGACGACGGCTTGCTGGAGATTTACCGCGCCAAGGCGCAGCGCCTGCTGGACGCGCCGCCGCCGGACGACTGGGAACCAGTTACGAATTTCGACACCAAGTAATAAAAAGGGGGGGGGTAGAGAGAGACATGAAGGTGAAAGTCTTAGGCTGTTCGGGCGGCGTGGCCGCCGGACATGATTCGACGTGCATGCTGCTCGGCGAGGAGCTGTTGATCGACGCGGGTACGGGCGCGCGGCGCCTGACGCCGGAGCAGTCGCTGCGCATCAAGGACATCGTGGTCTCGCACTCGCATCTGGACCACATCGCCTCGATTTGCTTTCTAGCGGACCAGGACATCGAGAACCGCAAGGAATCGACCCGCATCCATGCCTTGCCGGAGACCGCCTCGGCGATCCGGCGCTATGTCGTCAACGAGATCATCTGGCCCGAGATCGAGAAGGTGATCATCAACGGGGTCCAGATGGTCGAGTTCCATTCGCTGCGGGCGTTCGAGACGGTGGAGATCCATGGCTGCCGCATCACGCCGTTGCCGGTCCATCATGCTTTGCCGACGCTGGGCTTTTGCTTTCACGGCGCGCAGCACAGCATGGTCTTCATATCGGACATGATCTCGGCGAGCGACGAGACCTGGGCGTGGATCAACCAGCAGGACGATCTGAAGTACTTCATCACGGAAACGGCTTTCCCGAATCATCTTGAGGAGCTCGCGCGCATTTCCAAGCACTTGACGCCGGAGATGTTCATCGCCTTGTGCCAGGACAACATCAAGCCGGACAAGCTCAAGGACCTGGAGTTGTACGCGACCCATCTCAAGCCTTTATACGCCGAGCAAATCCGCCAGGAGCTCAAGGATCTCGAGAGCGTCCTGCCCATCAAGCCGCTCGAAGCGGAGATGGAGTTCGAGTTTTAGTACGATCTCGTCCGGCGCGCGCCGGGTCAATAATCCTCTCAATTTGTATTTGACGCCCCAGGCGAAGGTAAAATACAAACCATGGGAACCACCAAAAACCCGTTCGCTCCGGGCACTGCTACCGAGCCTCCGCATTTGGCGGGGCGGAAAGAGCAGCGGAGGTTGATTAGCAGGGCGCTAGAGTTAATCGCCGAGGCCCCGGTAGACGGCAGGTTGGAGCATGCTCCGCTCGCGCCCATCAAGATCATCGGCCCGCGCGGGGCGGGCAAGACGACGCTGCTGGGCCTGGCTGAATCAGAGGCGCGGCAACAGGGCATCCACGTGATTGACAACGCCCAGCTGTCCAGCTTGGATCCGAGCAGCGACATCATCAGCGATTTGCTTGAAGGCATGGACATCCGCGAGCGAGCATTGCTTTGGCTGGGCAGCCTCTTCAAGTTCCGCACGGACATCGGTCCGGCCGGCGTTGCCACGGAGCAGAAATATTACGAGAGGCAGACGATTACGCGAGTGCTGCGTTCCCGGCTGCGCCGGCATGCCGTGCTGTTGTCGCTGGACGAGGCGATGCACTACGACGTGGAATCATTGGGAACCCTGCTGCAGGCGTGCCAGCGAATGATCAAGCAAAAACTTCCTTTGGCGGTGATGATGGCCGGCACTCCAGCGCTCGACGGTAAACTGGACCAAGCCAAAGCCACCTTTGCCCAGCGCTTCCAAGCGATGTACATCCATCAGCTCAGCGACGAGGCGGTGCGCGACGCCTTGCGCAAGCCGTTCCTGGACAATGGCGTGTCGGTGTCGGATGAGGTACTCGATTTGATGGCGAGCTGGACTGACAATTATCCCTTTTTCATCCAGCTGGCGGGCGAGGCGGTGTGGGAAGCCATGCAGGACGCCGACCGCAAGGAAATTGATCTCTCTCTGGCGCAGAGCGCTGAGACAGCCATGCAGGAGAAGCGCCAAGGTTACTATCTAAGAGTTTACGAGGCAATCGACAAAGCCGGCGTATTGGATTACGCCGACCAGGTTGTAGCTATAGTGGAAGCCGCGGACCCACCATTGACGCGCGTGAGAATGGTCACGGAACTAGCTGCCGCTAACGACGGCATGAGCAAAGAAGAGGCACGCAAGATTTTCAATCTGCTGCTGGACAACAGCCTGGTATGGTTTGCGAACGACGCCGCGGTACGGGCTGCCATCCCATCCTTCTTTAAATACTTCAAAGCCATGCAGGAGCGCAACAAGGGCTGAAAGAACAGGGCTGAGTTCAACTGCCAAGGCAGTCTTAGTTAAACAGGCAGATAAGCCCTGTTTCAATAGACGAAGACGACGACCCGTCGTGGGCCGTGGGCCCCGAGGATCAGGGTTTGTTCGATGTCGGCGGTGCGCGAGGGCCCGGCGATCAAGGCGGCGGCGCCCGCGGGCTCCGGCCCGAGGGCGGCGGCGAGATGATCGAGCGACGGGTGGATGGCGTCCCGCTTGAGCAGCGCCAAGTGGGTGTCGGCCAGCAGGCTGAGGTGCTGCGGATCGCTGCGATCGTTGACGACGAGCTGGCCGGTCTCAGCGATGGCGCCATCGACGGCGGTGAGGGCGACGACGAGCTGTTCATCCCAAGTCTCCTGCCAGGCGACGCCGTGCTGATCCCATGGCAGCTCACCCAGCTTGGCCGGCGCGAGCGCGAGCCGCAGCGGCAGCTGATGGGCTTGCAGTACCTCGGCGGCGGCGGCGGGCAGGTCCTCTAGCTGCTTGAGCTCATGCACTTCACAGCTGCATTTCTCGAGCTGCCGGAGCAGTTCATCCGCGCCGTTGCTGGCATAAGCGTCGCGCGGGAACAACTCGGTCGCGTCGGGCTCCAGGGGATTGTCCTCGAGCGCGATGCGCACGGCGGCGAGGATCTTGTCGCGGTCTTCCATGCTGAGTGGCTCAGGAAACGAGGTGCTGGGGCTGGCCCGCGAAGAAGGAATCGGTGGTGGCCGCGAGCAAGCGTGTGAGACGCTGCTGCGCTTCCAAGCTCGCCCATGCGACATGCGGGCTGAGCACCAAGCCGGGATGACGGCAGTCCAGCAGGACAGCCTGCTCAGGACCGGGCGGTTCCTGCGCGAGTACGTCGATGCCGGCGCCGCGCAGCTGGCCCTTGTCCAGGGCGGCGACGAGGGCGTCCGCATCGACGAGCGCGCCGCGGGCGGTGTTGATCAAGATGGCGCCGGGCTTCATCTTGGCGAGGGCGGCTGCATCGATCATGTTGCGCGTGGCCGGCGTGAGCGGGCAGTGCAGGCTGAGGACATCGGAGCTCGCGAGCAGTTCAGCGAGCGGCATGCGCGGCAGGTCGTCCTGCTGGCCATCGTGGCGCGTGAGAAAGACGGCGCGCATGCCGAGGCTGGCGCACAGCTCGGCGGTGGCGCGCCCGAGGCTGCCGCTGCCGACCAGGCCGACCTGCTTGCCCCGCAGCTCGATGATGCGGTGCTCATGCAGGCAGAAGCAGTCGGTCGCGGCCCAGGTGCCGTCCGTGGCCGCGGCGTGATAGGGCACGATGGCGCGCGCGACCGCGAACATCAGCGCGATGGCGTGCTCGGGCACTGAGCTCACCGAGTACGCGGGGCTGTTGGCGACGGCGATGCCGCGCTGCCGGCAGTACTCGAGGTCGATGATGTCATAGCCGGTGGCCGCGACGACGACCAGCTCGAGCTGCGTCGCGCGTTCGAGCGCCGTGGCGTCGAGCGGGATCTTGTTGGTGTAGACGACGTGGGCATTGGCGATGCTCGCAGCCACCTCGCTGGCGGGCAGCAGCTGATGTACGTCCCATGAGGCGAGGGAGGACGGCTGGACCAGGTCGCAGGCGATGGTCTTGGCATCGAGGAAGACGCCGTGGCGCGGAGCGCTCATGGGCGATTGGCCTCATCGAAGCGGAAAGGCTTGCGAGCGGGCGCGCGCAGGCTGCGGTTGGTGAACCAGCGTCCGCCCGGCAGGGCGGCGGGCAGCCCGCGCCGGCTCCATGCGACCGCGCGCAGGAATGCTGATCCCAGCCGCGATCCCGCAGCGTACAGCCGCGGGCGGGTCGCGGCATACATCCAGATCGCGAACAGCGCCCGCTGCAGCCGGGTTTCGCGGCCGGCGTCGACTTGGTCCTCGCGCAGCTTGCGCATGAGCTCGGGCAAAGGAATCTTGACCGGGCAGTGGGCCGAGCATGCTCCGCACATGGTCGCGGCATGCGGCAGGTCGTCGTGGCTGGGACCGAACAGATGCGGCGACAGCACCGCGCCCATGGGCCCGACGTAGACCGAGTTGTAGCTGAGCCCGCCGGCGACCTGGTAGACGGGGCAATGGTTCATGCATGAGCCGCAGCGGATGCAGCGCAGCATCTCGTGGTACTTGCTCGCGAGCAGCTTGGAGCGCCCGCCATCGACGAGGATGACGTGGTGATGCTCGGGCTGGCCTTCGCCGCGGACGCCGGTACCGATGCTGACATAAGCGCTGGAGTGCTGTCCGGTCGCGGCGCGCGGGAGCAGGCGCAGCAGCTTGCCGAGCTCGGCGAGACCGGGGATGACCTTTTCGATGCCGGCGATCGACACCCGCACCCGGGGGAGCGACCCGCAGAAGCGTCCGTTGCCCTCATTGGTGACGATTGCGACGCTGCCGGTGTCCGCGACGAGGAAGTTGGCGCCAGTCACGCCCATATCAGCGCCGCGCATGCGCGGGCGCAGGCGCTGGCGGGCGGCGGCGACGATGGCTTCCTTGCTGTCGTGCAGTCCGTCGCCGTGCTTGGCGGCGAACAGGTTGTTGACATCCTGGGAGGTCATGTGGATGATGGGCGCGATGATGTGCGAGGGCCGGCCGCCGCTGAGCTGGACGACATATTCGCCCAGGTCGGTCTCGAGCACGTCGAGGCCGGCGGCCGCGAGGCCGTCGTTGAGCCCGATCTCCTCGGTCAGCATGGACTTGGACTTGACGACGCTGCGACAATTGTGCTGCCGGGCGATGTCCGCGACCAGCTTCCTTGCCGCGGCTGCGTCGCTCGCCCAGTGCACGGTGGCGCCCGCCGCGGTTGCGCGCTCTTCGAAGCGCTCGAGCAGCTCCGGCAGCCGCGCGAGGGCGTCGGCCCGGATGCGCGCGCCCTCATCCCGCCACTGCGCGTAGTCGGGATGGGCCATGGCCTTGTCAGCATTGGCGAACAGCTGCTGCTTGGCGGTCGCCATGGCCTGGCGCAGGGCGGGATTGTCCTTGCCCAGCTCGGCGCGGCGGGCGAAGTTCAGCGGGGCGGTGCTCATTGCGCTTCAGTCGGTCAGCAGCTGGGCGTAATGATAGACCGGCATGCTGTCCTGCCGGCGCAGCATGCGCCCTTCGATATTGAGGATGCAGCCCAAATCGCCCATGGCGAGGGCTTCGGCCCCGGATGCGATGGCGCAGCGGCACTTGTCCTCGGCCATGTGAGCGGACACGGCGCCGAACTTGACTGCGAACGAGCCCCCGAAGCCGCAGCAGACTTCATTGTCCTCGAGGGGAATGAGCCGGTGACCGGCGCGCTCGAGCAGCCGCCGCGGCTCAGCGCCGAGTCCGAGCTCGCGCAGGCCGGCGCATGAATCGTGATAGGCGATGCTCAGCGGCTGGCTGGCTGGCTGCGGCTCGAACGCGCGGGATGCGAGGAATTGGGATAGTTCCATGCATTTTGCCGCGAAGGCCTGGGCCTCGTCCGCGCCGGTTTCAGCGGGCTCGAACAGCGCTGCCATATGCACCTTGATCGCGCCGATGCATGAGCCGGAGGGCGCGACGACGGCGTCGCAGTCTTCGAACAGCCCGGCCATCTGCAGCAGCAGCCGCTTGGCGTCAGCGCGCCGGCCGGCGTTGAGAGCGGGCTGGCCGCAGCAGGTCTGCGCGGCGGGTACGCGCGGTTCGCAGCCGCATGCGGCGAGCAACCGCCGGGCGGCGATGGCGATTTCGGGCCGCAGCAGGTCGGCCAGGCACGTGCTCAGCAGCCCGACCGCGGTCGGGGCAGTTGGCGTGGCGGCGGCGGGCATGGGCGGTGGTTGATTCTAATTTGACGCTTGGCTGCCACATAAATCCATGCCCAT
Source organism: Candidatus Amphirhobacter sp. (assembly GCA_965222035.1). GTDB lineage: Bacteria > Pseudomonadota > Gammaproteobacteria > Tethybacterales > Tethybacteraceae > Amphirhobacter. The sequence goes on along the minus strand of OZ244940.1, from coordinate 845,075 downwards.
CGTATAAAATAGTGCCTGATTGGATTGAAGGCGCAGATGTTCAAGAGTTCCACCCCCCCCCTTATCCGAAACTGCGGCCCGGATGCCTGGGTTGCTGAGCATCCAGCGCGTCCTGCTGCTGGCGCTGCTGTCCCTGCTGCCGGCCCTGGCCCTGGCGCAGGCGCGACAGCAGGTTTGGAATCCTAGCAATTATCCGAATGGCTGGAGCGCTCGGATTAACGACGCTCCCGTGGGGACCCTAAACCTGTTTGAGGTGCATAACAATTCGAGCGAAGTCGGCACCAGGGGCAAATTCGCGCACCAGACCGCGTGCACTGGCAGGAGCTCTCAATATGCCCTTACTCCTCTCGGGACTGATGACGGTGTAGATAATGTCCGCCTTAGGAGAAACGACAATGTGGCAGGAATGTTCATAACTCTTACCGATCCAACGAGTCAGCATGCCACGCTCAATATCAAGGCCAATCAAACATTCACCGGGGAAAAGACGTTGGCGTTCCAAGTGTCGTTAGAAGGCCCTTGCAATATAGGAGGCACTTTTCGGAGAGCCGGCATCACCATCAAGCTGCTGGCGAATCGCAACATCCGCACGGCGGAGTCGCTGGCGGCGGCGAGCGTGTTCCGTTCCGCCACGCTAGCTAGCAATGTTTCCATCACCACGGGGATCGTGTTCCAGCGCGGCACGATGCGGTGTCCGACGAACATGACCTTGCTGACCCACACCGACAACCTGCGCCTGCAGCATATGAATCCGTCGAGCAACGCCTTGACGGGTTCGTTGCTGACGGCGCACAGCGGGGTGGCGATGGGCGGGACCAACGCCCGGGCGCTGGCGCTGCTGTTCAAGGCGGGCGCGACGGTGACGGCGGGCACGCTGACGATTGAGGTCAAGGTGGACAGCCCCGCCAGCAACACCGCCTGTCCGGGCGCGTTCGCGCGGACGATCACGGCGAAGGTGACGGCGGCGGCGGCGGCGTGGACGACGGGATCGAACGACGCGGCGGCAGCGGCCTCGGTGTTCGCGACGCCGGTCAGCGGCAGCCAGCCGACGGGGATCAAGATCCACCGCTATGCGGGCACATGTGCGACGATGGAGGTGGCGCTGCCAAACAATCAGGTGACGGGCGCGGGCAACGCACGGGCGCGGGTGCGGGACATCATGCAGCTGCGCGGCGTGAATGGGAGCACCAACGCGGCGTTGGCGGGCTCGCCGGGCTTCGAGGTGACGGTGGGGAGCGTCGCGAGCAGCGGGGGCAACTACGCGCGGCTGGAGTTGAAGGGCAGTCCGCCGGCGGGGACGCTGACGGTCACGGCGGTGGTGTCGTCGGGCTGCGCGGCGGTTACCATCGAGCCGCAGACGCTGTCGTATCTGGTGACGGTGACGATGGCGGTCAACGCCTGGGAGATCGAGGGCAAGGACAGCGTGGCGGCGTCGGGCTCGTTCGCGGCGCCGGCCCTGGCGGCCGCGTCGTCGCCGACGCCGACGGGGATCCGGGTGCATCGCAGCTCGGCGAACTGCCGGCTGTTTGACGTGGCGCTGGACAGCGCGGCGGGCACGTGGCTGGGGCTGCTGCGGATGCGGGTGAGCGGCGGGTCGACGACGGCGGTGGGCGCGCAAGGCCGGAGTTTCACGGGCGTGCACATGCAGGACGGCAACGCCGCGGACAACCATTTCCGGCTGGTGTTCAGCGCCAATGCGAACGTGGGCGCGCGGGCGCGGGTCGAGCGCGCGACGGTGGAGGTTACGCCGGCGTCGACGTGCGCGGCATCGGACCGGCCGGCGAATCCGCTGACGCTGTCCTACGCGGTCACCATCCGGGCGGGCTATCGCGAGGTGGGCTCGAACGAGACGCTGCGGGCGGCGTCGACGCTGTGGACCAACGTGCTGCAGGCGAGCGCGACGGCGGTCACCACGGGCATCAAGTTCCAGCGGGGCCTGGCGGCCTGTCCGAACACCAGCATGCGCTTGCTCAATCACACTGGTTACCTGCGTTTGCAGCCGGTGAATGCGAGCGGCGTCCTGTCGGGCGCGGCGGCGGTCTCGCATGCGAACGTGCCGATGTTCAGCGCCAGCGCGGCGAACAACCGGGCCTTGGCCTTGCTGTTCGCGCCGCGGGCTGCTGCGCCGGCCGGAACCTTGACGGTGCGGGTGCTGGCGGAGACGGACACGACGCGGTCGGGCTGCGCGGGCGCGCTGGCGAACACCATCACGGCCTTGGTGACGCTGATTGATCCGACCATGTGGCAGGCGGGTTCCAAGTCCCGCAGCCAGGCATCCTCGGTGATTCTGGCCTCGGCCATCGGCACCGAGCCGGTGGACACCGGCATCCGCTTTCACAGCTACACGGCGGCCTGCGACCGCGCGCGCCTGGTGTTGACGGGCAGCGCGGCGACGCTCGCGCACTTCCAGCGCTACACGGCGAGCGACGCGAAAGACGGCGCTGCCGGCGACGACCTTACCTTGGCCAACCTGTCGCGCGGGGTCCATGCGGGGCTGGAGCTGATCGGCGCGGCGACTCCGGGTACGCTGACATTCGCGGCGGTGGCGACGCCGGCCTGTTCCCCGGCGCCGGCGGGCGTCGAGCCGCTGACGCTGTCGTATCAGGTGACGGTTTTGGACGCGAGCGGGGCCGAGCAGGCCGCGGTGGGCCAGGCGACCGGCGCGGCGGTCACGCGGGTGGTCGGCTTGCGCGGCATCGACGCGGTGCTGCGGCGCGCGGCGGGCTCCATAGCAAGCGAGCAGTCGCTGCTAGGCCTGCTGGCGGCCAAGGAGCAGCAGCTCGAGAGCGGCGACATCGACCTGCGCGGCCTGCTGGCCGGGCAGGAGTTCGCGCTGGGCCTGGACGCCGCGGCCTCCGGCCGGCCGGGCTTCGGCGCCTGGGGCCGGGCTGAGTTCCTGCAGCTGGAGGATGGGGCAGACAGCGATCCACTGCGGCACGAGGGCGACATGTTCTCGGCGCAGATCGGCGCTGACTACCGCCTGGCGGGCGGGGCCTTGTTCGGCGTGGGCTACGGCCGCCACCAGCTGGACACCGACTACAGCAGCGGCACGTCCGACAGCAATGCCTATGCGGGCAACTACGTCCTGGAGCTGGACGTGGCCCAGCCGTATGCGTCGCTGCCGCTCGAGGGCGGGCACTTGGCGGGCGCGGTCGCGGTCGGCAAGGGCGAGGCCGAGCTGAAGGACGCGGACGCTGGCGGGACCTATGACGCGGACTATCTCGGCTGGGCCCTGGGTTACCGCGAGGCGGCCTCGGACAGCCTGGAGATCGAGGGCGCTTTCAGCGGCGGATCCCTGGACATCCCGGACTTGGGCCCGGACGGCTCCAAGGCGGACAACATGAGCCTGCGGGCCGGCGCGCGGTATGCGCCGGACATCGCCATGGGCGGCGGCTCGCTGCGGCCCTCGGCCGGCGTCGCGCTCGCCGTCGACTGGGGCGACGATCCGGGCCACAAGTACGAGCTCAGCGCCGGCCTCGGCTATGCCAGCCAGCGCCTGGCGATGGCCGCAGAATACCTGTTCATCGGCATGAATGAAGGTGACTTCACCGCCAGCGGCGGGTCCTTCGACCTGCGTTTTTCCACCGCGCCCGGCAACCTGGGCCTGGGCCTGGCGGCCACGCCGGCGCATGGACCGGCGGCCGGAGCCGACCTGCTTGCCAATCCAGACGCCGGCATGCGGGGCGCCGCTGAGATCGGCTACGGCCTCGCCGTCGACGGCGGCGTGCTCACGCCGTACGGCGGCTGGTCCTTCGCCACCGAGGCCGGCGAAGTCGGCCTGCGCCTGCGCCACGGCGACGGCGGCAGCTGGCTGCTGCGCTGGCGGCAGGACGAGCGCGACATGATCGCGATCGAGTTCAGCCTGCTCGGCGATTAACCCAGCCGCACCATCGCGGCCTCTCAAGTCTTGTGATTTAGCGCCACCTGCGGTGCGAGACAGCGCTGTACTTGCTTGAGCGCAAGCATCAATAAAATATCATTAGGAATTGCTTGCTTTGCTTGAGGCAATCCTTAATCAATTCTTTGCTTCTATGGATTGGCGTGCCACATCCAAGCTTTGGGAAGCCAAGCCTTTTCAGGCGAACAGACGCAGATTTGCAAAGTTAAGGATATAAATTCCGTATAATCCCCTAAAATATGGTTATGACTGCCCAGCCTGCCAAGCGGAGAAAAGATCCTTTTACTCCCGGGACCGGGCACGCCCCGGAGCATATCGCCGGCCGGGAGGATGTGTTCGACGTGCTCGAGGATGCCCTGCAGAGCATCGCCCCGAGCGAGGTCCAGGAAGAAGATGCCTTGCTGGAGCACGATGCGATGCCGCCGATAGTACTCACCGGCCCGCGCGGGGTGGGCAAGACGCTGCTGCTGCGCTGGATGCAGAAACGGGCCCAGGAGATGAAGATCCATGTGGCGCGGCTGGAGTATGTCAAGGACCTGGCGGCTGGCGATGCGCTGGGTCGCCTGCTCAAAAAGATGGCCGGGGATGATGCATCCTTGCTGAAAATGGTGAAGGGCTTCAATCTTTCCGTTGGCCCCCTCGGCGGCGGCGTGCAACTAAGCGAGGCCTCTCAAAGCTATGAACAGCTGCTGCAGGCCAGGCTGAGCCAAGGGCCCGTGGCCGTGCTGATGGACGAGGCACATCACTACCAGGCCAAATACTTGGGAATCATGCTGCAGGTCGGGCAGCGGCTGATCAATGAGGAATATCCTTTGGTGATGCTGCTAGCGGGCACCCCGGATTTGCCCAGTTATCTGATGAACATCGAAGCGACGTTCATGACAAGAAGCAAGGACATCTACATCAACCTGCTGGCGACCGAGGAGAGCAAGGACGCGCTCAGCAAGCCGTTCACCAATCGCGGCATCGAAGTCGAGCCGGCAGCCCTGGAGATGATGTGGGGCATGACCGACAACTACCCTTATTTCGTCCAGCTGGTGGGGGCGGAGGTTTGGAAGCTATTGCCCAAAGATGGAAAGCGGCGTGTTGATGTCGAGCTGGTTAAGCAGGCCCAGGAAGAGATTGGGGACGAGCGCATAAATTTCTACACCAAAATCTATAACGAACTGCATAAGGGCAAGCTCACATCACATGCCTTGTGTGCCGCCGAGACCATCATGCGGCAACAAGAAGCCAACGTGGAGAGAGAGATCATTGAGCACGATTTGCAGCAGAAGAACAGCGATCTCAGCGAAGACGATGCCATGGACATTGTCGACAAACTGCAGCGGATAGGTTTCATCTGGCAGAGCAGGAAAGGCCTGATGGAAGCGGGCATCCCCTCGTTCTTCACTTACCTGCAAGCCAAAAAAGAGCAGATCGCGAAGAAGATGGGCAACTAGGCAGCCTTTGCTTGGAGCAATTCCAATAAGATATCGCTGCCGCAGGTTGGCGCGGGGTGCAAGCGGCTGTTGCTGGGCGCGCGACCGGCGGGCGCGCCAGGACCTAGATCCAGGTTGGCGCCGGTGCCGGGCAACCCGGCCTGGGGCTGGCTGCTGCGCTGGCATGATCGCGGTCGAATTAAGCCTGCTCGGCGGCTGAGGCCAGGCCTGCGGCTGCCAGCTGGCCGCGGCCACCAAGATATGGGGATGAGGGCGGGCTAGGACCGCATATGTAGTTATGCGGGCTGCTAGGTTAAAATAGGCGTTCATTAACGCCGCATCCGGAAACAGGAGGTTTCGCTAGCATGGAAGAAGAACAGATCAAGAGCGACGTGTTCGCTATCGTCGCGAGCCAGCTGGGCAAAGAGGCGCAGGACATCAAGGAAGAGAGCCGCTTCGTCGAGGACCTCGGGGCCGACTCGCTGGACAACGTCGAGATCATCATGGAGATGGAGAAGAAGTTCCAGATCACCATCCCCGATGACAAGGCGCAGACCATCACCACCGTCGGCGAGGCTGTCAAGCACATCCACGAGCATCTCGCGTCCAAGAGCGACTGACCGCCGCGGCGCGGATTACCCATGCAAGGGCGCCGGGTTGCGGTAACCGGACTTGGCATCGTCTCGCCAGTCGGCAATACCGTCGCCGCGGCGTGGGACAGCCTGCTGGCCGGACGCTCGGGCGTCGCGACCATCAGCCGCTTCGATTCCGAGGGCCATCGCTGCCGCGTCGCCGCTGAGGTCAAGGACTTCGCTGACGCCGCGGCCTTCAACCCGCGGCACGCGCGCCGGGCCGACGTCTTCATCCGCTATGCGCTCGCCGCGGCCGAGCAGGCCCTCGGCGATGCGGGCCTGGACGGCGAGGGCAAGTTCGACGCAGCGCGCGCCGGGGCCTTGATCGGCTCGGGCATCGGCGGCCTGCCGATGATTGAGCAGGCTTGCGGGATCGTCGAGAACGAAGGACCGCGGCGGGTCTCGCCCTTCTTCGTGCCGGGATCGATCATCAACATGGCGGCCGGCTGGGTCTCGATGCTGTACGGCCTGCGCGGCCCGAACCTGGCACTGGCGACGGCGTGCACCACGGGGACCCACTGCATCGGCGAGGGCGCGCGCAAGATCGCTTACGGCGATGCGGACATCATCGTCGCCGGCGGCGCGGAGAGCTGCATCACCGCGCTGGCGGTCGCAGGCTTCGGCAACGCCCAGGCGCTGGCGGCCCGCAACGACGATCCGGCGGGCGCATCCCGTCCGTTCGACCGCGACCGCAACGGCTTTGTGCTGGGCGAAGGCGCCGGCATCCTGGTGCTCGAAGAGGCCGAGCACGCTCGCGCGCGCGGCGCGCGGACGTACTGCGAACTGAGCGGCTACGGCCAGAGCGGCGACGCCCATCACATCACGGCTCCGCCCGAGGACGGCGCCGGCGCGCGCGCGGCCATGGCGCATGCCCTGCGGGACGCTGCGGTCGAGCCGGGCGACATCCAGCACATCAACGCCCACGGGACGTCAACGCCGCTGGGCGACATCGCCGAGACCCGCGCGATCAAGGAAGTTTTCGGCGCGCATGCGGACTCGCTGGCGATTTCGGGGACCAAGTCGATGACCGGGCACCTGCTGGGCGCGGCCGGCGGCATCGAAGCGGTCTTCGCGGTCATGGCGCTCGCGCATGGCAAGGTACCGCCGACGATCAACATCGACAATCAAGACGAGCAGTGCGACCTGGACTACGTCGCGGCCGGCGCGCGCGACCTGGAAGTACGGGGTGCGCTGTCGAATTCATTCGGCTTCGGCGGGACCAACGCCTCGTTGTTGTTCACCAAGGCTTAGGCAAGCGGCATGCGACTCAAGCAGATTGTGCTGACGGGCTTCAAGTCCTTCGCCAAGCGCAGCGTGATCACCGTCGGCGACGGCCTGCTGGGCCTGGTGGGCCCGAACGGCTGCGGCAAGTCGAACGTCGTCGATGCCCTGCGCTGGGCCATGGGCGAGAGCCGCGCGAGCCAGCTGCGGCAGGAAATCAGCGCGGACATTATCTTCAACGGCGCTGCGACCCAGCGGGCGGCCGACTGGTGCAGCGTCGAATTGCTGCTCGCGAACGACGGCAGCCGCGACCTGGGCATGTGGAGCGAATACGCCGAGCTGTCGGTACGCCGGCAGCTCGAGCGCGATGGCGATTCGAGCTACTTCATCAATGGCCAGCGCGTACGCCGCCGCGATGTGGTGGATCTGTTCGCCGGTACCGGCAGCGGCGCGCGCTCTTACGGCATCGTCGAGCAGGAGCGGATCACGACCATCGTCCGCGCCGAGCCCAAGCGCATCCGCGGTCATCTTGAAGAGGCCGCCGGCGTGGCGATCTACAAGGAGCGCCGGCGCGAGACCGAATCCCGCATCAAGGCGGCGCGCGCCAATCTGGACCGCATCGACGACAGCTTGGGCGAGCTGCGCCGCCAGCGCGACGCCCTGGCGAAGCAGGCGCAGCTGACGGCGAAGATGCGCGAGGCCCGCCAGCGCCTGGATGTCGCCCGGCAGTTGGGACTGCAGCTGCGCTTTGAGGAGCTGACCGCGGCGGCGGATGAGGCGGCTGAAGCGGCGCAGGGCGCGACCGGGCGCGTGCGTGAGCTGCGCAAGCAGCATGCGGCGACGGAGAAGGAGGTCGCAGTCCTGCACAAGCAGCGCCACAAGCGTTCGGCCGAGGGGAACAAGCTGCAGGCGCGTTATTACGGCGCCATGGCGGACAAGGAAAAACACGAGCAGGCGCTGCGCGAGTACGCCAGCGCAACTGAGCGCGCGCGCGAGCTGATCGACGAGGCGACCGCCGAGGCCAAGGAGCTCGCCGAGCGCGTCGAGCAGCTGACGGACGAAGAGCAGGACAGCCGCAAGCGGCATCGCGAGCTCGAGGCCCGGGCCAAGGCCGCCGCAGCCGCGATCGGCGGGGGCGAGGCCGAGCTGGGGGCCGCGGGCAAGAGCTTGGCGGCGGCCCAGGAGAAATTGGCGCAGGCGGAAGAGGCGCAGGCCGCGGCCAGCCAGCAGCGCGGCGAGAGCCAGGCGGCCTGCGAGCTGCTGCGGCAGCGCTTGGCCGATGCGGCCAAGGGCGTCGCTGCGGCCGAGCACGAGCTTGAGCATCTCGCGCCGGCGCCGGCGCCGGACGCGCGCAGCCTGGAGCGGGTGCGCAGCAGCGCGGCCAAGGCGCGGCAAGCGGCGCAGGACAATGAGCGGCAGCGCCAGGAGCTGGGCGTGGAGCTGGGCGAGGCCAAGGAGGAGATCCTGCGCCTGCAGGGCGAGCAGGGCGGGCTGCAGGCCGAGCAGGAATTGCTGCGGCAGATAGCGGGCAAGATCAAGGATCGCTATGCCCAGTGGCTGGCGGCGCGCGGCCTGGGCGAGGCTGCGACCCTGGCGGAAGCGGCCGGCATCAAGGCGCCGGGTTGTGAGAAAGCGGTCGACGCGGCCCTGGGACATTTGCTGGAGGGCTTTGTCGCGCCGAACCTGACGCGCTTGTTGGCTGCGGCCGAGCCGCCCGAGGGTCTGGTGCTGGTCGATCCCAAGCTGGCGGCTGAACCGCCGCAGGCGCCGGCGGCGCCAAAGGGTTTGGTACCGTTGCTCGAGCGTGTTGAGGCGGCGCCCAAGTGGCGGCCGCTGCTGGGCTATTGGCTGGCGCAGGCTTTTTTGGCGCCCGATCATGCGACTGCGGTGGCGGCCTTGCCGCAGCTGGCGCCCGGTCAACTGGTGGTGGTCCCCGACGGCTCATGTTTCGTACCGGGTGCGGTGAGCGCGCGGCGCAGCCGCAAGGCCGGCGTCGAGTGGAACAGCCGGCTCAAGCGCACTGAAGCCCGCTTGCAGGAGCTGGAGCGCTTGCTGGTTGCGGCCGAGGGCAAGCACGCGCGCTTGGGCGAGCGCGCGGCCGAGCTTGAGGCCAAGGCGGCGGAGCTGCTCGCGCAGCGCGAGCGCGAGGAAGAGGCCCTGACGCAGGAAGAGCAGGAGGCTTTGCGGCGCAAGCATGCGGCCGACTATCATGCTGAGCAGAGCAAGCGCTTGCGCGCGGCGATCGAACGCGGCCGCAAGGACATCGCGGCCCAGGAGAAAAAGCAGCTTGCGGCGCAGCGGCGCCTGGAGCAGGACGAGCAGCGCGCCGGCAAGGCCGCTGGCGCCGTTGCGTCCTGCCGGGACGAGCGCCAAGCGGCGGTGGCCGCGCTCGAAGCGAGCCGCGCGGCCCATGGCGAGCTCAAGAACGCTTTGCATGAGGCGCAGCTGCAAGAGCAGCTGAACAAGCAGCGCGGTTCCGATTTGCAGGCGCGGCTGGTCGAGGCCAAGCTGGCGCTGGGCAAGGCTCGGACGAGCATCGTCAAGCATCAAGAGCAGTATAAGCAGCGCGATCACGCCAGCTTGGACCGCGCCATCGCGGCGGCTGATGAGAAAGTGGCCGCAGCCAAGCAGGAAGTGGACGCGCTCGAGCAGGGCATCAAGGAGATGGATGAGAGCCGCCAGGCCAAGGAAGCGGCGCTGCAAGAGCTGCGCGCGGCGCTGGAGGAGGCTGAGCAGGGCTCGCGCGCCGGCGAGGTGGAAGTGGCGGCGAAGCGCGCCGAGGCCCAGGCGGTCAAGGGCCGCTTGGCCGAGCGCGGCGTAGACGAGGAAGCCCTCGCGCAGCTGCGCAAGCGGTACGGCACTCTCGCTGAGGCCACCAGCTTGGCGGAGCGTCTCGAGAAGCGCATCGAGAGCGCCGGCGAGGTCAACTACGCGGCGGAGGAAGAGCACCGCGCCTGCGAAGAGCGCCTGGCGGGGATCGAAGAGCAGCAGGCGGACGTCAACCAGGCCTTGGAGGCGCTGCAGGATGCGATCAAGCGCATCGACGCGGAGATGCTGGGCCGCATCAAGGACGTCCACGGCCAGCTCAACATCAAGTTCAGCGCCTTGTTCCAAAAATTGTTTGATGGCGGCTCAGCGGCGATAGAGCTCGACAGCGATGATTTTCTCGCGGCCGAGATGCAGCTGAAGGTCTCGTTGCCGGGCAAGCGGGTCGCGCACATCCAGGCGCTGTCCGGCGGGGAGAAGACCTTGACGGCCCTGGCGTTCATCTTCGCGCTCAATGAATTGAACCCGCCGCCGTTCTGCGTGCTCGATGAGGTGGACGCGGCGCTGGACGACGCCAACACCCAGCGTTTTTGCAACTTGCTCGAGACCATGCGGGAGCGTTCGCAGTTCCTGCTGGTCACGCACAACCGGCAGGTGATCGAGCGCGTCGACCGGCTGGTGGGGGTCACCCAAGAGGAGAAAGGCGTCACCAAATTGGTGGCGGTGCAGTTGGACGAGGCGGTCGAGCAAGCGCGCGCGGCGGGCTAGGGAGAGCGCGATGCTGGAGGAGATGCTGATCGTCGCGGCGATGGTGCTGGCTCCGTTCGCGCTGTATGGCTTGTATGCGCATCTGCGGCGCGCGCCGGCGCCGAAGCCGGCGGGGCGCAAGACGGTCTCGCCGCCGCCGCGGGAGGCCGGGCAGGAGCCGGCGTTCACGCCCGAGGAAGACCAGCAGTACGATCCGAGCAGCTTCGTCGACGACGAGCTCAAGCCGACGATTGTCCGGTCGCCGGGCGCGCCCGCGCCTGCTGCGCCCGCGCCCGAGTCCCAGCCTGCGCCTGCGCCTGAGCCGCAGCCTCCAGCCGCGCCTGCGCCGCCGCCGGCTGTCGCGGCTGATGATGGCGATGAGTTCCCGCCGCTCGACGGCTCCAAGCTGCAGGAGCTGTATTATTATTTGGTGCGCATGCAGTTCAAGCAGGGCATCGACGCGACCGCGATCCATCAGCTCGCGACTTCGATCGAGGACGAAGTGCGCTTGCGGCGCCACCAGACGGTGCTGGGCTACAGCCGCAAGAGCGGCCAGTGGGAGACCCCGCGCCCGGGCAACAGCTATCGCGAGCTGGTCTGGGGCGTGCCGGTATGCAACCGCGCTTCGAAGCTGGGCGGAGACGCCTTGCCGCAGCTGGTGCGCGCGATCCAGGGCTTGATGCGCAAGTACAAGGGCGTGGCGCATTATCCGGCGAAGGCCGATGTCGAGCAGCGCATGGATGCGGTGGAGCAGTTCTGCCAGATAGCCGACAAGCGGGTGGACGCGCTGTTGGTGGCGGTTGCGACCGAGGGCGGCGTCGCGCACAAGGGCGGCGATGTGGTCGATCTGGCCCTGGCTGAGGGCCTGGAGGAGATCGACGGCGAGCTGCGGCGGCAGGTCAACGGCGAGACCTGGTACACGCTCACGAACGGCAAGCCGCAGGAGTTGACGAGCAAGTCGCCGGACCGTCGCATCGCGCGGCTGGTGGCGTCCATCGATTTTCCGCATGTATCCGATCCGCTGGCGGCCTATGACGAGATGTTCAAGCTGGCGAGCAAGCTGGCGCGGGTGCTGCGCTTTGACCTGGTCGACGCGCATGGAGTCCCTCTCGATGATGACGGCATCCAGGGCACCCGCGAGGACATGCGGGAGTTGATTGATTACATGCGCGAGCAAGGCGTGCCGCCGGGCAGCAAGCTGGCCCGGGCGCTGTTCAGCGGCTGAGGGTACTTCCATGACGGATGCGGCGCAGCGCGCGGCCCAGCTGCGCGCGCTGCTGCAGCGCGCCAACGATCTGTACTTCAACCAGGACGCGCCGGAGATCGCCGATGCGGAGTACGACCGCCTGCTGGACGAGCTGGTTGAGCTGGAGAGCCGCCAGCCGGAGCTGATCACCGCGGACTCGCCCACCCAGACCATCGGCGGACAGCCCAAATCGAGTTTTCCGGCGGTCGAGCACGTTGAGCCGATGCTGTCGCTGGACAAGATCCATGAGGACCCGCCGGACGCCGAGGAGCGCAAGGGCCGCAAGCAGCTGGAGCTGTTCTTCGGGCGCTGCATGAAAGAGGCGGGCTCGCGCGCGTGCCTGGCGATGCCGAAGCTCGATGGCCTGGCGGTCTCGCTCAGCTATATCGACGGGCGCCTCAAGGTGGGCGCGACCCGCGGCGACGGCCGCCGGGGAGAGAACATCACGCCGAACATCCGCTTGGTGCGGGGCGTGCCGTACTTGCTGGAGGACCAGCGCGGTACCCTGACGGTACGGGGCGAGGCCTTGATCTCGCATGCGGGCTTTGCTGCGACCAACCAGCAGCAGCGGGAGGCGGACAAGCCGGAGTTCGTCAATCCGCGCAATGCGACGGCGGGCACGTTGCGACAGCTCGAGGCGCAGCTGGTCGCGCAGCGCCAGGTTGAGTTCATCGCCTACAGCGCGCTGGGCGCGGCGGTGCCCGCAACCGCTGCGGCGAGCTTTGAGTTCCTCAAGCAGTTGGGCTTTCAAGTAGCCGAGCCCAGCGAGCTGGTAGCCGACGCCGAGTCCTTCGAGGGTTACGCGGCCAAGATCCGCGCTTATCGCGAGGACAGTCCCTACGGCATCGACGGCATTGTGCTGCGCTTGGACGACATCGCGGCGGGCGCGGCGATGGGGACGACGGCGAAGGCGCCGCGGGCGATGGCGGCGTTCAAGTTCCTGGCTGAGCGCGCGTTGACGCGGCTGGAGGGCATCGACTGGCAGCTGGGCCGTACCGGAGTGCTCACGCCGGTCGCGCGCTTGCGCCCGGTCAAGGTCGGCGATGTCACGGTATCGTCGGCGACGTTGCACAACTACGCTTTCTTCACCTCCAAGACCAAGGACGAGAAGAAAAAGCAGCTGCTAGCGAATGAAGAGTCTCCGCGCCATGGCGACTGGCGCCTGCGCCTGGGCGATTGGGTCGAGTTGATCCGCTCGGGCGAGGTGATCCCGAAGCTTGAGTTGATGCTGACCGATCGGCGTACCGGCGAGGAGCGCTTGCCGCAGTTGCCATCAGAGTGTCCGGCTTGCGGGAGCGAGCTGCGGCGCGACAGCGTCAATCTGGTGTGTACGGGCTCAGCGTGTCCGGGCGTCAAGCTGGCGTTGCTGCGTTATTTCGTCTCGCGGCCGGTGATGGACATGGATGGCTTGGCGGAGAAGACGCTGGAGAAGATGATCCGGCACAACATGGTTTCCGAGCCCGCCGACTTGTTCGCGCTCAAGGCCAAGGACTTCATCCAGCTGCTGCAGCTCGAGCGGGGTGATGATAGCGCGCGGCCGCCGGCTGCGGGCCCGCCGGCCTTCGTCCTCGACGAGTTGGAGTCCCCGCGGGCTCAGATCGATGCGATTGCGCAGGAAGCGCGGCGGCTGATAACCGCGGCCGACAACGACGGTACGGAGAACAAGGAGGCGCAGCGCCAGGCCGCGGCCATCGCCGCGGCCGCGCAGGATGCGTTCAAGGCTGCGACTGCATCGGCCCGCGCGGCCGCGGCTGCGGACGCCGCGCTCGCCAAGAAGCTGCCGGGCATCGTCAAGCGCGCCGCCGAGCAGTCCAAGAGCATCGCGGCCAAGGCGGCGCAGAAGGTGCGCAGCCTGAAGCAGAAAGTACAGGATCGCAGCGCGAGCGATGCCGAGTCCGCGCGGCGGCAGCTGGCGATCATCGACCGGGCGCGCTCGACCACTTTGGCGCGGGTGCTGGCTTCGCTTGCGATTCCGGGCCTGGGCCGGACGGTGGCCGAATCCCTCGCGCAGACTCCAGAGCCGGAAGAGTTTCTCAAGAAGGGGGATGCGGCCGCGTTGTGCTTTGTCGAAGCCGTTGATTATGAGACGGCGGTACGCATCAAGAAGTTTTTCCAGCCGCCGGCGAGCGCATCCCAGGACTTGTTCGCAGAGGGGGATGCGGAGGCGGCGCGCTATGTCAGCCGCGACCACCTCGCCAAGCTGCGCCGCCGCGGCGTGGCCTGGGAAGCGCCGCGGTCGCCGCCGCGGGCCTTGCCGTTCGCAGCCGTGCTCGAGCACGTCAACTATCTCAACGGCGTCGTCAAGGATCCGGAGCCGTGGCCGCGGCAGTCCGGCGTGCTGGTCGCGAAGCTGGCGGAGCATGACGTCAAATCGATTGAGGAGATCCTGGAGCGAGACCTGCCCGCCCAGATCATGAAAGGCCCGTCCGCCACCGCCAAGGTTGTGGACGCGCTGCAGCAGCTGTCGCGGTCGAAGGAATACAAACGCTTGCTGGTCCAGCTCGACAAGTATGCGGGCGTGACCTGGACCACGGCCAAGCAAGAGCGGCAGGGTTCCCTGGCGGGCAAGAAAGTGCTGGTAACCGGCCGCTTGGAGGGCTATACGCGGGAGCAGGCGCGCGAGCTGGTGCTCAAGCACGGCGGCACGCCGGTCAGCGGGGTTACCAAGCAGACCGACTTGGTGGTCCTGGGCGAAGAGCCCGGCGCGACCAAGGTGAAGAAGGCTGAGGCGCTGGGCATCGCGACGGTCGCGGCGGAGGCGTTCCTGCGGGATTTGGGCGCAAACGGCGGTTCCTAGGCCCCGCCGCTTAAAATCACGCTTGAGACCCAGGCATTTGCCGTGCAGTATTTGGAATTCGAAAAGGAAGTCGAGCCGCTGGAGAATGAAATCGAGCAGCTGCGTCTGAGCGATGGCTACAACTCCACCACCCAAGAGGTGGTCGAGCAGATCAACGTCAAGCGCAAGGAAGCGGACAAGCTGCTGAACGCGATCTACCGCAAGCTCGACAGCTGGCAGACCTGCCAGGTCGCGCGCCATCCGCAGCGCCCGCAGGCCCTCGATTACATCGAGCTGCTGTTCAGCGACTTCAGCGAGCTGCACGGCGATCGCATGTACGCCGACGATCGCGCGATCATCGGGGGCCTGGCGCGCTTTCACGGCGATCCGGTGATGGTACTCGGACACCAGAAGGGCCGCGAGACCGAGGATCGCATCGAGCACAACTTCGGCATGCCGCACCCGGAGGGCTATCGCAAGGCCCTGCGCCTGATCAAGCTGGCGGAGAAGTTCAAGCTCCCGCTGATCACCCTGATCGACACGCCCGGCGCTTATTGCGGCATCGGTTCCGAGGAGCGCGGCATTTCCCAGGCCATCGGCGCCAACCTGCTCGCGCTGAGCAGAGTGCGCATCCCCGTGGTGTGCGCCGTCATCGGCGAGGGCGGCTCCGGCGGCGCGCTCGCCATCGGCGTCGGCGATGAGCTGCTGATGCTCGAGCATGCGGTCTATTCAGTCATCACGCCCGAGGGCTGCGCGGCGATCTTGTGGAAGGAAGGCGAGGGCAATCAGGAGAAGGCCGCGAACGCCATGCGCATGCGCGCCCGCGATCTCGAGAAGCTGGGCCTGATCGACGCCATCGTACCCGAGCCGATCGGCGGCGCCCATCGCGACCGCGAGCAGGCCGCTGCCAATCTCGGCAAGGAGCTGCGCGCCGCCTTGACCCGCTTGCGCAAGCTGTCGCCTGCCACGTGTCTCAAGCGGCGTGAGTCCAAGCTGCGCGACTTCGGCAAGTATGCCGACAAAGGTAGCTGAGGCGCGCGCCCGCATGCGCCGCTCCCTGGCGGCGTTGCCCGCCGGCAGCGCGGCCTGCGTGTGCTTTTCCGGCGGCTTGGATTCGACCGTGCTGCTGCATCTGGCCGCGGCGGTCGCGCCGCGCAAGCTGCGGCTGTATGCCTTGCATGTCAATCACGGCTTGCAGCAGCAGGCGGACGCATGGGCCCAGCGCTGCCGCGCGGTCGCCGCGGCCTGGCAAGTACCGTTTGAGATGGAGCGCGCCAAGGTGGCCGCGCGCCCGGCGGCCAGTCTCGAGAACCGAGCGCGCCAGGCGCGTTTGCGCATCTGGCGCAAGCAGGACTGCGCGGCGCTGTTGATGGCGCATCATGCCGACGACCAGGCTGAGACCGTGCTGCTGCGGGCGCTGCGCGGCAGCGGCCCGCGCGGCTTGGCGGCGATGCGTTTGCGCGCGCGCTTGCCCGGCGGCGACCAGCTGCTGCTGCGGCCGCTGCTGGCGTGCCGGCGGACGGAGCTGCAGGACTACGCCCAGGAGCAGGGCCTGGACGGCATCGTCGATCCGGCCAATGCGGACCTGCGCCACAACCGCAACTGGCTGCGGCACGAATTGCTGCCGGTACTCGAAGAGCGCTTTCCCGGCGCGCGCCAGGCCTTGCGCCAATGCGCCGCCGCCGCCGCCGAGGGCAGCGAGCTGCTCGACCAGCTGGCGGATGAGGACGATCGTTTGTGTCGCGGTACGGACCAGCGTTACAGCCGCGCCGCCTTGCGGCGGCTGGGTTCGCCGCGGCTCAAGAACTGGCTGCGCCGTCGCATCGCGACCGCCGGGATGCAGCCGCCGCCGGCCGGGCATCTCGAAGAGGCCGCCCGGCAGCTGCGCGCGGCCAGCGCAGGCTTCGCCCAGCGTTTCGGGACCCTGGAGCTGCGCGGGACCCAGCGCTATGTGTCCTGGCGTCCGGCGCCGGCGAGGGCAATTGGTAGAATCGCCTCAGCAAGCGGCCCGCAGCAGAGCAAGTAAAGGTATGTCAGCCTTCGAGGGCTTCTTGTTCTACGCATTTGGCGCGGTTCTGCTGGCTTCGGGCCTGGGCGTCATTTTCCTGCGCAATCCGGTCCATTGCGCCCTGCTGTTGGTGCTCTCTTTCATCGCCGCGGCGGTGCTGTGGCTGCTGCTGGGCGCTGAGTTCCTGGCCTGGGTGCTGATCCTGGTCTATGTCGGCGCCGTGATGGTGCTGTTCCTGTTCGTCGTCATGATGCTCGACCTGAACCTGGACCGGCTGCGCGAGGGCTTCTGGAGCTATTTGCCGATTGGCCTGGGCGTGAGCTTGCTGCTCGGCGGGCAGCTGCTGGCGGTGTTCGCGTCCGGCATCTTCGACTTGGAGTCCCATCCCCTGCCGAAATCGGCGCGGGTGGATGAGGACTACAGCAACGCCGCGGAGCTGGGCGGAGTGTTGTACACCGATTACCTGCTCGCCTTCGAGGCTGCGGCCGCCATCTTGCTGGTTGCGATCGTCGCTGCCATCGTCCTGACGATGCGCCGCCGCTCGGGCAACAAGCAGGTCGACCCGGCCGATCAGGTCACCATCCAGGCCGCCGACCGGGTACGCATGGAGCAGGTGAGCGTGGCCCCGCCGCCCGCGGCGCAAGAGAAGCCGGCCGCGGAAGCCAAGCCCAAGGACGGGGAAGGGAAGGCATGAGCTGGGATCCGTCGCTAGCGCATTACCTGGCGCTGGGCTCGTCCCTGTTCCTGATTGGCGTGACCGGGGTGTTCCTCAATCGCAAGAACATCTTGATCGTGCTCATGTCGATTGAATTGATGCTGCTGGCGGTCAATCTCAACTTCATCGCGCTGGCGAGTTACCTGGACAGCCTCGCCGGCGAGGTCTTCGTCTTCTTCATCCTCACGGTGGCAGCGGCCGAATCCGCAATCGGCCTGGCCATTTTGGTCGCCGCCTTCCGGCTGCGGCGCTCGATTCACGTCGAGGACTGGAAGAACCTGGCCGGCTAGGCGCGCGCATGGAGGGACTGCTGCATTGGATCCCGCTTGCGCCGCTGCTGGCGGCGCTGGCCTGCGGGCTGGGCGGCAAAGCGATCGGGCGCATCGGCGCGGCTGCGGTCGCGAACGCAGCGGTCGCGCTGTCATTCGTACTGTCGTGCATGGTCGCCTGGGAGCATTACCAGACCGGCGCCATCATCCATGCGACCTGGTACGACTGGGCGAGCGTCGGCGGCCAGTTCCTTTCCATCGGCTTTCTGGTCGACGGCCTGACGGCGACGATGCTGCTGGTGGTGACCTCGGTATCGTTCATGGTCCACATCTACACCATCGGCTACATGCGCGACGATCCGGGGTTTCAGCGCTTTTTCGCCTACATCGCCCTGTTTACTTTCGCGATGCTGATGCTGGTGATGAGCGACAACTTCCTGCAGCTGTTCTTCGGCTGGGAAGCGGTCGGGCTGGTCTCGTACCTGCTGATTGGTTTTTGGTTCAAGAAGCCGACGGCGATCCATGCCAATCTCAAGGCCTTCTTGGTCAACCGCGTCGGCGATTTCGGTTTTCTGATCGGCATCGGTTTGGTGCTGGCCTACTGCGGGTCGCTGGACTACGCCGACGTCTTCGCGCGCCGCGGCTCGCTGGCGGGCGCGGAGATCGAGCTGCTGCCCGGAGTGGGCTGGAATGCGATGACGGTGGTGTGCATCGCGCTGTTCATCGGCGCCATGGGCAAGTCGGCCCAGCTGCCGCTGCATGTCTGGCTGCCCGATTCGATGGAGGGTCCGACCCCGATCTCAGCCTTGATCCATGCGGCGACCATGGTCACGGCCGGCATCTTCATGGTCGCGCGCATGGCGCCGCTGTTCGAGCTGTCGGAGGCGGCCCTGGCCTTTGTGCTCGTCATCGGGGCCGTGACGGCTTTCTCGATGGGTTTGCTGGGACTGGTCCAGCAGGACATCAAGCGCGTGGTGGCGTATTCGACCTTGTCGCAGCTGGGCTACATGACCGCGGCCCTGGGGGCCTCGGCCTACGGCGTGGCGATCTTCCATCTCGCGACCCATGCTTTTTTCAAGGCCCTGCTGTTCTTGGGCGCGGGCGCGGTGATCGTGGCGCTGCATCACGAGCAGGACATGCGCCGCATGGGCGGCCTGGCGCGGCGCATGCCGCTGACGCACATCGCGATGGTGGTGGGCTCGCTGGCGCTGTGCGGGGTCCCGCCGCTGGCCGGTTTTTTCTCCAAGGACCTGATCATCGAAGCGGCGCGCATGCATGAGGGCTTCGGCGGCGGCTTCGCCTATGCGCTGCTGCTGGCCTCGGCCTTCGTCACCTCGTTTTATTCCTTCCGCCTGCTGGCGCTGGTCTTTTACGGCAAGACGCGCATGGAGGACAAGGACTACAGCCACGTCAAGGACTGCGCCTGGACCATCACGCTTCCGCTGGCGGTACTGGCGGTCATGGCGGTGGCGGCCGGCCTGCTGCTGATGGAGCCGCTGCTGGGCGCGACGTGGTTCACGGGCCCGGATTCGACGGCGGTCGCATCCAGCCATGCGCCCGAGCTGGCGGAGGCCTATCCGACGCCGCTGAGCATGCTGCTTCATGCCTATGCCTCACCGGTGCTGTATGTAGCCCTGGGCGGCGTGGTCCTAGCGCTGTATCTGTACCTGGCGGCGCCCGGTTTGCTCAAGCAAGTGGCCGGCGGCGCCGGTCCGCTGCGCGCGGTGCTCGAGCGCAAGTACGGCTTCGATGATTTCTACCAGCTGGTCTTCGCCAACGGCGCCCGCGCGCTGGGCGGCTTGCTGTGGCGCCGTTTCGACGGCGCGGTCATCGACGGCGTTGCCAACGGCCTGGCGGACCTGGTCGCAGGGGCGGCGCGCCGGCTGCGCGGGATCCAGACCGGCCGCATCTATCACTATGCCTTCGTCATGATCATCAGCATCGCAGCGATCCTGCCGTGGGTGATGCGCGCGGGCGACTGAGAGTTCCATGCTGCTTTCCTGGCTGATTTGGCTCCCGATCGCCACGGGCCTAGTGGTGCTGGGCTTCGGGCGCCATGCTGAAGCGGCCAAGTCCCTGGCGCTGGTTTCCGCGGCGATGACGCTGTCGCTCAGCTTGCTGGCGCTGCTGGCCTTCAATCCCAACCTGACCGGCATGCAGCTGACGGTCGACATCCCGTGGATCACGGCATTGGCGATCGACTACGCCCTGGGCGTGGACGGCATCGCCCTGGCTTTGATCATCCTCAACTGCGCGGTAACTTTGCTGACGATCATCGCGGGCTGGAACGTCGCCAAGCAGCCGACCGTCTACATGGCGGCCTTTTTGCTGATGTGCGGCTTCGTCAACGGCGTGTTCTGCGCGACCGACGCGGCTTTGTTCTACATCTTCTGGGAAGCGACGCTGGTCCCGCTGTTCTTGGTGATCGGCGTGTGGGGCGGCGAGCGCCGGGTGTATGCGGCGATCAAGTTCTTCCTGTACACCTTCCTGGGCTCGATCTTGATGCTGGTAGCCTTCATCTGGCTCTATGACTACCTGGGTACTTTCGACATCCTGCTGATGCATCGCAGCTACATCCCGGCTGAGGCCCAGCCGTGGATTTTCTTCGCCTTCCTGGCGGCCTTCGCGGTCAAGATTCCGATGGTGCCGGTCCACACCTGGCTGCCGGACGCGCACGTCGAGGCCCCGACGGGCGGGTCGATCATCCTGGCGGCGATCATGCTCAAGCTGGGGGGCTACGGCCTGCTGCGCCTGGCGCTGCCGATCGTCCCGGACGCGAGCGTGGAGTACGCCTGGCTGCTGATCGCATTGTCGCTGGTTGCGATCGTCTACATCGGTTTGGTGGCCCTGGCGCAGACGGACATGAAGAAGCTGGTTGCCTATTCATCGGTCGCGCACATGGGCTTTGTGACCCTGGGGATCTTCGTCTTCAGCGAGCTGGGCCTGGCGGGCGCGGTCTATCAGATGATTTCCCACGGTTTTGTCTCGGGCGCCATGTTCTTTTGCATCGGAGTGCTGTACGACCGCATGCACACCCGCCAGATCGGGGACTACGGCGGGGTTGCCAACACCATGCCGAAGTACGCTACCTTGCTTTTGCTGTTCGCGATGGCGAACGCCGGCCTGCCGGGTACCAGCGGCTTCGTCGGCGAGTTCATGGTGGTCTTAGCGGCGATCGATGCCAATATCTGGTGGGGCATCATCGCCGCGACCGCATTGATCACCGGCGCGGCCTATTCGCTGTGGATGTACAAGCGGGCGGTGTTCGGCGCGGTCGCGAACGAAAAAGTCGGGGCGCTCAAGGACATCGACGGGCGCGAGTTCTCGATCCTGGCGGTGTTCGCGGCGCTGGTGCTGCTGTTCGGCGTGTGGCCGTTGCCGCTGACTGAATTGATCGACGCGAGCGTAGCCGATTTGGCGGCGCGGGTGGAGCGGGGCAAGCTGTAGCGATGGATCCCTTCGACTTCGCGGCGATCGCGCCCGAGCTGTTTTTGTTCCTGGGCGGCTGCGCGCTGCTGCTGCTCGCGACGATGCGCATCGAGGGCTGGCTGCTGCTGCAGGGCGCCTGCGGGATCCTGCTGCTGACGGCGGTGATGCTGTGGCTGAGCTGGCCGGCGGAGACGCTGCCGGCCTTCAGCGGCCTGTATGAGGTCTCGGTCCTGACTGCGATGCTGCAGCTGGGCATCGTGCTCGCGTCCGCGGCCGCCTTGGGGTACGGCACCGGCTACCTGGCCGCGCGCGGGATGCTGACCGGCGAGTTCCTGGCGCTGGCGCTGTTCGCGGTCTGCGGCATGCTGCTGCTGGCTGCGGCGCGGCACCTGCTGCTGCTGTATCTGGGCCTGGAGCTGATGTCGCTGTCGCTGTATGCGATGATCGCCTTGCGCCGCGACGACGGCCGCGCGATCGAAGCTGCGCTCAAGTATTTCGTCCTGGGGGCGATTGCCTCGGGCCTGTTGCTGTACGGCATTTCGATGATCTACGCCGCGACCCTGACTTTGGAGCTGCCAGCGATCGCAGCGGCCGCCATTGCGGGCGCGGATGCGGACCTGCTGGCGGTGGGCATGGTCTTCATCATCGCGGGCGCGGCCTTCAAGCTGGGCGCGGCGCCCTTTCACATGTGGCTGCCCGACGTCTACGACGGCGCGCCGACTGCGGTCACCGCCTTCATCGGTGGCGCGCCCAAGATCGCGGCCTGCGCCTTGGCGCTGCGCTTGCTCGCCGAGGGCCTGGAGCCGCTGGTCGAGCAGTGGAGCGTACTGCTGGCGAGCCTGGCGGTCGCATCGCTGGGCGTGGGCAACGTCATCGCGATCGCGCAGAGCAGTCTCAAGCGCATGCTGGCTTATTCAGCGATCGCGCACATGGGATTTTTGCTGACCGGCATCGTCGCGGGTACGGAGGAGGGCTATGCGGCCGCGTTGTTCTATGCCTTCATCTACACCTTGATGTCGATCGGCGGCTTCGGCATGCTGGCGCTGCTGTCCCGTTCGGACCATGAGGCTGAGATGCTGGTTGACGTCAAGGGCCTGGCGCAGCGCAATCCGCCTGCGGCTCTGTTGTTGTTGTTGCTGCTGCTGTCGATGGCGGGCATTCCGCCGCTGGCGGGTTTTTACGCCAAGCTGGCGGTCTGGTCAGCGGCGGTTTCAGCGGGCTGGACCTGGCTGGCGGTGGTGGCCGGACTGTTCTCGGTGATCGGCGCTTATTACTATCTGCGCGTGGTCAAGCTGATGTATTTCGACGCGCCCGACGCCGATGCTCCGCAGGAGTCTTTGTGTAAGACGGGCCTGGTCATGGCGGGCTGCAACGGCCTGCTGATAGTACTGCTGGGCTTGTTCCCGGGCAGCCTGCTGCGCGCGTGCCAGCAGGCTTTCTTCAACTAAGCGTGGGCGCGGCCGACGAGCCGGACTTCACCGAGCGCCGTCTCAGCGGCGAGGTGCTCGGCGACTGCGGCTTCGTGCGCCTGGAGAAGGACGAGGTCGCTTTGCCTAATGGCGTGCGCGCGTCCCGCTGCGTTGTCCGGCACAACGGCGCGGTGGCGGTGGCGGCGCTGGATGGCGAGGACCGCATCGTGATGGTGCGGCAGTACCGTTATACGGTCGCGAGCCACACGCTTGAGATTCCGGCGGGCAAGCTGGAGCGCGACGAGGACCCGCTGGCCTGCGCGCAGCGCGAGCTGCTGGAGGAGACCGGCTATGCGTCCACAGCCTGGACCTGGCTGTTCGATTCGCATTCGAGTGTCGGCTTCACCGATGAGAAGCTCGGCATTTTCGTCGCGCGGGACGTGGTCAAGCAACAGGAGCCGCAGCCGGATGAGAATGAATTCGTCCAGGCGGTGGTCCTGCCCATCGACGAGGCGATCGCCAAGGTACACAGCGGTGAGATCACCGAGTGCAAGACCCAACTGGTGTTGATGTGGCTGGCGCGCGAGCGCGCCGCGGGTTAAAAAAGGGAACTATTCTTTTAACTTCATGGATTTCGCCAAAATCGGCTAGCTGACGGGCCGTAGCGGAGTCGTCCCAGATGTCGTTCTGTGCCGCCGCTTAGGTCGATAAAAACACCAACAGCGCGGGGAGCAGGCGCTTTACGGAAACCAAGGCTTTGCCTACCAACTAACTTGGGCCCAGGCGTACCCGCTTAGAAGATGCGCCGAAGCCGTGCTACAATAAGCCCGTGCCTTAGGGACAGGGCAAAAATTTCGGGGGTATAGCTCAGTGGTAGAGCTGCGGGGTGCGGTCCCGCGGGCATGAGTTCGATTCTCATTACCTCCACCTGTCCAACCACGCCTAGCCGGAGCAAAAAGTTTGGAGGCCGTAGCTCGGTCTGATGGAGCGCGAGGTGCGATCTCGCTGGTCGTGGATTCAATCCGCCGGCCCCATCATCCTACATCAACCAGACAAGCTGGCAACGACCTCCGCCCTTTACATTCAACGCGAAGACGAGGTAATTTTACCACATTATAGCCCCTCCTTGCGAAGTGCGTCCGGGAAAGGCTACTTTAGCCTCCTGAATGGGTAGATTGGATGCTAGGTAAAATCAACGCCTTCAAGGGGCAAAACCCATGAAATTAAAGGAATAGTTCCCTAAAAAACCGGCTGCTACTGTTCCGCCGCGAGCTCGGCGGCCCGCTGCTGCGCCGCGCGCATGGCCTCAGCGAGCGCAGGCCCGAAGCCGGCTTGCTCGAGCGATGCGAGCGCAGCCTGGGTGGTCCCACCCTTGGAGGTGACCTGCCGGCGCAGCTCGGCCGGATCAGTACCGGTTTGCTCGACCATAGCGGCGGCTCCGCTGACGGTCGCGAGGGTCGCGGCTAGGGCGGCTGCGGGCTCCAGGCCCATCTCCCGGGCGCTGGCCGCCATGGTCTCGATCAAGAGATAGACGTAGGCGGGCCCTGAGCCCGACAGGGCGGTGGCCGCGTCCAGCAGTTCTTCGTACTTGACCCACAGCAGCAGTCCGGCCGCGGCGAACAGCTGCAGCGGGATCGCGGCCGCGGCCGCAGCCTGCTCGTTGGCGGCGCATGCGAAGGTGCAGCCGTTGCCGATGCGCAGCGGAGTGTTCGGCATGGTGCGTACGATGAGCCCGCCGCCGAGCCAGGTGCGCAGCTGCGCTATGGTCACGCCCGCGGCGATGCTCACGACCGGGAGCTGGTCGAGAGCAAGGTGCTCGGTAAGCTCACCGCAAGCCTGGCGCATGTCCTGGGGCTTGACGCACAGCAGCACGCCCTCGATGCCCTCGGGCAGCTCGGCCGGCGTCGCATGGGCCTGCAAGCCGTCCGCTTGCAGCCGCTTGCGGCTGGCTTCCAGGGGCTCGACGATGTGGACGGTGCCGAGCTCGGGGACGTGCTCGCGCCCCTGCAGCAGGGCCGAGGCCATGACGCCGCCGCCGATGCAGGCGAGCTTCATGCCGGCCGCGGCCCGAACAGCGCGGTGCCGAGCCGGATCATGGTCGCGCCCTGGCCCACGGCCTCGGCGTAATCAGCTGACATGCCCATCGATAAAGTGTCCAACTGTCCGTGGGCGATTCTATGTTCGGCGAGCAGGTCCCGCAATTCGCCGAAGCGGCGGCGCTGCCCGACGGGGTCGAGCCCGGCCTCGGGCAGGCACATCAGGCCGCGGACCTCAAGCCCCTCGATGCCGGCGATCTCGGCCAGCAGGTCTCCGAGCTCGGCCGGCGGTATGCCCGCCTTGCTCGCTTCGGCCCCCAGATTGACCTGGACGCAGCAGCGCAGGGGCTCCAGCCCAGCGTCCAGCCGCGCCTGGCCCAGGCGCCGCGCCGTCTTGGCCCGGTCGACCGCGTGGGCCCAGGTACACAGCCGCGCGACCGCAGCGGCCTTGTTCGATTGAATCGGCCCCAGCATGTGCCAGCGGCAGTCAGCCAGGTCCGCGAGCTCAGCAGCCTTGGATTCGGCCTCCTGCAGGTAGTTCTCGCCGAAATCCCGCAGCCCGCAGCCGTGGGCGGCGCGGACCGCCGCGGCCGGCTGCTTCTTGCCCACGGCCACCACCACAACGTCCGCCGGCGCCCGTCCGGCCGCGGCGCAGGCCGCGGCGACGCGGGCTGATACGGCCTGGAGATTGCGTCCTATTGTGTCCGCCGCGCCGGCCATATGAGCCGGATTTTATATAATAGGCTAGCCCCGGATAACCCCGCTTCGAAGGAAAGGAAACAAACATGGCCGAAGGAAAAGAACTGCTCGATCAGCTGCTGCGCTTCATCGTCGACAACGACGCGTCCGACTTGCATATCTCCACGGGGCTCGAGCCCCGCATCCGGCAGCACGGCGAGATCGTCGAGATCGAATCGGGCGTCATCACCCCCGAGGTATCCGAAGGCCTGGGCCGCGCCCTGCTGCCCAACGACAAGGACTGGGCCGAGTTCCTGGAGAAGCACGAGGCCGACTTCTCCTACGCCATCCCCGACGTCGCCCGCTACCGGGTCAATATGTTCGTCCAGAACCGCGGCATCGGCATCGTCTTCAGGGTCATTCCCTCCGAAGTGCTCTCGCTCGAGACCCTCGGCGCGCCGGAGATCTTCACCCACATGGTCCACAACATCAAGTCGGGCGTCGTGCTGGTGACCGGCCCGACCGGCTCGGGCAAGTCGACCACCCTCGCGGCGATGATCAATGAGATCAACGTCAATTCCAAGGAGCACATCCTGACCATCGAGGACCCGATCGAATTCGTGCACAAGCCGCAGCAGTCGCTGATCAACCAGCGCGAGGTCGGGGCCCACACCCACAGCTTCGCCAACGCGCTCAAGGCCGCGCTGCGTGAGGACCCGGACGTCATCCTCGTCGGTGAGATGCGGGACCTCGAGACCATCCGCCTGGCGCTGACCGCGGCTGAGACGGGCCACTTGGTCTTCGGAACCCTGCACACCTCCTCGGCGGCCAAGACCATGGACCGGGTCATCGACGTGTTCCCCGCCAATGAGAAGGACATGGTCCGCGCGATGCTGTCCGAAAGCCTCAAGGCGGTGATCTCGCAGAACCTGATGAAAAAGGTCGAAGGCGGCCGGATAGCGTGCCACGAGATCCTGATCTCGACGCCGGCGATCCGCAACCTGATCCGCGAGAACAAGGTCGCGCAGATCTACTCCGCGCTGCAAACGGGCAAGAAAGAAGGCATGCAGACCATGGACGACGCCATGGAGCAGCTGTGCAACGCGAACCTGATTTTTCCCGAAGACGCCTACGCCAAATCGGTCAACAAGAAGAAATTCGCCGCGATCGCGGGCATCTCGCCCGAACAGGCCCAGGCCGAGCAGGAATAGGGCGCGCGCGCTTTGGCGCGCCGCTCAGGTCCGCCCCGCTGGGGCGACCTCGACCCACGGGAAGAAGGTGTCCTGCGGACACACTTCGATCGTGGGCATGTGCCCCGAGCGCTCGGCCGCCTCGCTCAGCAGCAGCTCCGGCAGCTCAGGATGGTTGTTGTTCTCGCTCAGATGGGCCGCGACCACCAGGCCCAGGCCCGCATGGTTGACCTCAGCGAGCACTTCGGCGGCCTCATCGTTCGATAGATGCCCGAAGCCGCCCCGGATGCGGCTCTTCAAGCTCGGTGGATAGCGGGGATTGCCCTCCAGCATCACGTCGTCGTAGTTGCTCTCCAGCACCAGGGCTGAGCTGCGCTTGAGCACGTCGATCAGATAGCCGGTGCTGTGGCCGATGTCGGTCGCGAAGCTGAGCACCGCGCCGTCTACCGCCAGCTGATAGTGCACCGGCTCCCGCGCGTCATGCGGGATGGTGTAGGGCAGCATGCGCATGCCGTCGCCCAGCTTGATCTCGTCGTCGGCGTTGATGGCTTGGAAATCGCCGTTGTAGAGATTGAGATGATGGGCGGTCCCCCGGGTCATGTACGGCCGCAGGCCGGTGCGCTGCGCCATGGCCTTGAGCCCGACGATGTGGTCGCGGTGCTCATGCGTGATCAAGATGCCCGTCAGGTCGGATGGATCGACGCCCAGGATTTCCATGTATGAGCACAGCAGCCGGCAGCTCAGGCCGCAGTCGACCAGCAGCAGCGTGTTGCCGTGCTCGACCAAGGCCGCGTTCCCCTGCGAGCCGCTGGCCATGATCGCGAAGCGCATCGTGCCCGCGCAGCCTTAGATGTTCGTAACCAGAATCGCCAGGATGCGCTCGCCGACCTCGCCCTCGGGAAAGGCGAAGACCGTCTCATCGGAATTGGCCGCGACGATGGCCAGGTCAGCGCGGTAGGACTCGCCGTCGTCCTGGCCGCGGCCGAACAGCCGGTTGAAAAAGCCCAGTTCTTCCTCCGCGACGGTCGGATCGGCGTACAGGATCTCGACGATGCCGGCCTCCTTGTCCTTGGACACCACGGTGAAGCCGCTGCGGTCCAGGCCCTGCAGCAGGCGCCGCCAGGCCTCGTCGCGATTGCGCTTGATCGCGAGCTGGCTGCCGCGGAGGGAGTACAGCTCGTCGGCCGCGATCGGCGCCGCGAACTCTTCCAGCGAGGTCACGTTCTCGCCCGGCAGGCGGAACTTGAGCATCATGCGCCGCAGCATCTCGGTCTCAAGCGTGATGTCGCGCGCCAGGGTCTTGAACTCGCCGCCGGCGAGCTCCTGGAAGGCGCGGTAGCTGATGAAGATCTCGGTCGCTTCAGCATCGTCCGGATCGCGCTCGATGCGCATGCGAAAGCGATAGCGCTCGCCGGTGTCGTTGAGGGTCTCCAGCGCCGCGTCGAGAAAGCGGGTGAGGCCGGTACCGAGTACTTTCGCGCGGTCCTGCCGCCAGTCGGTCTCGATGACGCCCGCTTCGGGCAGCTCGACCTCGATGCCGAAGCCCTGCTCGAGCCAGAACGTGCGCACGATCGGCCACACCTTGTCCGGCGGGAGCGAGACGTTGAGCCAGTACAAGCTGCCTTCGCGGCGCAGGCGCACCTGGGCGATCTCCGGCAGCAGCCGGTCGATGCCCTGCCGGTCGAGCTGCAGCAGGGTCAGGTCGACCTCGTTGATCAGGTTCGGCGGCTGCGCCAGGATCTCGTCGTCGTTGCTCCAGGCCGAGGAGAAGTCGCTCGCTTCGGCCTGCTCGGGCTCGGACTCGATCACCAGCGGCTCTTCCTCGCGCCCGCAGCCGGACGCCAGCAGCGCCAGCGTCAGGACGGGCAGGGCGCGCCGGTACTTCATTCGAGACCCTGGATCGCCAGGCGCAGGCCCTGGTGGTACTTGGCGTGCAGCTCGGTCAGCGGCAGGCGGATGCCCGGGCCGATCTTGCCTTGCTCGCGCAGCGCCCACTTGACCGGGATCGGATTGGATTCGCAGCCCTGCAGCCGGTTGAAGCCCATCAGCCGGTCGTCGGCCGCGTCGGCCGCCTCCTGTTTCCCAGCGCGGGCGGCCGTGGCCATGCGGGCGCAGAGCGCCGGCGCGATGTTCGCCGTTACCGAGATCATGCCGTGGCCGCCGGCGAGCATGTACTCGCAGGCCGAGCCGTCGTCGCCGGACAGGTAGCAGAAATCCGCGCGCTGCAGCAGCTTGAGCTGGATGCGCAGGCGGTTGATGTCGCCGGTCGCGTCCTTGATGCCCGCGATCATCTCATGCTCGCTGAGCTGCAGCAAGGTGTTGTCCGCGAGGTCGACGACCGTCCGGCCCGGGACGTTGTAGAGGATCACCGGCTTGGTGGAGGCGTCGGCGATGGCGGTGTAGTGGCGCCGCAAACCCTCTTGGGTCGGCTTGTTGTAGTAGGGCACCACCGACAGGCAGGCGTCGACGCCGTCGGCGCATGCGTCGCGCGTGAGCGCGATGGCCTCGACGGTGCTGTTCGCGCCGGTACCGGCGAGCACCGGCATGCGCCCGTCCACCAGCTTGACGGTGCGGGCGATCAGCTCGCGGTGCTCCTCAAAGGACAGCGCGGGCGATTCGCCGGTGGTCCCGGCGATGGCGATGGCCGCGGTCTTGGCGGCGACGTGCCACTCGATGAGCTGCCCCAGGCAGTCCCAGTCGATGGCGCCGTCGGCCTCCATCGGGGTGACCAAAGCGACGATGCTGCCGCTGAAGCGAGGGGCGCTGGACATGCTGCTTTCTGCTTAGGTATTTTAGTTTATCAGCGCAGGATGGGACTGTCGTCGCGCGGCGTGGTCGCCTGCAGCAGCTCCCATTTCCAGCCCAGCAGATGCAGCGTCGCCACGTAGACCGCGCCGCCGCCGAGCACGCAGACGAACAGTTGATAGATGCGCTTGCCGGCCCCCATGTCCGTCCACGCCATGCCGGCGTCGCGGTACCACAGCAGGAAGAGCATCATCACTGCGAGGCCGATGACCAGCTTGGTCAGGTACTGCGGCCAG
Organism: Candidatus Amphirhobacter sp.; assembly: GCA_965222035.1. Lineage (GTDB taxonomy): Bacteria > Pseudomonadota > Gammaproteobacteria > Tethybacterales > Tethybacteraceae > Amphirhobacter. The sequence continues at coordinate 815,593 of OZ244940.1, read as the reverse complement.
CGGGGATCGGGCTCGTAGAAGCCGTTCGCGCACAGCAGCCACGCCAGGCTGCCGGCGTTGACGATCGCGCCCAGCGCGATCGCGAGCGCCAGGCCCGCATGCTGCATGTGGGGCACGAGCACGAAGTTCAGCGCGATCGTCAGGCTCAGCGCGACGGTCGCGATGATCACCGGGATCAGCGGCCGCTGCCGCGCGTAGAAGCCGGCGGCCAGGATGCGCAGCGCGACCAGCGCGGGTATGCCCCAGCTGTAGGCGGCGATGGCGCGGGCGGTCTGCATGCTGTCGTGCGCGGTGTAGGACCCGTGCTGGAAAATGGTCGCGGCCACCGGCAGGGCCAGGATGCCCAGGCCGCCGGCCGCCGGCAGGCTCGCGAACAGGGCGACGCGCATGCTCCAGTCCAGCGTGGTCGAATAAGCCCGCGGGCTCGCGGCGGCGCTCTGCTGCGACAGGGTCGGCAGGGCGATGACCGCCAGGGTCGCGCCGAGCATGCCCACCGGCAGCTCCATCATGCGATCGGCGAAATACAGCCAGGTTACCGAGCCCTGCTCGAGGAACGAAGCGAAGACCAAACTGACGACGATGCCGAGCTGGGTGATCGCCACGCCCAGCGTGCCCTGGGCGGTCAAGCGGGAGATGCGCCGTACCGCCGGGCTCAGCCGCGGCAGCGCCAGCCGCGGCAACAGGCCGTGGCGCGCCAGGACCGCGCCCTGCCAGCCCAGCTGCAGCACGCCGCCGGCGATCACGCCCCAGGCCAGGGCATGGGCCGGCTCGTCCAGCAGGGGCGCGAACACCAGCGCCGCGATGATCAGGGTGATGTTGAGCAAAGCCGGGACGAAGGCGAAGGCCGCGAACCGGCCGAAGGAATTGAGGATCGCGCCCCCGAACGCGGTCAGCGAGATCAGCAGGATGTACGGGAAGGTGATGCGCAGCAGGTCGATGGTGAGCGCGCGCTTGCCCTCGACCGCGTCGAAGCCGGGCGCGAGCACCGCGACCAGCAGCGGTGCGCCGAGCACGCCGAGGATGGTCACCGCCAGCAGCGCCAGGCCGAGCCAGCACGCCATGACGTCCCGCAGGCCGGCGGCCTGCTCTTCGCCCTCGAGAGCGCGCATCTCGTTGAAGACCGGGACGAAGGCGTTGGTGAACGCGCCCTCGGCGGTCAGGCGCCGCAGGGTGTTCGGGATCTTGAAGGCCGTGAAGAACGCGTCGCTGTGCAGGCCGACCGCGAACACCGCCGCGATGGTCACGTCGCGCAGCAGCCCGAGGACCCGCGACAGGAACGTGAGCGAGGACACCGACAGCAGGGCGCCCACCAGCCCGGTCCGCCAGGAAGCGGGCAGGGGGCTCATGCCGACCCGGCGCGCGGCCGGCCGCGGCGGGCGTTGCTAGGCAACGGCTGAGACGTCGACAAAATTGCCCTTGCCCACGGTTGCGACTGCGGCGGCCATGACCGGACTGACCAGGTGGGTGCGCGCCTGGTAGCCCTGGCGGCCCTCGAAGTTGCGGTTCGAAGTCGACGCGCAGCGCTCGCGCGGCCCGACCTTGTCGTCGTTCATGCCCAGGCACATCGAGCAGCCGGGCAAGCGCCACTCGAAGCCGGCGCGCTCGAGCTCGCGGGCGTAGCCGAGGGCGACGGCGCGCTCGCTCACCAGCTTCGAGCCCGGTACGATGATGGCCTTGAACTGCCCGCCGGCCGCGGTCTTCTTGCGCGCGACCGCCTTGCCGGCGTCGCGCACGAAGTCGTGGATGTCCTTGATGTCCTGCAGCCGCGCGTTGGTGCACGAGCCGATGAACACCCGGTCCATCTCGATGTCGGTGATCTTGTCGCCGGCCTTGAGCCCCATGTAATCGAGGGCCTTGGCGCAGTTGCCGCGCTTGACCTCGTCCCCGGCGCTGGCCGGGTCGGGGACCGCGCCGTCGACGTCGGCCACCTGGTCCGGCGTGGTGCCCCAGGTTACCTGCGGCTTGATTTTGGCGACGTCAATCTCGATGGTCCGGTCGAACTCGGCGCCGGCGTCCGACTGCAGCGTGCGCCAGTATTCGGCCGCCTGCTGGAACAGCTTGCCCTTCGGCGCCAGCGGCCGGTCCTGGATGAAGTCGAGGGTGCATTCGTCGACCGCGACCATGCCCGAGCGTCCGCCGGCCTCGATCGACATGTTGCAGATGGTGAAGCGCCCGTCCATGCCCAGCTGCTCGATGTAGGGCCCGGCGTATTCGATCGAGTGCCCGGTCGCGCCGTGGATGCCGATGCTGCGGATGATGTGCAAGATGACGTCCTTGGCGTAGACGCGGGGCGCGAGGGCGTTGCGCAGCAGCAGCCGCATGGTCTGCGGCTTGGACTGCCAGATGCTTTGGGTCGCCATGACGTGCTCGACCTCGGTGGTGCCGATGCCGAAGGCCAGGCAGCCGACCGCGCCGTTGGTGCTGGTGTGCGAATCGCCGCAGACGACGGTCATGCCGGGTACGACGAAGCCCTGCTCGGGCCCGACGACGTGCACGATGCCGGCGTGCCGCGATTCGGGCGAGAAGTAGCGGATGTCGTTGGCGTTGCAGTTGCGCAGCAGGGTGCGCATCTGGTTGGCCGATGCCGCCCCGCTTTGGATGCGCCGCATGGAATTGGCGCGGTCGCCGCTGGATCCGCCGACGCGGTGCTTGGTCGCGACGTTGTGATCGGCGACCGCGAGGATCAGCTCCTTGCGGCGGATCCCCCGGCGCGCCTGGCGCAGGCCGTCGAACGCCTGCGGGCTGGTCACCTCATGCATGAGGTGCCGGTCGATATACAGCAGGTCGCGCCCGTCGTCGCCGCTAGCGACCACGTGGCGGTCCCAGATCTTGTCGAGCAGGGTGCGGGCCATGATGTTGTCCGCGGCGCTGTGGCCGCGCAAGCCTTGATTTTAAATCAAGCGGCGCCCGCGGCGCTGGCGTGGCGCGTCATGAACCAGCGCTGCAGCCGCGCTTCGGGGACGCGCCGCAGCAGCCGCGCGAACACCGCCATGAACAGCAGGGCGCATGCGAGCCGCGCGACGAGCACCCCGGAGATATGGGCGCCGAACAGCAGGGCGACCAGGGTATCGTCCAGCAGCGAGTGGCACACGCCGAGCAGGGACACGGTCAGGAACATGTCGCGGGCGGACACCACGCCCTTGCGTTTTTCCGCGAGCAGCATGGCGGCGCCGAAGCTGATGCCGAGGATCAGGCCGACGATGCTGACGGTCCCGGCGGCCCGGTGGATTCCCATCAGGGCCATGAACGGCCGCAGCAGGAAGTGCAGCATGTTCTCGATGTGCCCGGCGCGGATGGCGTTCATCAATAGGGTCAGGCCGACGATCAGCACGGCGAAGGTGGTCCACGACTGCAGCTGGAACACTGCCCAGGCGGCGAGGGTGTCGGCGCCGGTGGCCGGCGGGTTGATGAACAGCAGGGTGGCGGGCTCTTGCAGCACGTCGAGGTGGCGGTACAGCCGCTCGAGCATGATTCCCAGGCCGAGGGCGAAGCCGAAGCGCAGTACGCAGGTCACCCAGGCGCGCACGCCGAGCAGCTGGGCGATGCGCACTTCGACGATGATGGCGTGGACCTCGAGTACCAGGATGGCGAAGACGGTTGCCTGCGCCGCCGTCAGCTGCAGCTCGTGCCAGCGTTCGGCCACGACGACGTAGCCCGACAGCGGCTGGACCAGCATGGCGGCCGCCCATGCGACGCCGAGCTCGCCGGGCAGCCCGAGCATGAGGGTGAAGGGTTCGAGCACCTCGCCGAGGATGGCGACCAGCGGGATCACCTCCTCGATTAGGCGGATTGCGAGGATGATGGGAAAGGTAAGCTTGAAAATGACCCAGAACGACGCCATGGCTTCGCGTCCGCCGGCGTACAGGAACAGCCCGATGCGGCGGCCAGCGGCGCTAAGAGTTTGCTTCATTTCAGCATCGCATATTCTAGGCATCGCGTGTTCGCCAGGGCTAGAATTTCAAGCGCGGGCCAAGCAGTCATCCTCAGCGTAGAATGCGCTTATGGCCGCCAAGCCCGCCAAGCAGGACAAAAACCCGTTTGCTTGCAGAACTGGGACCCTGCCGGAGCATATCGTCGGCCGGAAGAGAGGCTTCAAGGATCTGGAAGAGGCTTTGTGGACCATCAGGCCAGGCAAGTTCGAGAAAGATGGCCGGATGAAGAGTCCGCCGATATCGCCGATAGTGTTCACCGGCCCGCGCGGCACGGGCAAGACGCTGATGCTCGACTGGATGGAGGAGCGCGCCCAGGAGATGGGCATCTATGTGGCGCGGGTGAATAACTTCCAGGACCTGGCGGAAGGAACTGCGCTCAGGCGCCTGCTCGATGCGGTGGCCGGCGGCGTATACAAGGTGCTGCTGAAGCTGCTGAAGTCCTTCGGCCTTGCCGTTGAGCAAGTTGGCGAAGAAGAAATGACGCCGAGCGCAGCCTTTTACGCTTACGAAGATGCCTTGGAGGCCAAGCTGCGCCAGGGCCCCGTGCTCTTGTTGATGGAGGATGTCCATCTCTACGAGATCGATGTCCTGGAAGCCCTGTTGTACGCCGCGCAAGATCTGGTAAGTGGTCGGTATCCTTGTGTGCTCGTGCTGGCGGGCACGCCGGAACTTGACCATAGCATCATCAAGACCAGAGCGGGGTTCATGGCAAGAGCTCCAAGCATCGACATCAACTTGCTGAAGACCGAAGATAGCAAGAAAGCGCTCAGCAAGCCGTTCGCCGACCGCGACATCGAGGTCGAGCCGCAGGCTTTGGAGATGATGTGGGACATGACTGGCAATCATCCTTATTTCGTCCAGCTGGTGGGTTCGGAGATTTGGAAGTCCTTGCCTCCTGATGGCAAGAAGAAGGTCGATGTCGCGCTGGTCGAGCAAGCGCGGGAAGCGATCAACAGCAAGCGCAGGGATTTCTTCCGCGCCATCTATGACGAGTTGAAGGATGAAGAGATCGCTTCATATGCCTTGCAAGTAGGCGAGGAGATCGAAGAGTCCGGTCCGATGTATAGACACATTAAGCGTTTTTTGCTGGACAAGAACAGCGATCTCAGCAATGAGGATGCCCATAGGATTGCCTTTCGCCTGGAGGATCTGGGCTTCGTCTGGCATGAGTACGGGGAAAGCGATAGGCTGCTCGGCTTTCCCGCGTTCCTTCCCTACCTGCGCGAAAAGGAGCAGGCTGTCGCGGAGAAGATGAAAAGCCAGTAGGCTCATAGCAAGCCAGGCAATCGACGCCCGACGTTTAGAATCGCCGCCGCCATGCCGCAGGAAGAATTCGCCTACAGCCCCGCGCAGCTCGCCGAGCTCGCCGCAGACGCGCTCAAGCATGCGCAGGCCGCTGGCGCCACTGACGCCCGGGTCGTCATCTCCGAGAGCTTCGGCGCGGAAATCAGGTATCGGGACCAGCGTCCCGAGAGCGTGCAGTCCGGCCACGGCATCGGCTTCGGCGTACGGGTCTTCATCGGCGGCCGGCATGCCGCAGCCAGCTGCAATTCCCTGCATGCGGACGACATCGAGCAGACGGTCGCCAAGAGCGTCGCCATCGCCCGCCACATGCAAGAGGACGAGTGCCGCGGCCTGCCCGACCAGGAGGATTTGCAGCTCGAGAAGCAGGATGTGCGCGAGCTCGACCTGTGGCACCCCTGGGAAGTTTCGATCGAGGAGATGGTGAAGATCGCGCGGGAGATGCTTGAGGCCGCGGCGGAGCACGACCAGCGCATCAGCCGCGCGCGCAGCGAAGGCAGCTGGGTGACAACCAACCGCGGGCGCGAGTTCAGGATGGACACCCGCGGCTTCCAGATGGCATTGGACTCCACCAATCACAGTGTCGGCGTTGAAGTGATCGCCGATGTGCAGCACGGCATGGAGACCAACGGCTGGGGCGATGAGCGCATCAATTTCCGCGATCTCGAGGATCATCGCGAGATCGCCCGCATCGCAGCCAAGCGCGCTGTCGCGCGCGACGGCATTCGCCCACTTGCGAACGCCAAGGTGCCGGTGCTGTTCGAAAACACCGCGGCCCGCACGCTGCTCAATGCTTTCATCGGCGCCATCCAAGGCGAGGCTGTGCATCACCAGACCACCTGCTTCGGCAAGCACGTCGGCGAGGAGGTCTTCGCGCCGCACTTCAGCCTGCGCGAGGACCCGTTCATACCCAGGGCGTCGGGCAGCGCATGGGCCGATCGCGAAGGGGTGCGCACCCAGGCGAAGGACATCGTCAAGGACGGCGTGCTGCAGAGCTATCTCTGCGACTGTTTTCATGCGCGCAAGCTCAAGCTCAAGCCCACCGGCAACAGCGGCGGCTACGGCAACCTGCGCGTCGCCTGCAAGAGCCGCAGCTTCGATGAGCTGCTGCGCGAGATGGGTACCGGACTGCTGGTGACTGACTTGATGGGTCGGGGATCAAACATCGTCACCGGCGATTACAGCAACGGCGCCGTCGGCTTTTGGGTCGAGAACGGCGCCATCGCCTATCCGGTCAAGGACGCGACCATCGCCGGGCGCCTGCCCGCCATGCTCAAGGGCATTGTCGCAGGCGGCGACGACATTCTCGAGCGCGGCTCGCTGCATATGGGCTCGCTGCTGATCGATGAGATGACGGTCGCCGGCGCGGGCTAAAGAGGCGCGCCGCATAAAATACAAATGATGGCCGAGCCTGCTTCAACCAAGGGCTGCGGCTTCTATCTCAACCGAGAAGAGCAGCCCCGTTCCATCGCCTCCGAGCCTGCGTGGCTCACGGCGCTGTCGTTCCTGCGCGCCAATGGCGCGGTCGGTACCAAAGAAGGCTGCGCGACGGGCGACTGCGGCGCATGCACCGCGGTTGTCGTTTCTTTAGAGGACAAGCGGCTGGCCTATCAGCCGATCAACACCTGCATCACGCCGGTCTCGGCCCTGGCAGGCAAGCTGTTGATCACCGCCGAGGGCTTGGCCGAGCCCGGCGGCGATTTGCATCCGGTCCAGCGGGCGATGGTCGAAGAGCACGGCTCACAATGCGGCTTCTGCACGCCCGGTTTCATCATGTCGATGTACGCCCATCTGCGCAATGGCTGTCCAGCCGACCGCGAGGCGGTGTTGGCGAGCATCGCTGGCAACTTGTGCCGCTGCACCGGCTACATCCCGATCGTACGCGCGGGCCTGCGCCTGCGGCCGGCTGATGCGAAGGACTGGTATAGCAAGCACGAACAGCTGATCAAACGGCGTCTGGCCGACCTCGTACGCCCGCCCGCCCGCCCGCGCAGCCTGCCGGAACTCGAGCGCGCCTGGAGCAAGCGGCCGCAAGCGCGTCTGGTCGCGGGCAGTACCGACTTGGGGCTTGATCTCACCCAGCGGCTCGCCGAGCCCGACTTGCTCCTGATCGATGAGTTGCCAGGCTTGCGCGGCATCAAGGCTAGCAAGAGCGGCTGGACCATCGGCGCCGCGACCACCTGGGCGGAGTGCGAGCGCGAGCTGGCGCCTTCAATCCCCGGCCTGGCCGAGCTGCTGCACCGCTTCGGCTCGCCCCCGATCCGCGCGCAGGCAACTGTCGGCGGCAACATCGCCAACGGCTCGCCGGTCGCGGATGGCCCGCCGGTCTTTCTGGTGCTGGGCTGCCGTCTGGTACTGCAGCGCGATGGCAAGCGCCGCGAGATGGCGCTCGAGGACTTCTATCAAGGTTATAGGCAGACGGCGCTGCGCGCGCGTGAGTTCATTCACAGCATCAAGCTGCGCCGCTTGCCGGCTAATGCGATCTTCGATGTCTACAAGGTGAGCAAGCGCAAGGAGGATGACATCGCCGCGGTCTGCGGCGCGTTCAACCTGACGGTTGCCGGCCGCCAGCGCATCATCAAGTCCGCCCGCATTGCGTACGGCGGCATGGCCGCCATCCCTCAGCGTGCCGCGCGCTGCGAGGCGGCACTGCTGGGCCAGCCGTTCACCGCAGCGACCATCGAGGCGGCGGCGGCGGCGTTGGAAGATGATTACCAGCCGCTGAGCGACATCCGCGCTAGCGCGGACTATCGCATGCTAGTCGCGCGCAACCTGCTGCAGCGCTTGTTCCTGCGGTCCGAGGGTGCGGACTGCGACCTGGAGAGGCTGGCGGCATGATCAAGGGCCGCAACGCGCGCCAGCACGACGCCGCACACCTGCATGTCCAGGGTCGGGCGCCGTACATCGACGACCTCCCCGAGATCGCGGGTACGTTGCATGCCGCGGTCTGCTTGAGCCCGGTCGCGCACGGCAAGCTGCGGTCGCTCGATTTGCGCGCGGTTGAGGCCGCGCCGGATGTGGTCGATGTGATCGACATCAAGTCGATCCCCGGCGATCCGAACATCGGCCCGGTGTTCCATGACGAGCAGGTGTTTGCGGGGAAAACCATCCTCTATGCGGGCCAAGCCCTGTGCGCTGTCGCCGCGACCTCGCATGCCGCCGCCCAGCGGGCGGCGCAGCTATTCAAGCCTAGCATCAAGGAGCTCAAGCCGATCCTGACGATTGAGGAAGCACTAGCGCGGCGCAGCTACGTCGTTGCCGACGACCGCCTGCCGGTCATCGAGAGCGACTGGGACGAGCGCAAGCTGCGTTCCGCTCCGCATGTGCTCGAGGGGCAGCAGCGCTGCGGGGCGCAAGAGCACTTCTATCTCGAGGGCCAGGTAGCGGTCGCGCATCCCCAGGAAGACGGCCGCATGCTGATTCACTCTTCGACCCAGAATCCCAGTGAGATCCAGCACACCGTCGCCGCCATCTTGGGAGTACCGATCAGCACGGTCGAAGTACGCGTGCGGCGCCTGGGCGGCGGTTTCGGCGGCAAGGAGGTCCAGGCCTGCCAGACGGCAGCGATCGCTGCGATCCTGGCGCAGCGCACCGGCCGGCCGGTCAAGCTGCGCCTGCCGCGCGCGACCGACTTCGCCCTGACTGGCAAGCGGCATCCGTTCCTGCTCGATTACCGGGTGGGCTTCGACGACGACGGCCGCATCTGCGCGGCCGATTTGAAGGTAGCGTCTGACTGCGGCTGCTCGGCCGATCTGTCGCTGGCGATCCTCGACCGCGCGGTCTATCATGCGGACAACGCCTATCACCTGCCTTGCGCTCGCATCCGCGGCTATCCGTGCAAGACCAACAAGGCCTCGAACACCGCCTTCCGCGGCTTCGGCGGCCCGCAGGGGATGCTGCTGATCGAGCGGGTGATCGAGGACATCGCGCGGCACCTCCAGCTCGACCCGCTCGACGTGCGCCGGCGCAATATCTACACCGGCCGGCAGCAGCGGGCGCCGTACCGGCAGAAGGTCCACGACAACATCCTGCCGGAGCTGCTCGACCGGATTGAGCGCGACTCCCGCTATCGCCGCCGCCGCGCGGCGGTGCGGAGCTTCAACGCCAAGCATCCCCATATCAAGAAGGGCCTGGCGCTGACGCCGGTCAAGTTCGGCATCGCCTTCACTGTCGCCTTTCTCAACCAGGGCGGGGCGCTGCTCAATGTCTATCGCGATGGCACAGTGGCGTGTAATCACGGCGGGACCGAAATGGGACAGGGCTTGTTCATCAAGATCGCGCAGGTGGTCTCCAAGACCCTGGGAGTGAAGGTCGAGCGCATCAGCTGCGAGGCGACCACCACGGCGAAGGTCCCGAACACCTCGGCGACCGCTGCCTCAGCGGGGACCGACCTCAACGGCAAGGCGGCTGAGGCCGCGGCCCACACCATCCGCGGGCGCTTGGCCCATCTGGCAGCCGAGCTGTCCGGCGACCATGCCGATGAGATCGAGTTCCGCGACGACATGGTAATCGCGCCCTCGCGCAGCTGGCGTTTTCCCGAGCTGGTCGAGCGCGCCTATCTCGAGCGCCTGTCGCTGGCGTCGACGGGTTTTTACCGCGTGCCCAAGAAAGTCGACTTCGATCCGGTCACCCGCATCGGCCGGCCATTCTTCTATTACACGTACGGCGCGGCGGTGTCCGAGGTCGCGGTCGATGTTCTGACCGGCGAGTACCGGCTGCTGCAGGTCGACATCCTGCATGATGTGGGCACTTCGCTCAACCCGGCGGTCGACATCGGCCAGATCGAGGGCGGTTTTGCCCAAGGCCTGGGATGGCTGACCTGCGAGGAGCTGGCCTGGGACGATGCGGGCCGGATCCAGGCGCATGGCCCGGCCACGTACAAGATCCCGGCCGCCGGCGACCTGCCGGAGAACTTCACGGTGCGGCTGTGGCCCGAGCCCAACCGCGAGCACACCATTGGTTTATCGAAAGCGGTGGGCGAACCGCCGTTGATGCTGGCGATCTCGGCCTGGGCTGCGTTGGCGGACGCGGTCGCGCATGCGCGCGGCGATGATGGATTGGTGGTGCGGCTCGATGCGCCGGCGACGCCGGAGCGGGTGTTCCTGGCTATTAATCACAAAGAAGCGCCAGCTCGGCGTGCGCGAGCGAATAAGGGCAAGGCAACCAAAGCCGTACAAGCGCAGATTGGTTTTCGCTAAGCAAGGCGAAGGATTGCAGCAACCCTTTTGAACTATTCAACACTCGGGTCAGAATGGTATAGAATAGAGGGAGAGGGTCTCGAACGAGTCATGACCAGAATTAGCGAGCTTGTAGAGCAATTCCAAAGCATGCGTATTGCATTGCCGGAAATGCAACGAAAATACATATGGTCTAGTAAGCAAGTCACAGAGCTTCTTGATTCAATATATCGAAAATACCCGACTGGGTCGATTTTGCTATGGGAGCTTCCAACAGCGAGAGTTTCCAAATTCGTCAGCCCTGCCTTCGAGCAGAAACAACAGGCTCCTGGAAAGGTGTTCCTGATAGATGGCCAGCAGAGGCTCACTTCTCTAGTGGCGGTCATAAAGGGCGTTCCTGTGGAAGTTAAGGGCAGAAAGACCAAAATTGAAATCATGTTCAACTTGGATCATCCTGCTGAAGTGGAAAACGAAGATGACAAGAATGCTGCCCCCATAGCAGGTAAAGAATCTTTGGAGAAAGACACTTTTGCTGTTAAAAAGACAGGGCTAGGAAAAAACTGGGTTTCTGTGTCTTGGGCGCTCCGGGCAACAGTGTCTGAATTGTCAGCCAAATTTAGCGAAAATCAAAAATATCTTGAGAGAATTAGCAAGCTCAAGGAGATTGAAAAATACCAATACGAAGTGATAACGATAGAAGAAAAATCATACGCTGAGGTAGTTAATATATTCTTGAGAGTTAATTCCCGAGGAGCAAAAATAAAAGGATCCGATCTTGCGCTAGCACTGATTACAGCAATATGGCCACGCACCGAGAAAGACAAAGGAGCTCGCGAGGCTTTGGAGGCATATCAAGATGCGTGCAAGAAGAAAAAACATGACATTGAAATGGGCATAATAGTTCGCAACTTAGTTGCCTTTGCTACTAATAGAGTGGACTTTACTCGCCTACACAACAAAAATGAGTTGAAGGAGAACTGGGAGGATTCGAAAAAAGGGATGGATGCCGCCATTGATTTCATAATCAATGATGTTGGCCTGGAAAGCCTGGGATTGCTTTCTCATCCAACTTGCCTCGTCACTGTGGCAAAGAGTTTGCACGCTAAAAAATTCAACGCTTCTAGGGAGCATAAGGAGAAATTGAAATTCTGGATTCTCATGGCCAATCTGAAGGGAAGATATTCTCGTGCCAGCCTGTCTGTTCTGGCTCAGGATATACAAAATGCTAGTGATGTAAGAGCATTGATAACTAATCTGAGGCTGCTGGCCAGGCGGCTAAGGATTGAGGCCGATGACTTAAGAGAGGAGGATAGGAAAACCTCTATTTTCTTCAAATTCCTATACATCATGCTTAGGAACGAAAAAGCGAAAGATTGGTGTGGTGGCTCGCCGATATCTTGGTCTAGCATAAGTCAAGGGAATAAATTAGAATTCCATCACATTTTCCCCAAATCTAAGTTAAAGGGTCGGAGCAGGAAGGATATTAATAATATTGCCAACATGGCTTGCCTCAGTCGAAAGACAAATGCCAAGTTGAAAGATAAATTGCCGGAGGTTTATTTGCCTGACATCGATTCCAAACTGCTCAAGCAGCACCTAATTCCTACAGATCGTAATTTGTGGAAAATGGAAAACTATCTTGATTTCCTGAAAGAACGGCGTCAAATGATCGCCGATGAAATGAACCGTTTCTTGAAAATCGAGGAAATTGAGGCCAGTCTCAAGGAATGAGCGCCGACTGGCTTGACGCCACTAAGAGATGCGGCTTCAATATAAGGATCGACGAAAGTCAGTCGAAGTAAGGCGGATCGTCCTTGATTCTTGCTTTCAAGTAGAATACTGCATCTATAGGAGGGCTATCGAATGAAATACGAAATCTACCGGGTTCAGTTCCCGAACAACACTTCCTACTTCGGCTACACCGCAGATGGCATCGAGAAGCACTGGGCCAGCGACAATCATAATGCCGCGGTCCTGGACCACAAGAAACGCTATCCGGATACCATTGCCGCTCGCGTTGAAGTCTGCGACACGGAAGAAGAGGCCAAGGCAGCCATGACCTACCGCATCCGCACCGATGTGTGGCCGTGCCTGAACCACAAGGACGACAAGCCGGCATAGGGCTGCCGCAGCCCCCTGCAAGCTCGGATATCCCGTTCATCCGTACTGACGGCGTGGCGCGGCCTCGTATACATACAGAGGCGATTCTTAGCCGCTAGTGAGCGCCGATTGGCTTGACGCCGCCGGCCGCTGGCGCCGCGACGGGCGCTCCTTCGTCATCGTAACCGTACTCGCCGTCCGTGGTTCCGCCCCGGTCGAGGCCGGCCGCCGGATGCTCGTCGGGACCGAGGAGCAGCACGGCACCGTCGGCGGCGGGCGCCTCGAGCAGGAAACCCTGGCCGCCGCCCGCGCCTGGCTCGCCGGCACCGCCCAGCCCGACCCGCTCGCCGCCTGGAGCCTCGGGGCCCGCCTCGGGCAGTGCTGCGGCGGCAAGGTGGTCGTGCAGTATGAGCTGGTCGCCGCCGTTCAGCCCGAGATTGTGGTCTTCGGCGCCGGGCACGTCGCCCAGGAGCTGCTGCCGATCCTGCTGCGCCTGCCGCACCGGCTCGCCTGCGTCGATGCCCGCCCGGACTGGCTCGAGCGCCTGCCGGCCTCTGAGCGCCTGCGTCTGGTCCAGGAGGATGAGCCCGCCGATGCGGTCGCCGACCTCGCGCCCGGCAGCATCTGCCTGGTGATGACCCACCAGCACGCCGCCGACCTCGCCATCGCCACCGGGCTGCTGGCCCGGGCGGACATCCCGTTCGTCGGCGTCATCGGCTCGGGCAGCAAGGCGGCCCGCTTCCGGCGGGCGCTGCGGGCCCGGCCGGGGCTGGATCTGGAGCGCTTTGTCTGTCCCATCGGGGCCCAGGCGGGCAAGGATCCGGCCAGCGTAGCCATCATGATCGCGGCGCGGCTGTGCGAGGAATTGGCGCCGGAGGGCGAGGATGCGGGCGCCGTGGCGGCCGTCCGGAAGCTCCTCACCCACATGTAGTAGAATGCGCCCATCTCACCACTACCCCTAGGGGGAAACATGAACAACACCTACAAAGCCGCCATCCTTAGCGTGGCGTTGGCTTGCGCCAACCCTTACGCCGCGCTCGCCGACAAACCCAAGGTCGGCTTCGTCTATGTGGGCCCCGTCGGGGACCACGGCTGGACCTACCAGCACGAAGCCGCCCGGCAGGTCCTGGACAAGGCGGGGTACGACTCGACCTACGTCGAGAGCGTGCCCGAGGGCGCGGACGCCGAGCGGATCATCAGGCAACTGGCCTCGACCGGCCACGACCTGATCTTCACCACCTCCTTCGGCTACATGGACCCGACCAACAAGATCGCGGCGGACTTCCCCAACGTCCACTTCGAGCATGCCACCGGCTACAAGCGGGAGCATCCGAACGTCGCGACCTACAACATCCGGTTCTACGAGGGCCGCTACGTGATCGGCAAGATGGCGGGCAAGCTGACCAAGTCGAACAAGCTCGGCTACATCGGCGCCTTCCCGATCCCCGAAGTGGTGCGCGGCATCAACTCGGCGATCCTCGGCGCGCGCTCGGTCAACCCGGACGCTGAGATTCACGTGGTCTGGGTCAACTCCTGGTTCGATCCCGGCAAGGAGGCCGCCGCGGCCAAGAGCCTGATCGCCCAGGGCGTGGACGTCATCATGCAGCACACTGACTCGGCGGCGCCGATGCAGACCGCGCAGCAAGAGGGCATCTGGGCCTTCGGCCAAGCGTCCGACATGCACGAGTTCGGCAAGGACGCGCAGGCCTCGGCCATCGTCAACAACTGGGGCGACTACTATCTCGAGCGCGCCAAGGCGGTTGAGAACGGCACCTGGCAGCAGCAGGACATCTGGGGCGGCTTCAAGGACAACATGGTCCGCATGGGCACTTACGGCGCAGCGGTACCAGCCGACGTCGTCAAGCTGGCCGAGGACACGGTCGCGCAGATCAAGAGCGGCCAGGTCCATCCGTTCCAAGGTCCGGTCAAGGACCAGTCGGGCGCGGTCCAGATCCCAGCGGGCGAGCGGGCCGAGGACGGCATGCTGCTGGGCATGGACTGGTATGTCGAGGGCGTAGTCGGCCAGCTGCCGCAGTAGCCAGCGACCCGGTTGGGAGCGTTCCATCGCCCCGCCGGACCAACGTTGCAGCGTGGACGGGTTTGCTTGTGCCCGTCCACGCTTTTTTTATTAGCCGCATGCGGCTGCCGTAAAATCAGGCCATAAGCGAAGCAACAGCATCCCCTTTGCTGGCCCTGAAGGGCATCAGCAAGACTTTCGGCGAACTCCGCGCCAATCGCGCGGTCGATTTCGAGATCGCCACCGGCGAGATCCACGCCCTGCTGGGCGAGAACGGCGCCGGCAAGAGCACTTTGGCGAAGATCGCCTGCGGCACGCTGCAGGCCGACGCCGGCTCCATCGCCTGGCGCGGCGAGCCCGTTGAGATTGCGTCCCCGACCGCGGCCCGCGCCCTGGGCATCGGAGCGGTGTTCCAGCATTTCTCCTTGTTCCGGGCCCTGACAGTGCTCGAGAACATCGCTCTCGGCCTGCCCGGCATGCAGCTCGAGGAGCTGCGCGCCAAGATCCAGGCGACGGTCGAGCGTTACGGCCTCGCGCTCGATCCGGGGCGGCCGCTGCACACCCTGTCGGTGGGCGAGTGGCAACGGGTCGAGATCGTGCGCTGCCTGCTCGGCGATCCCAAGTTGCTTTTGCTCGACGAGCCCACTTCAGTGCTCACGCCGCAGGAGGCCGAGCGGCTGTTTGTTGTCTTGCGGCGCTTGGCGGGCGAGGGCCGCGCCATTTTGTATATCAGCCATCGCCTGGCGGAGATCCGGCAGCTGTGCGCTCGGGCGACGGTGATGCGCGCGGGCGAGGTGGTCGCGCGCTGCGATCCTGCGGCCGAGACGCCGGCGAGCCTGGGTGAGATGATGATCGGTCGCCGGCCGGCGGCGCCCCAGCGTCCGGAGCGGCAGGCGGTCGCGGAGCATTCGCTCGAGCTGCGCGGGCTGAGCTTGCCCAAGCATGGGCTCTACGGGCAGGAACTGAAAGACATCAAGCTCAAGGTATCGGCGGGCAAGATCATCGGCATCGCCGGGGTCGCGGGCAACGGCCAGGCTGAACTAGGCGCGGTCCTAGCGGGCGAGGTTCCGGTCGCGGACGCCAGCTTGTTGCTGGACGGCCAGCCGGCGGGTCAACTGTCACAAGCGGCGCGGCGCAAGCTGGGCCTGCGCTTTGTGCCCGAGGAGCGTCACGGCCACGGCGCGGTGAGCGAGTTGCCATTGTGGGAGAACGCCTGCCTGACGGCTTTGGACGAGCCGGATGTGGTCGCGCGCGGCATGCTGCGCAAGGCCCGCGCGCAGGAGCTGGCGGCCCAGGCGATCGAGCGCTTCGACGTGCGCGCTGAAGGAGTCCAGGCGCCGGCGGCCTCGTTGTCGGGCGGCAATCTGCAGAAGTTCATCGTCGGGCGCGAGCTGCTGCGCGCGCCGCGGCAGCTGGTGGTCATGCAGCCGACCTGGGGCGTGGACGTGGGCGCGGCGATGATGATTCACCAAGCCTTGCTCGACATGGCTGCGCAGGGCGCAGCGGTGCTCCTAGTCTCCCAGGATCTCGATGAGCTGCTGCTGGTCGCGGATGAGATCGCGGTGCTGGAGGGAGGAGTGCTGGGCGCGCCCGCTCCGGCATCCGAACTGACCGCGGCCGCATTGGGTTTGCAGATGGGCGCTGCGCCCGGGCCTGAAGATGCGCTGGCGGCTTGAGCCGCGCCCGGCGGCGTCCTGGCAGCTGCAGCTGCTGGCTGCGGCGGCTGCACTGCTGCTGACGCTGCTGATCAGCGTGCTGCTGTTCGCGGCGCTGGGCTATCATCCTCTCGAGGCCCTGCATGTTTATCTAGTCGCGCCGGTCGCGAGTTGGTACGGCCTGGGCGAGCTGGGTGTCAAGGCGGTCCCGCTGCTGCTTTGCGGCCTGGGTCTCATGTTCTGTTTTCGCGCGGGCGTGTGGAACATCGGCGCGGAGGGCCAGCTGGTTGTGGGCGCGGCGCTGGGATCGGCGCTGGCGGTCAGCATCTCGCCTGAGGCGGGACCGGGCTGGATCATTCCCTTGCTGCTGCTCGGGATGCTGGGCGGAGCGCTGTGGGCGTGCGGGCCTGCTTTGCTCAAGACGCGCTTCGGGGTCAACGAGATCTTCTCGAGCTTGATGCTGACCTACGTCGCCATCTTGCTGCTGAGCGCATTGGTCCACGGTCCGCTGCGCGATCCGGACGGCAACAACTTCCCGCATTCACGTCCGATGCAAGATGGCATTATCCTGCCGTTGATCTTGGACAACACGCGTTTGCATCTGGGCTTTGTCCTGGCGCTTGTATTGGCGGGCGTGGCGCTGCTGGTGCACTTGCGTCACCGCTTGGGCTTCGGCGTGCGGCTGCTGGGCCTGGCGCCGCGCGCGGCCAGCTACGCTGGCTTCGACGCCAAGCGCCTGACCTGGGGAGTGCTGCTCGCGAGCGGGGCGCTCGCGGGCCTCGCGGGCATCATCGAGGTCATCGGCCCGATCGGGCGCTTGAACACCTCGGTCTCGCCCGGCTACGGCTTCACTGCGATCATCGTGGCGTTTCTCGGGCGGCTGCATCCGGTGGGGGTGGTGATCGCATCCTTCATCATCGCGCTCAGCTATCTCGGCGGCGAGCTCGCGCAGATCATGCTCAAGATCCCGCATGCGGTAACCGGCGTGTTCCAGGGCGTACTGTTGTTCACGTTGCTGGGTTGTGACTTCAGCGTGCGTTATCGTTTGCGGCGCTTGCCGCCGGAGCTGGCTTAGGTCCATGGAATTCGCCGCGCTGGTCGCGACCGTCCTGACGGCGGCGACGCCGTTGCTGCTGGCCGCGCTCGGTGAATTGGTCTGCGAGCGTTCCGGCGTGCTCAATCTCGGGGTCGAGGGCATGATGATCGTCGGCGCGGTCGCAGCCTTCGCGACCGCCTTGCACACCGACAGCATGCTGCTGGGCTTTATGGCCGGAGCAGCGGCGGGAACGGCCCTGGCGGCGGTCTTCGCCTTGTTGGCGCTGGCGCTGCGCGCGAGCCAGGTGCCGTCGGGCCTTGCTCTGACGTTGTTCGGGGTCGGGCTCAGCGCCTTTGTCGGCGCCGGCCTGGTGGGCAAGTCCCTGAATCCGGTCGCGAGCGGCATTCCGGTCCTCGAAGACCTGCCGCTGGTGGGCGCGGTGCTGTTTGGGCACGATCCGCTGGTGTACTTCGCCCTGGCGCTGGCGGGCGCGACCTCATGGTTTTTATACCGCACGCGCACGGGTCTGATCGTGCGCGCGATTGGCGAGGACCACGACGCGGCCCATGCGCTGGGCTATCGCGTGCTGCTGGTGCGCCTGGCGTGCATTCTGTACGGCGGCGCCTGCGCGGGCTTGGCCGGAGCGTACCTGTCGCTGGCCTATACGCCGCTGTGGGCCGAGAACATGACCGCCGGCCGCGGCTGGATCGCCCTGGCGCTGGTTGTGTTCGCGACCTGGCGGCCGTGGTGGTGCGCGCTGGGCGCTGGTTTGTTCGGGGGGTTTACCGTCCTGGAGCTTTCCATGCAGGCGGCGGGCTTCAGTTTGCAGCCGCAGTACCTGGCGATGCTGCCGTATCTAGCGACGATCCTGGTACTGACCTGGACGACGGCGCGCCGCCACGGCTTGTCCGCGGCGCCGGCGAGCCTGGGCAAGCCCTTCATGGCGTTGTAGGCAACTTGACTAGAGATAATTCTTAACGCAGTTTTCTCAAATCAAACACATAATCCCTCTATAATCCCCTAAAATATAGGTATGGCTGCCTCGACCGCCAAGCAGAACAAAAATCCGTTCACTCCCGGCGCCGGGACCCTCCCGGAGCATGTCGTAGGCCGCACGGTAGAGTTCAAGCTGCTGGAAAGGGCCCTGCAAGGCATCGCCCCGAGCGAGATTCGGAAAGACAATGGCCGTCTGGAGAAAGGGACGTCAATGACGCCGATATCGCTGACGGGCCCGCGCGGGGTGGGCAAGACGCTGTTGCTGCGCTGGATGCAGAAACGGGCCCAGGAGATGAATATCCATGCGGTGCGGCTGACGCATGCCAAGGACTTGGCGGCAGGCGATGCGCTGGGCCGTCTGCTCAAAAAGATGGCCGGGGATGATGCATCCTTGCTGAAAATGGTGAAGGGCATCAATCTTTCCGTTGGCCCCCTCGGCGGCGGCGTGCAACTAAGCGAGGCCTCTCAAGGCTATGAACAGCTTCTGCGGGCCAGGCTGAGCCAAGGGCCCGTGGCCGTGCTGATGGACGAGGCCCATCATTACGCAGAAAACATCATGGGATTCATGCTGCATATCGGACAGCAGCTGATCACCGAGCAGTATCCCTTGGTGATGCTGCTGGCGGGCACTCCGGATTTGCGCAGCTATCTTATGAAGATCGAAGCGACCTTCATGGTAAGAAGAGAGAGAATCAACATTAATTTGCTTGCGACCGAGGAGAGCAAGGAAGCGCTCAGCGAACCGTTCGCCAAGCGCGGCATCGAAGTCGAGCCGGCGGCCCTGGAGATGATGTGGGGCATGACCGACAACTATCCTTTTTTCGTCCAGCTGGTGGGAGCGGAGGTCTGGGAGGCTTTGCCTAAAAAAGGTAAGTGGCGCGTCGATGTAACGCTGGTTGAGCAGGCCCAGGCGGGCATAAGCCGCAAGCGCAGGATTTTCTACAGCGACATCTATGAAGAGATGGACGATGAAGATCTCACAAAATATGCCCTGCAGGTGGCCGAAGTCATCACCCGGCAACAAGGCGCTCCGGTGAAGAAAAAAGACATCAGGCTCGCTTTGCTGCAGGAGAACAGCGGCCTCGAAGCGGAAGAGGCAAAGAGAATCATCGATCGCTTGCAGTGGCTGGGTTTCATCTGGCAAGGAGATGAAAGCTATATGGAAGTTGGTATCCCTTCTTTCTTCACCTATGTGCAGGAAATGGAGCAGGGTGTCGTGAAGTAGATGGGCAACCGCAAAACCGCAACTTTCCTATAATTGCAGGACCACGCATCCTGGAGACTGGCCATGGACTGGAAACCCGACGACATCAACTTCCTCTCGCTGCATCTGGTGGTGACCGACCTGCAGCAGTCGATCGACTTCTACAAGGAGGTCTTCGGCTTCGTCGAGCACGACTCGTTCAGCAGCAAGGGCTTCTACGTCGACATGCACTACCAGGGCAAGCGGGTGCTTTCCTTCGGCGCGGAGGACGGCCCGACCAACCGCGAGAAGCTGCAGGCGCCCATAACCTCCGGCGCGCCCCAGGGCGTGCGGCTGTGGCTGTATGTCGAGGACGTCGACGCCACGCTCAAGAAGGCGGTCGCTGCGGGCGGCACAGAGCAGTGGCCGCCGAACGACGCCTTCTGGGGCGATCGCATGGCGGCCTTCGCCGATCCTTCCGGCTATGTGTGGACCATCGCGCAGTACACCGGCAAGAAGAGCGATCCGCCTTCCTTCGGGGGCTGAGGCCCGCGCCGCGCCGCCGCGCGGCTTGGTAATAAAATACCCCTCGGCGCAGAGGGCCGTTAGCTCAGTTGGTAGAGCACCGGACTTTTAATCCGTGGGTCACAGGTTCGAGCCCTGTACGGCCTACCTCAGTTGCCTGAAGGCGAATCCAGATTCAGATCCTGCGGATTCGCGCGCAGCGCGCGCACTTCCTCAAGCGCGGCGCGATAGCTTTCTCGTCGGTCCGGCGCGAGCCCATCGAGCGCCAGCAGCCGTTCGAAATAATCCTGCGCGGCGGCGTATTCCTCGCGCTGGGCTGCGAGCAGGCCTGCTAGGTTGAGCGCTTCTTCATTGTCGCTTTGCAGTTCCAAGGCTTCCTGCAGCAGCGCTTCGACCAGCGCGCTGGGTTCGCCCTGCGCCATCCAGTACCGCGCCTGGGCCTCGAAGGCCAGGTTGCGCGCGGTACGGCCCTCCAGCTCTTGCAGCTGCTTGCTCGTCTGCAACGCCAGGGAGGGGCGCCCGCCCATCAGATAGCTGCGAAAAAGCAAAGCGCGCGCGCGCATGTCGGTTGGATCCTCGGCGATGCGCCGTCGCAGGCGCGCGTAGACCTCGCTGAGCGGCGCGGCCGTGCCGGTGCCGAGTTCGATCGCGGGCTCGGGAGCGGGGCGCAGCGCGCCCGGCGATCCAACCGCCAGGTACATGCCGCCGGCGCACAAGGGGATGAAGAGAGCGACGCCCAGCTTGAACGCGCGCGACGCATCGATGTCGCGGTGTTGCCGCAGGCACAGCACCGACGCCAGCACAGCCAGCGCCGTACCGAGCAGCGCGAACACCGCCGCCTCAGCCGTCATTGTTTTCCGCGGGCGCTACGCGGCGCCGCAGCACAACGAACACCGCGCCGCCGGCGAGCAGCAGCAGCAGCGGCGGGCCCAGCCACAGCATGAGGGTCGCGGTCCGCAGCGGCGGACGGTACAGGATGTAGTCGCCGTAGCGCTCGCTGAGAAAGGCGCGGATGTCTGCGTCGCTGGCGCCTTCATTGATCAAGCGGCGGATCGCCTCTCTCAAGTCGGCGGCGAGCCCGGCGCTGGACGCAGCCAGGCTCTGGTTGGGACAGACCATGCAGCGTACCTCAGCCAGCAGGGCCTGATAGCGCTGCGCCTGCTCCGGCGAGTCGAAGTCCTGCGGCTCGATCGCGCCGCGCGCCGCGGACAGGGCCAGCAGTACGCCCGCCAGCAGCATGCGCCAATCAGGCATCGTCTTCGCTGTCTGCGCGCATGCTCTCCAAGAGCCGCTCGGCGTCGGCCGGCACCATCGGGCCGATGTGCTTGAGCACCACCATGCCATCCGGATCGATGAGAAAGGTCTCGGGCACGCCGGTCACGCCCAGCTCGATGCCGAACCGGCCATCGCGGTCTTGCAGTGACATGGCGAAGGGACTGCCGTGCTGCGCGAGCCAGGCGCGCGCGTCCTCTTCCTCATCCTTGTAGGCTAGCCCGACGACGGGCAAGCCCGCCGCGCGCAGCGCATGCAGCTGGGGGAGCTCGGCCAGGCACGGCAGGCACCACGAGGCCCAGATGTTGAGTACCCAATAGCGCCCGGCATACGTCTGGCCTGGGGTACCCGGCGTCGCATCATCCAATTGCGGCGCGCTGAATGCCGGCAGCGGCTGGTCGAGCAAGGCTGATGAAGAAACATCATCATCCTTGAGCATGCCGGCGGCCAGTACATACACCAGCAGGATGAACACCGCTGGCGGCAGCAGGATGTGCATGGCGTTGGCGGGCGTCATGACTCAGCCTGCGTCTTGCGCCGCGGCCGCGCCGCGGCCCATGCCGCCAGGGCGCCGCCCAGCGCCATCAGCACTGCGCCGGTCCACAGCCAGCGCACGAAGGGCTTGAGCTGGATGCGCGCGCTCCAGCCGCCGTCCTCAATCTCCGCGCCCAGCGAGATGTACAGGTCGCGGAAGGGCGTGATGTCGATCGCCGCTTCGGTCAGCGGACTCTCCTGCGAATAATAAAAGCGCTTCTCGGGCCGCAGCTCGAAACTTCTCCCGTTAGGCGCTTGGATGTCGATGTAGGCGCGCAGGGCCTGATAGTTGGGCCCGGCGTTGGCGGTAACCTCACGCAGGACGAAGTCGTGCTCCGCGACCGTCACTATTTCACCCGGCTGCAAGCTCACGTCGCGGCTCACGCCATAGGCCTCGATGTAGCTGAGCCCGATGATGAAAACCGCGACCCCCAGATGCGCTAGCGCCATGCCGGCCTGCGCGCTGATCCGCCCGCCGCTGCGCCGCTGCCGCAGCCAGCTTCCCGCTGCGGTAACCAGCAGCCATGCGGCCAGGGCGGTGCCCGCCGCCGCGCCGAGGTCCCAGCGCCCGAACAGTACCGTGGGCAAGACGGCGCCAATGACGACGCTGCCGAGCAGCGGGACCCATGCAGCGCGCAGGACGCGCGGGGCGTTGTCGCGCCCCCAGCCGGTGAGCAGCGCCAGGCCCGCCGCCAAGGTCGCGGGCAGTACCAGTACCAGCATGCTCAATTCGAAATAGGGCGGTCCGACCGAGATGCGCTCGGCCGTGAACACTTCCAGCGCCAGGGGATAGAGCGTACCGAGCAGCACCGCGAACACCGCGGCCGTCAGCAGCACGCTGTTGAGCAGCAGATAGGTCTCGCGGGAGTTCGCGGCGAAGTTCTTGCCGGCGGCGAGCAAAGAAGGCGCGCGCCAGGCGTATAGCGCCAGGGCCGATCCCGTCGCCAGCGCGAGCAAGAGCAGGATGAACAGTCCCCGGCCCGGATCGGAGGCGAAGGCGTGCACTGAAGACAGCACGCCGGAGCGCACCAGGAAGGTACCGAGCAGGCTCAATGCGAAGGCCAGGATCGACAGCAGCACGCACCAGCTGAGAAACAGTCCGCGCCGCGCCGCGACCGCCAAACAGTGCAGCAAGGCGGTGCCCGCCAGCCAGGGCATGAAGGACGCGTTCTCGACTGGATCCCAGAACCACCAGCCGCCCCAGCCCAATTCGTTGTACGCCCACCAGCTGCCGAGGGTGATGCCGAGAGTCAGGAACACCCATGCGGACGCGGCCCACGGCCGCAGCGCGCGCAGCCAGGCGTGGTCGGTACGGCCCTCGATGAGGGCCGCGACGCTGCAGGCGAAGGCGACCGCAAAGCCTACATAGCCCGCATACAGCAGCGGCGGATGGAACACCAGTCCCGGATCCTGCAGCAGCGGATTGAGATCGCTGCCGTCGGCGGCGGGCACCGCCAGGCGCGCGAACGGATTCGAAGTCAGGATCATGAATAAAAGAAAGCCGGCGTTGACCAGGCCCAGCACGCCCAGCGCCCGCGCGAGCAAGGCGGGCGGCAGGCCGCCGCTGCGCCACGCCAGCGCCGCGCCCCAGGCCGCGCCCAGCAGGGCCCACAGCAGCAGCGAGCCTTCGTGCCCGCCCCAGACCGCGGCGATGCGATAGAACAGAGGCAGCAGGAGGTTGGAGTTCGTCGCGACATAGCGCAGCGAATAATCATGGGTGATGAAAGCATGCGCGAGCAAGACGAATGCGATCAGCGCGAACAGCAATTGCGCGCCAGCCGCCGGCCGTGCCAGCGCGAGCATGCCTGCGGCCCGGTCACGCCCGGCGCCGGCGGCCAGGCCCTGGACCAGCGCCAGGCCCAACGCGATGATCATGCATAGCTGGCCGAGCTCGGCGAGCATCTCTATTAATTAAGGGAGCTGCAGCGTCCGGCCCGCTTCGAGCGCGGCGGCGGCCTCAGGGGGCATGTAGTTCTCATCGTGCTTGGCGAGTACTTCACTGGCGCGGAAGACGCCGGCGGCCATGCGCCCGCGCGCGACCACGCCCTGGCCCTCGCGGAACAAGTCGGGCAGTACGCCTTCGTACTCGACCGGCAGCGTCGCGGCGGTGTCCGTGATCGCGAAGCTGGTGAGCAGGCCCTGCTGCTTGACCGAGTTCTCCGCGACCAGCCCGCCGATGCGGATGAGGCGGTCCGGCGGGGCCTCGCCCGCCTCGACCTGCGCCGGCGTGTAGAAGAACGTCAGGTTGCTGCGAAAGGCCTGCAGCAGCAAACCGGCGGCTGCGGCGGTGCCCGCCAGGAGGGCGAGCACCGCCAGCAGCCGCCGCCGGCGCGCGCGCATCACACGCGCTGCTCCGCAGCGCGGCGCGCGCGCCTCTTGCGCCGGCTGCCGTTGAAGCCGAGCGCGATTAGCAGCAGGGCGCTCAGGCCGTAGGCGCTCCAGACATAGCCGCCGTATCCAGCCAGCGCGAACCAGGTGAGCAAGCCGCTCATCATGCCTGCAGTACTTCCTTGAGCCAATTGCTGCCAGCGTGGCGGCGCAGCAGCTCGGCCTGCATGCGCTGCAAGACCAGCAGCGCGGCCAGGATTTTCAAGCCAATCGCCATCGTCAGCAGCGGGATCAACATCGAGCTGTGCAGCGCGGGCGCGCCCAGCCGCAGGATCGAGGCCGGCTGATGCAGTGTGTGCCACCATTCGACCGAATAGTGGATGATGGGGATGTTGACCCAGCCCACCAGCAGCAGGACCGCGCCGCTGCGCCAGGCCAGGCGGTCGTTCGCCATGGCTTCTTGCAGCGCGATGAAGCCGAGATACATGAACAGCAGGATCAGCTCGGAGGTCAGGCGCGCGTCCCAGCTCCACCATGTTCCCCAGGTCGGCTTGCCCCAGATCGATCCGGTCACCAAGGTGATCAGGGTGAAGCATGCGCCCACCGGCGCGGCCGCCAGCGCGAAGACATGCGTCATGCGCAATCGCCACACCAGGCCCAGCAGCGCTGCGACCGCCATGGCGCTGTACAGCAGCAGCGACAGCCACGCCGCGGGCACATGGATGTAGATGATGCGATAGACCTCGCCCTGCTGGTAGTCAGGCGGCGCCACGCCCAGGCCGAGGATCAGGCCGGCGGCGATGAGCACGCCGGCGACCCCGCCCAGCCACGGCAGCGCCGCCTCGGCGAAGCGATAGAAGGTCGGGGGCGAGCCCAGCTGGTCCAACGGTCCGAACATCAGTTTCTCAGTCGGCGGCGTTGCTCGCCAAGGCGGTTGCCGTCGCCAGCGGCAGGAAGGTCAGCGCCAGGACCAGCAATGCGCCCAGGTAATAAGCGGGCGCGACGATATCCATGCCGGCTGCCTGCAGCTCGAGCATGCTCGAAGCGAAGATCAGTACGG
Organism: Candidatus Amphirhobacter sp.; assembly: GCA_965222035.1. Taxonomy (GTDB): domain Bacteria; phylum Pseudomonadota; class Gammaproteobacteria; order Tethybacterales; family Tethybacteraceae; genus Amphirhobacter. Next base: position 790,476 of record OZ244940.1, on the reverse strand, counting down.
GAATCCCGAGCGGGAGCACCAGCAGCGCGACCAGCGCCGCGCCCTGGCGCTGGCCCACCAGCAGGGAAGCGCCGAAGGCGCCCAGCAGGTACAGCGTCGGAGTGCCCAGCAGCAATGAGACGAGCAGCAAGGGCAGGGATGCGGTCGGCAAGCCCAGCATCCAGCCCAGCACCGGCGCGGCCAGCAGCAGCGGGCCGGCGCCCCACAGCCAGCGCGCCGTAGTCTTCGCCAGGACCAGCAGGGGGAGCGCCGCCGGGCTCAGCAGCAGCAGCTCGAGCGTCCCGTCTTCATGGTCGGCGCTGTACATGTTCTCGACTGCGATCACCATCGACAGCAACGCTGCGGTCCACACCACGCCGGGTCCGAGTTCGGCGAGGCCGTCGCTGCCGGATCCGCGCGCGAATGAGAACATGGTCACCACCACCAGGGCGAAGCCGGCCGGCGTGATGACTTCATGGGGCCGGCGCCAGCCCAGCCGCAGCTCGTGGCGCAGCAGCGATCCGCAGCCCTCCAGCATCATGGCGCGGGCTCCAATTCAATCCGCGCCGCCGCCGGGCCCGGCCAGTCGATATCGACGTGGCTGGTTACGACTGCGCCGCCGCCGCCGCCGAGGTGCGCGTCCAGCAGCTCCAGCAGCAGGCTGCGGCCGGCCGCGTCGAGGTTGGCGAAGGGCTCGTCCAGCAGCCACAGCCGCGCGCGATTGAGCAGCAAACGCGCCAGGCCGAGCCGCCGCCGCTGTCCGGCGGACAGGTCCCGGCAGGGCCGGTCGTTGTGATCGGCCAGGCCCAGCCGCTCGCATGCCGCGTCCGCCGCGAGCCAGGGCTCGCCGCCGGCCAATGCCTGGGCCAGCTGCAGGTTTTCCACCGGCGTCAGGTCGAGCTTGAAGCCGCCCTTGTGGCTGAGCAGCAGCACATCCCGGCGCCATGAACCGTCGCTGGCAGCGAGGTCTTCATCTTCCCACAGGACCTGGCCGGCGTCGGGCTCGAGCAGCCCGGCCATCAGCTTGAGCAGGCTGGTCTTGCCCGTGCCGTTGCCGCCGGTCGCAAGGTGCAGGCGCCCGGGATCGATCTCAGTTGCGAGGCCTGCGAACAGCTTCCGCTCGCCGCGTTCCAAGCTCACGTCGCGCAGCTTCAGCATGGCCTTCAGATGTTGCGGATGACGAGCGCGCATGTCGACACCAGAATCACCATCAGCACCGCCTGGCGGAAGTACTTGCTGACGCGATCGGCGTACCAGCGCGCGAACAGCAGTCCAAGCAAAGCGGCCGGGACGCATGCGAGCGCGGCCTCGAGCTGCAGCCGGGTGATGGCGCCGGCGAAGCTGAGCGCGCCCAGCGACATCAACGCGCCGGTACCGAGCAGGAAGTTCAGATGCAGCCGGCCGGTGGCCGGGGGCTCGAGCCGGTAGATCAGCGCGACCGGCGGCCCGCCGATCGAGGTCATCGTGCCCATGACGCCGGCGATCGCGCTCGCCGCGGTCAGCCGGGGTACGCTGGGCGTGAAGAACTTGGCCCAGCGCCCGAAAGATGAGAACAGCAGCGCGACCAGCATGGTCCCGGCAAACAGCAGCGCGAAGGCCCGGCCGCCGGTGTCGCTGAAGTAGGTCACGAACAGCCAGGTTCCGCCGGCGACGCCGGCGATGCGTCCGACCGACGCCCAGGCGCAGTGCTGGACGTTGAGATCGCGCAGGTTCGAGAACGCATGGGGGAGCGAGGCCAGCGCGCCCAGGCAGATCGGGACCACCGGCATGAGCCGCGGCTCGAAGGCCAGCAGGAAAGGGCTCATGATCAGCCCGAGGCCGATGCCGAACATGCTCTGGAACGACGCGCCGCAGAAAGCCGCCAGCGCAACCAGCGCGAACAGCAAAGGCGATTCGTTGATGATCTCGAGCATGCGACGGTGGGGCGGCGGCGGCGCCTGGACGGCGGCCGGTGCGCGCCTCAGGCTGCGGCGGCCTGCGCCAGCAGGCTGCAGGGATCGATGATTCTATTAGCAAGCCCTGCGGCTTGCAGGCTCGCGTGCAGCTGGCAGCGGCACGCGTAGTTGCTGGAGACGATCACATCCTCGGGCTGCAGCTCGTTTCGCGCTTGGGCCGCGAGCCGTTCGCCGAGCTTGGCTGTGGTCGCTGGATGCCCGAGCCCGCGCAGGCCGCCGGCGCCGCAGCATGCTTCGTTGCCGGGGAGCATGCGCAGCTTGGCCTGGGGGATTTTCGCTAGCAGCAGCTTGACCCATGCGCCCCGATCGGGCAAACGCTGCTGGGTGCAGGGCAGATGGATGAAGACGGCAGATGCGGATGCGAGAGGATGCAGCGGCGGCAGTTGGTTCGCATGCTTGAGCAGGAAGGCGCCGGCTTCGAGCATCCGGTCGCCGTAGTGTTGGTGCTCTTGCAGTTCCAGCGCGCATGCCGGCGAGGTCGTCAGCAGCGTCGCGCCGTCAGCGGCCAGTTGTTGGTGGCGCTGCGCGCATTCTTCCGCTTGCTCGGCTTGTCCCGCCTGGCTGTAGATCGCGCCGCAGCATTGTTCCTCGACGCCGGACACATTCCAGCCGCATGCGCCCAGCAAGGATCGGGTCGCAGCCAGTGTCTCGCTATCCAAGCTGGAGGCGAAGCAGCCGCCGAGCAGCCGTACTTGCCCGTGGGTTGCAGGCGCGCGCTGCAGCTGTGGTACCGGCGTCGACGGGACGCGCGTCCAGGCCAAGGCCATGCGCCATGCGGGTGGGAGCAATCGGGCCAGAGGAGCGCCAATGCGAGCGGCGGCGCGCAGCATGCGCAATGCGACGGCGCGCCAGGACTTGCTGGCCAAGCCCAGCAGCAGCCGGCCCAGCAGCGTCTGTTGCGGGCGTACCGCCGCCATGGTGCGCTTGATCATGCGGCCGTAGGGCACGTTGCTCGGGCAGATCTCCTCGCACAGGCCGCAATTGAGACAGGCATCGAGATAGCGCTCGCCCCCGGCGGGCAGGCTGCCGTCGCGCGCGAAGGCCTCCATCAGCATGATGCGCCCGCGCGGGGAGTTGGCCTCGTTGCCGCTCGCGATCCATGTCGGGCAGCGCGGTACGCACAGCCCGCACTTGACGCATTGGTCCGCGTCGGCCGCCAGCTGCTTGGCAAGCTCAAGCTCAGGCATCGCGAGCGAGCTGGCGGTACAGCGTGCGCGCGTCCGCCCCGGTGAGGCGCGCGGCCAGGCTCGCAGCCTGCCGCGGCGGCAGCTCCTGCGCGAGGATCTCCGCCGCGCGCGCGGCCTCAAAGCCGGCGGTCGCAAGCTTGGCGCAGTCGATGACCAAAGTGTGCTCGCCCTTGGGCGCGGCGGCTGCGTTTTCCAAGCGCGCGAGCTGCTCGGCGGCGGGCAACACGGCGATGTCCTCATGCATCTTGGTGAGCTCGGAGCACATGCACACCGATACTGTCGGGCCGAGGGCTGCGACGATGTTTGCGAGCGTGGAGCGCAGGCGGCCGGGCGCTTCGAACGCGACCAGCGGCACCGTCAAGCTGGCGGCCTCGCGCAGTTTCCGCCGCGCTTGCGCTGCCTGCCGCGGGAGAAAGCCGGCGAAGAAGAACTGGTCGGCGCCAAAGCCAGCGACGCTCAGGGCCGCGGCGATGGCGCTGCAGCCCGGGACCGGGACGATGCGAAAGCCCGCCTCCCGCAGGGCCGCGACCAGCACCGCGCCCGGATCGGACAGGCCCGGCGTGCCGGCATCGCTGACGTAGCCGATGCGGGCCGCGCCCGGTTTCTTCGCGAGCGCGAGCGCCTGGCGCCGCTCATTGTGCTGCCGGACGGAGAGCAGGCGCGGGCCCTTGATGTCATACAGCCGCAGCAGCTTGGCGGCCACCCGGGTGTCCTCGGCGGCGAGCAGGTCGCAGCTTGCCAGGGTCGCGCGCATGCGCTCGCTGCCGTCGCCCAGGTTGCCGAGCGGCGTCGCTATGACATACAATACTCTCTTGCCGTCCGCCTGCGTTCCTTGATGCGCCTTATCCACCTGTGCCTGGGCCTGTTTCTGGCGATTCTAGGCAATCCGGCCCATGCGCAGAGCGAGACGGAGAAGATGCTCCAGGGCCTGCCCTACGACCGCGACAAGCTGCTCGGCGAGGTCGATGACACCCCCGGCCAGCTGTTCAACCGGCCCGGCGGCGCGCCGGTACGGCCCTCGCTCGACGCTTCGGACATCGCGCTGATCCTGCCGCTGGACGCGGAGGGCTATCTGGGCGAGGTCGCCAACGCCTTTCTCGAGGGCTTCGCGCAGTCGGCCGAGAGCTACGGCGACATCTTCACGCTCGAGACCTATCGCACCGCGGGTACGCCCGCGAGCGCCCTGGAGGCTTATGAGCAGGCGGTCGCCGACGGCGCGCGCTTCATCGTCGGGCCGCTGCTGCGCAGCTCGGTCAAGCTGGTCGCGGAGCTGCCGGACGAGGAAGTGGTCCCGACCATCCTGCTGCAGGAGCCGCCGGAGCGCACCTTCGCCGGGCAGCTGGGCGCGCGCCCGCTGTACAGCTACGCGCTCGGGGCCGACGCCGAGATCGGGCAGTTCACCGGCCTGGCGGTCTCCCAGTATCCCAAGCGCGATGTGTTCGTGCTGGTCCAGCCCGAGGCCATCGGCAAGCGCCTGGCGGACATGTTCGGGCAGCAGTGGCAGCAGGTCCCCGACCACTCCCTGCGGCTGCGCCGGGTCGAGAACGCCGAGGCCTGGCTCGCGCTGCACAAGGAGCTGCGCGCCCAGATCGAGCTGCCCGAGGAGGAGGAGGACGAAGAGCAGCCCGCGCCGGTGACGGAGGAGGAGGAAGAGGTCTATCCGCCGGCGGTCTTCGTCGCGGGCGACAGCGAGTTCGCCTCGCAGGCGCGCGCGCACGTGCCCTCGGCCCTGCCGGTTTACATGCTCGCGAACTTCGCCGGCGGCCTCGATGCCAGCGGGCGCTCGCTGCTGGGGCTGTCCGGCGTGCGTTATTTCGAGATGCCCTATGTGCTCGACGTGCGCCAGCCGGAGCAGGAGCTGCCGGCGCAGGACTACGCCCGCGCGCTGGACGCCGGCCTGCAGCGTTATGTCGCGGCCGGCGCGGACGCCTACAGCATCGTGCGCAGCTATCCGGACTGGGGCGCGCTCGGCGTGTGGCGCTTCACCGGCATGAGCGGTACGCTCCAATTGCAGACGGGGCGCTTCGTGCGCAGCGGGCTGCCGCTGGAGATCGAGGACGGGCTGCTGACGCCGTTGGAAAACCTGGCTGAGGGCTCGGGTTTCGTCTCGGCGGCCGAGGGCTGCGAGCCGCCGGCGACGGCTTGCGAATTATAATTTGCAGCATGAATAAAGCATCATTGACCCTTACTATCCTGGCTGCGGCCGCTTTGTTGCCGGCCTGCGCCCCCGTTGGCTTCGGCGTGGCGACGACCGGCGGCGTCATCGCCGCGGACAACCGCACCGCCGGCTCCTTCATCGAGGACGAGCGCATCGAGATCGCCTCGCTGGTCGACCTGCGCAATGAGGTCGGCGAATGGGCCCGCTTCTCGGTCGTGAGCATGAACCGCATCGCGCTGGTGGTCGGCCAGGCGCCGAACGAGGAGACCCGCGCCCAGATTGGCGACATCGTCAAGAATCAGGAGAACGTCCGCCGCGTCGTCAACCAGGTCAAGATAGCGCCCAAGCTCTCGCTGGTCCAGCAGAGCAAGGATGCTTGGATTACTACCAAGGTCAAGTCCGCGCTGCTGCAGATCCAGACTCCGGGCTTTTCCTCGCTCGACGTCAAGGTCTTGACCGAGGACGAAGTGGTCTATCTGCTGGGTCTAGTCACCAAAGAGAACGCGGCCCTGGCGATCGAAGCGGCCCGCAACATCTCGGGCGTCAAGCAGGTGGTTCAGACCTTTGAGTTCATCGAGCCCGGTCCGGCGCCGGTCAAGTCGGCGAACTGAGGCCGATCAGACCTCGGTCATCTCGAAGTCTTCCTTGCGGGCCCCGCATTCGGGGCAGACCCAGTTCGGCGGGATGTCGTCCCAGCGGGTCCCGGGCGCGAAGCCTTCTTCGGGATCGCCCTTGGCCTCGTCATAGGTCCAGCCGCAGACCTGGCAGACATAGGTACGGTAGGCGGATGATGCTTCAGTCATGGCTGCTTTCCTTCGCTAGCGGGGGAATTTTACTAAACTGGGATAAAATGCAAGGCTGAGCCGCTGCAGACAGCGGCTATGGAGTTGGACTATGATTGGAGCTGTGGGAATTGCTGGCGATTTGCCGTGGTGGGGCTACGTGCTGTGGACGCTGGGTCTGACCCACATCACCATCGCCGCGGTCACGATTTTCCTGCATCGCAACCAGGCGCACCGCTCGGTCGATTTATCCCCGCCGGTCAGCCATTTCTTCCGCATGTGGCTGTGGCTGACGACGGGCATGAACACCAAGGAGTGGACCGCGGTCCATCGCAAGCACCACGCCAAGGTCGAGACCGAGGACGATCCGCACAGCCCGCAGGTCGCGGGCATCTGGAAGGTGCTGTTCCTCGGCGCGGGGCTGTATCACGAGGAGACCCGCAACGACTCGACGATGGAGAAGTACGGCTTTGGTACGCCGGACGACGCCATGGAGAAGTTCTACGTCCGCTTCCAGAACTACGGCATCTACGTGATGCTGCTGGCTGATTTCATCCTGTTCGGCTATTTCGCCGGGCCGATCATCTGGCTGGTGCAGATGATCTGGATTCCTTTTTGGGCCGCCGGCGTGATCAACGGCGTCGGGCACTACCTGGGCTATCGCAATTTCCAGACCAGCGACGAGAGCCGCAACATCGTCCCGCTGGCGCTGTTCATCGGCGGCGAGGAGCTGCACAACAACCATCATGCGTATCCGACCTCATCGAAGCTGTCATCGAAGTGGTATGAGTTCGACCTGGGCTGGGGTTACATCCGCATGATGGAGGCCGTGGGCCTGGCGAGGGTCAAGCGCATCGCGCCGCGGCTGCATCGCAGCGCCAAGCCGGCCTGCGACCTGGACACGCTGCAGTCGATCCTATCCAACCGCTTCGAGGTCCTGGCTGAGTTCGGCGAGACGGTCAAGCGCACCTGCGTCCAGGAGGGCCGGAAGTTCGCGGCCACGAAGAAGGGCGCGCGGGCCCTGGCGACCGGCGTGTACCGCAAGTGGCTGTCGTTCCGTACCAACCGCCTGACGCCGGGCGAGCGCGAATCGCTGCGGGAATTGGTCGAGCATTCAGCGGTGATGCGCAAGATCGGCGAGATGAACAAGGAGCTGGTCTCGATTTGGGAGGACCGCGAAGCGAGCTTGGACCAATTGATCGAGCGCCTGCGCGAGTGGTGTCGCAAGGCGGAGGGCAGCGGCATTGATTCGCTGCGCAATTTCGCGCTGCAGCTGCGGGGTTTTTCCAGCCTGCCCCAGCCGGCGGCCTGAGCCCGCTGCGGCTTGAGCCGCCGCCAATCTTAGTAGAATACCGCTTTCTCCTGCTTGATCAAGGACGTCAGCAATGCTGCAACAATTCCTGATTTCGGTCTCATTCCTGGGCATCATCGCCTGCGCCCTGCTGGCGATAGGCTATGGCGTTTACAGCTACGGCTGGATTATGCGGCAGCCGGACGGCAACGACCGCATGCGGGAGATCGCGGCGAGCATCAAGGTCGGCGCGCAGGCTTTCCTCAACGAGCAGTACAAGTGGGTGGCGCTGGTCGGCATCGTGATCACGATCTTGCTGGGCATCTGGGACGTGAAAGTAGCCGTGGGCTTTGCGATCGGCGCGATCTGCTCGGCCGCGGCGGGCTACATCGGCATGAACATCTCGGTCCGCGCGAACGTACGCACGGCCGCCGCCGCTGCCACCGGCCTGGACGAGGCCCTGACGATTTCCTTTCGCGGCGGCGCGATCACCGGCATGCTGGTGGTCGGCCTGGGCCTGCTCGGCGTGGCGGGTTATCTGGCGATTTTGTATTACTTCAGCGAGCAGCTGTTTACGTCTGAGGAGCTGAAAGAAAATTTCTGGTACGTCGTCGTCCATCCGCTCATCGGCCTGGGCTTCGGCGGCTCATTGATTTCGATCTTCGCGCGCCTGGGCGGCGGCATCTTCACCAAGGGCGCCGACGTCGGCGCCGACCTGTCGGGCAAGTTGGACCTGGGCATTCCGGAGGACGATCCCCGCAATCCGGCGGTGATCGCGGACAACGTTGGGGACAACGTCGGCGACTGCGCGGGCATGGCGGCCGACCTGTTCGAGACCTATGCGGTAACGATGATCGCGACGATGTTCGCGGGCGCGCTGCTGCACACAGGCCCGGGAGCGGGCGCGGCGGTCTTGTTCCCGATGGCGCTGGGCGCGGCCTCGATCATCGCCTCGGTCTTCGGCTGCTTTTTCGTGCGCAAGCGCGAGCCGAAGCTCGGCGACAACCCGGCGTGGATGATCATCTTCCTGCCCTTGATCGACACCATCGACCTGACGCTCAACCGCATCAACACGGGCAGTCCGGTGATGAACATCCTCTATCGCGCGATGATCATGACGGCCTTGCTGGCGCTGGCGCTGTTCGCGGTCCTGGCGCTGGTGTTCGGCCCGTCGCCGCTGTCGATTGCGCCGATGTTCAGCTCAGCCGCAGTCGGTTTGCTTGCGACCGGCGCGATGGTGGTGATCACGCATTACTACACGGACACGGCCTTTGCCCCGGTCCAGCGCATCGCGGACGCTTCGCGCACGGGCCATGCGACCAACATCATCCAGGGCTTGTCGGTCTCGATGTACGCCTGCGCGCTGCCGGTCCTGTCGGTCTGCCTGTCGATCTGGCTGGCCTACACCTTCGCGGGCATTTACGGCGTGGCGATCGCGGCGACTTCGATGCTGTCGATGGCGGGCCTGGTGGTCGCGCTCGACGCCTTTGGCCCGATCACGGACAACGCCGGCGGCATTGCGGAGATGAGCGGCATGGACGAGAAGGTGCGCGCGAACGTCACCGACCCTCTCGACGCGGTGGGCAACACCACCAAGGCGGTCACCAAGGGCTACGCCATCGGCTCGGCCGGTTTGGCGGCGCTGGTGCTGTTTGCGGATTACACCAGCACGCTGGAAGCATCGGACGCGGCAGCGACCTTCGATCTCTCCAATCCTTATGTGCTGATCGGGCTGTTCATCGGCGGTTTGATTCCCTATTTGTTCGGGGCGATGGCGATGGACGCGGTCGGCAAGGCCGCGGGCGAGGTGGTCCAGGAGGTCAAGCGGCAGTTCGACGAGATCAAGGGCATCATGGAGGGCGAGGCCAAGCCGGACTATTCCCGCACGGTCCAGCTGCTGACCAAGGTCTCGATCCGGCAGATGGTGGTGCCGGCCTTGCTGCCCATCGCGGGTCCGCTGCTGGTGGGCATCATCCTGGGCAAGGAAGCGCTGGGCGGCTTGCTGATTGGCTCGATCATCACGGGCATCTTCGTAGCGGTTTCGATGACTGCAGGCGGCGGCGCCTGGGACAACGCCAAGAAACTGATTGAGGACGGCGCGCATGGCGGCAAGAACTCCATCGCGCACCAAGCGGCGATCACCGGCGACACCGTCGGCGATCCGTACAAGGACACGGCTGGACCAGCGGTCAATCCGCTGATCAAGATCATCAACATCGTAGCGCTGTTGATGATTCCGCTGATTGCCTAGGGGCTGGCTTCACTCCCTGGCGGCTTGCGGCGGATCATCCCACTCATTCTCCTGTGACTCGGCGCTCCTTCATGGTACTGGCGCTGCTGGCGCTGGCGCTGATATCTTTCTTGATGGGCCTGGCTTATCACATTGCGGGCTCACCGGCCCGGCCGGCGTCCATCATCGACTTCAACGCGGTGGTCGAGCGCGCCGAGCTCGAGCCGCTGGCCCTGACGGACGGATCGCCAGCGCCGCTGCGCCTCGAGGGCGCGCAGCTGGTCAATTTCTGGGCTGCATGGTGTCCGCCGTGCGTGCGCGAGCTCCCGCTGCTGGAGCAGGTAGCGGCCCAGTGCGGGCCGGGCAGCGTCGTCGGCCTGGCCCTGGACGACCTGGCCGCGGCCCAGGAGCTGGGAGCTGAGCTGAGTTTGGAGTTCCCGTCTTACGTATTGGGGCTGGAAGGCGTGACCCTGGCGGAGAAGCTGGGCAATCCGAGCGGGGCCATGCCCTATACTTTGATGCTGGACGATGCTGGCATGGTGGCGGGCGCCAAGATCGGGCCCTTTGCCAATGAGGAAGAGATCCTGGCCTTCATCAGCGAGCATTCCAGCCTGTCGTGCCAGGCGACGCCAGCATAACTGACGTTATTTTCGTTTATCTCCCCTCATCTTGTTTTTATTAGAAATAAGGTAAAATAGCGGGAATAAGACGTTTTAGCAGATATTAGAGGACATATGGACCTGAGAAAGCTCAAAACAATCCTGGATTTATTCGAGAATTCGAATATCCAGGAGCTCGAACTCACCGAGGACAAGGAGACGATTCGCCTATCGAAGGGACCCGGCGGAGTAGAGACCAGCGTCAGGCCGCAGCAGCCAGCGCCGATGCCGGTTCCAGCTCCTTCCCCCGCTCCGGCTCCAGCCCCGGCACCTGAGACCGCTGAGCCCGAGGACGACGGCTTGGTTGAACTCAAAGCGCCGATGGTGGGTACGTTCTACAGCCGGCAGAGCCCGGACGATCCGCCCTTTGTGACGATAGGGACGCAGGTCAGCGAGGGCGATCCGGTCTGCTTGATCGAGGCGATGAAGATGTTCAACACCTTGAAGGCGCCGGTATCGGGCAAGGTGGAGAGCATCAAGATCCAGAACGAGCAGCCGGTGGGCTACGGCGACGTGCTGATGACCTTTCGGCCGGATCCCAGCTGAAGCTGGATAGAGCATTTTGTTCAAGAAGATCCTCATTGCGAACCGCGGCGAGATAGCGCTGCGGATCCAGCGCACCTGCAAGGAGCTGGGCATCGAGACGGTCTGCGTCTATTCCGAGGCCGACCGCAATTCGAAGTACGTCAAGCTGGCGGACGAGGCCATCTGCATTGGCCCGGCGGACGCGACCCTGAGCTATCTCAATCCGGTGGCGGTGATCGCGGCCGCCGAGGTCTCCGAGGCCGAGGCCATCCATCCGGGCTATGGCTTCCTGTCCGAGAACGCTGACTTCGCGGAGAAAGTCGAGGCCAGCGGCTTCGTCTTCATCGGCCCGCGGCCGGACACCATCCGCACGATGGGGGACAAGGTCGCGGCCAAGGCCAAGGCCAAGGAAGTGGGCCTGACGATGGTCCCGGGCTTCGACATCGACCAGGAGGCCAGTTTCGAGGAGCATGCCAAGCAGGCCAAGAAGCTGGGCTATCCGCTGATGGTGAAGGCGGCGGCCGGCGGCGGCGGCCGCGGCATGCGGGTGATTCACACCGAATCGATGCTGCGCAATTCGATCGGCCTGCTCGCGCAGGAGTGCGAGCGCGCTTTCGGCGACGGCACTTTATACGCCGAGAAGCTGCTGTCGGACGCGCGCCACATCGAGGTGCAGATCCTGGCGGACGCGCACGACAGCGTCATCCATCTCGGTACGCGCGATTGCTCGGTGCAGCGCCGCCATCAGAAGCTGATCGAAGAGGCCCCGGCGACGGGCATCACGGCCAAGAAGCTGGCGCGGCTCGGCGAGCAGTCGGTCGAGGCCTGCCGCAAGGTGGGCTATCTCAGCGCAGGCACGCTGGAGTTCCTGTACGACGGGAGCAATTTCTATTTCATCGAGATGAACACCCGCATCCAGGTCGAGCATCCGGTCACCGAGATCGTCACCGGCATCGACATCGTTGAGCAGCAGCTGCGCATCGCGGCGGGTGAGAAGATGAAGCTCAAGCAGAAGGACATTGAGTTCAACGGCCATGCGATCGAGTGCCGCATCAACGCCGAGGACCCGGTTTCCTTTTTGCCGTCGCCGGGCACCATCGAGGCCTATCATCCCGCCGGCGGTCCGGGCGTGCGCATCGACTCGCATGCCTACAGCAACTGCGAGGTTCCGCATCAGTATGATTCGCTGGTCGGCAAGGTGATCACCTACGGTCCGGACCGTTCGCAGGCGATCCGGCGCATGCAGCGCGCGCTGGGCGAGTGCGTGTTCACGGGCATCAAGACCAACATCGCCTTGCACCAGCGGGTGCTGGAGAACTCGATGTTCAGCCATGCGAATGTCGGCATCGACTTCCTGGAGACGATGAAATGAGCCGCGTCTCGCCGCCAGCCTATCTAGCGGACAAGGGCCCGGCGGTCTGCGTCGAGGGCGGCGGGACGCATTCCCGCGCGGCCTTGTACACGGGCGCGGACGCGACCGACGGCTTCATCGCGACCAGCGGCAGCTGCAATCCCACGACCGATATGGCCGCGGCGCAGGCTTCGGTCGATGACTTGTGGGCCCAGTGCGAGGCCAAGTACGGCTGCACCAAGGAGCAGACCCGCTTGGTGCTGGGTTGCGCCGGGCTGGTACCCGAGGACGTGCGGGCTGAGTTCCTCGATCACTTCAGCGGCTTCAAGGAGGCCGCGCCGCTGTCGGACGGCTATGTCGCCCTGATCGGCGCGGGCCGGGGCAAGCCCTGCGGGATGATTGTGGCGGGCACAGGCTGCGCCGGGCATCGCATGTGTCCGGACGGGACCTCGTTCCAGCGCGACGGCTGGGGCTGGGTGGCGGGCGACCGCGGCTCGGGCGCGTGGATAGGCCTGCAGGCTTTGCAGCATGCTTTGGTGGTGCGTGATGGCTTGCGTCCCGACGACGCCCTGGCGGCGAAGATCCTGCCCGACCTGGGCGCGGACAACCCGGCGATCGCGGGCTGGTTCCATGATTTCCAGCCGCGGGACATAGCGCAGTTCGCGCGTCACGTCTTCGCCTGCGCCGAGGAGGGCGAGCAGCGGGCCGAGGACATCTTGCAGCAAGCGGCCGCGCACCTGCGGGATTTGTTCGCGAGTCTCAAGTGCGCGCCCGACGAGCCGCTGTACATGGCGGGCAGCATCGCAGAGGCCTTGGCTGATCGCATCGCCGCCGGCATGCCGACCCGGCCGGAGATCGTCAAGGGCCGCGCCCTGTCGGGCTGCGCCCTGGTTGCGTTCGGCCAAGCGCCGTTGGAATGGGGTCTGGCAGCTTAAGCGGGGCCTTGTTGACGCCGGCTGGCTGGCTGCAAGGAAGGGTGAAGTGGGACAACAAGGGCCTGATCACCGAGGTCAACGGCGCGCCTGCGTTCCAGCCTGCGCCTATTGAGGAGCGCATCGTCGCGGGCTTTGTCGATCTGCACGTCCATGGCGGCGGCGGCTGCGATGCGATGGACGGCTGCGAAGCGGTCTGCGGCATGGCGGCCTATCATTTGAGCCGAGGTACCGTAGCGCTAGCGCCCACCACCATGACGGCTGAGCCCGGCGCGGTCGACGCGGGCCTGCGCGGCATCGCCGCGGCCCGCGAGCAGCAGCCCGCTGATGCCGCAACCATCATCGGCGCGCATCTGGAAGGGCCCTTCATCAATCCGGCCTGCCTGGGCGCGCAACCGCCGCAGACGCGCGCCTATGACGCGGCGCTGCTGGATGGCTGGCTGAAGCATGGACCGATCGCGATCGCTACCATCGCGGTCGAGATCGACGGCGGCTTCGAGCTGCTCTCCCGTTTGCATGCGAGCGGCTGCAAGGTCCAGCTGGGGCACACAGCGGCGAGCCGCGAGCAGGTGGACGACGCCTTGCGCGCGGGCCTGAGCGGTTTCACGCATTTATACAACGCGATGTCGCAGTTCGGCCATCGCGGCGACAGCGTCGCTACTTATGCCTTGGCGCGAGCGGAGTACGCCGAGATCATCTGCGACTTGCGCCACGTCGAGCGCGAGGCTCTGCTGGCTGCGTGGCGCGCCATCCCCAACTTGTATGCGATCACCGACAGTACCGCGGCGGCGGGCCAGCCCGACGGCGAGTACAGCCTGGGCGGGCAGCCGGTCGTCAAGCAGGGCGACCGCATGTTGACGCAGGATGGTGGTCTGGCGGGTACCGCGATGAGCATGCTCGATGCGCGTCGCATGCTGCAGCAAGCTGGTTTGGGCGAGATCCAGGCGCAGGCGATGGTCGCGAGCCGTCCAGCTGACTATTTCGGGCTGGATTGCGGCTCGATCGCTCCGGGCAAGAGAGCGGACCTGCTGGTACTCGCTGATAATGACATCAAGGAAGTGCACATCGCGGGCAAGTTGGTCTCCTGATTCAGGTTATGTTCTCGATTATCATCCCCCTGCGGCCGGGCGAGGAGCTCGCGGAGCCGCTGCTGGCGGCCCTAGAGCATTTGCCCGAGCAGTGCGAGCTCATCTTGGCGAGTACCGTCAAGCCCGTTGCCATGCCGGCGCAAGCGCGGTTTGTCAAAGCGCCTGGCAACGGCCGGGCCGCAGCGCTGAACGCAGGCGCAGCAGCAGCCAAGAGCGACTGGCTATGGTTTTTGCATGCGGACAGCATCTGCAACGAAGAGCACTTCGCCTTGCTGCGGACGAAAGCTGAGGCGAATGAAGTCGCGCTGCATTATTTCCGGCTGCGTTTTCATGATGGCGGGCCGCGGCATCAAGTCAATGCCTTCGGGGCCAATATGCGCTCGGTATTATGCGGCGCGCCCTTCGGGGACCAGGCGTTCTTCCTGCCGCGTCATGTGCACGAGCACATCGGCGGCTATGCTGAGGACGCGCCCTATGGCGAGGACCATCTTTATGCCCGCGCGGTCGCGCGCGCGGGCCTGCCGCTGCGCATGCTGCCGGCCGCCATCGGCACCAGCGCGCGGCGGTATCAAGCGGAGGGCTGGCTGGCGCTGACGCTCAAGCACCAGTGGCTGTGGATCGCCCAGGCGCTGCAGGACACGCCCCGCCGCTGAGCAGTGCGTACCGCCGCCGCCATCTTCGTGCGCACGCCCGGCTTGTCTGTTATCAAGTCGCGGCTGGCTGCGCAGATCGGTACTGACGCGGCCGAAGAACTCTACAGCCTCGCGCTCGGCTGCGCGCGCGAGCTCGCCGCCGGTCTTAAAGACGCCGGGCTGCATGTCGTGTGGGCGGTTGCGGAGGAAGAGGGCGTCACCCATCCGCTGTGGCGCGAGACGGGCTTGCCCGCCATGCATTCGGGCACAGGAGGACTCGGCGAATGTTTGCATAATGTTTATAGCCAGCTGCGGGCCGAAGCCGACACCGTCTTGCTGCTCGGCAGCGACGCGCCGCAGTTGACCGCGGCCTGCCTGCGGCCCGCATGGGAGCAGGCCACATCCGCTTATGCCGTCGGCCCGTCTCCGGACGGCGGCTTCTATCTCTTTGCCGGACGCGAAGACATCGATGCCGCGGCGTGGCGGGAAGTGGAGTATTCAACCGCGACCACTTTGCAGCAGCTCGAGCAGCGCCTGGCGGTGCCGCTAGAGCGCCTGGCAGCCGAGCCTGATTTCGATGATGTCGATTCGCTGCGGGAGGTCATCGCGCGCATGCCAGCGCAGCCCACCGCAGCGCAAGAAGAGTTCCGCCGCGCCGCGGCCGCGGCGCTGGAGCATCAGCGGGACTTGGATTCGGTGTCGGCCAGGAACATGCCGTAGGCGGCGTTGCCGCTCACCGGCCAATAGGGATAGCCGATCGCATCGAAGACCTTGGTCAGCTGCCGCTCGCGGCTAGCATCGACCTGAAAGCCGATCAGCACCCGGCCGACGTCGGCGCCGTGGAAGCGGTAGTGGAAGAGCGAGATGTTCCAGTCCTTGCCGCGCAGGTGATTGAGAAAGCGCAGCAGGGCGCCCGAGGTCTCGGGGAACTCAAAGCGGTAGACCAGCTCGCCGACGCCGGCGGCGGTGCGCCCGCCGACCATGTGGCGGACGTGCAGCTCAGCGGTCTCATCGCCAGTCAGGTCATGGGCGGTGATGCCGTTCTGCGCCAGGTTGGCGATGATCTGCCGGCGGTCGCTTTGGTCCTTGACTGAGATGCCCGCGAAGATGTGCGCCTGGGCATTGTCGGAATAGCGGTAGTTGAATTCGCGTACGTGGCGCTTGCCCAGCAGCTTGCACAGCTTGAGAAAGCTGCCCGGCTTCTCGGGGATCTCGGCCGCCAGCAGCATCTCGGCCTCCTCGCCCGCCGAGCTGCGCTCGATCACGTAGCGCAGGCTGTCGAAGTTCATGTTCGCGCCGCAGAGGATCGCGACCAGCTCGCCGCCCTTGCCCTTGCCGCTCGCGCGATAGGCGCGGGCGCCAGCTACGCCCAGGGCACCGGCGGGCTCGACGATGGTGCGGGTGTCCTCGTAGATGGCCTTGATGGCGTTGCAGATCTCGCCTATATCGACGACGATGATGCCATCGACGTTGTCCTTGCAGATGCGATAGGTCTTGGTCCCCGCCTTGGCGACGGCGACGGTATCGGCGAAGGTCCCGACATAGTCGAGCTTGGCGGGCCGGCCCTTGCGCATGGCGAGGTCCATACAGGCCGCGTCGGTGGGCTCGACGCCATAGACCTTGATGCCAGGCCGCAGCTGCTTGAGTACGGCCGCGACGCCAGCGAGCAGGCCGCCGCCGCCGCAGGCGATGAAGACCGCTTCGGTACTCGGCGGCATTTCGCGCAGCAGCTCGGCGCCGATGGTCGCTTGGCCGCAGATGACATCGTAATCATCGAACGGATGGAACAGCGGCAGGTCGCGCGCGCGCGCGAACGCCGTCGCCGCTTGCAGCGCGGCGTCGATGCCGTCGCCGCTGAGATGGGCGCGGGCGCCAAGGGCCTCGACTGCCTGGATCTTGATCGATTGCGTGCGCTCGGGCATGAAGATGTGGCTGGGGATGCCGAGCTTGTGGGCGGCGTGGGCCACGCCCTGGGCGTGGTTGCCGGCCGAGGCGGCGACGATGCCGCGCTTGCGCGCGGCGGCGGGCAGCTTGAGCAGCTTGTGATAGGCGCCCCGTACCTTGAAGGAGAAAATCGGCTGCTGGTCCTCGCGCTTGAGCAGGATGGGACAGCCCAGCGCCGCGCTCAGCCGCGGGGCGGAGGTCAGCGGCGTCTCGGCGAGATGCTGGTAGATCGGGCTGGTGAGGGCCTCGTTGACGATTGCCGCGGTCTTCATGGCAAGGCGAGGATTCTATGCTTAGAATTGAATCCGGCTATGGCTCTCGATCAAGCGGCGATGAAGACGGGCGCGGCGCGCGCGGCGCTGGCGTACATCAAGGAGGACATGCATCTCGGCATCGGCACGGGCACGACGGCGGAGAGCTTGATCGACATCCTGGCCGAAGCGCCGCGGGCGCGCAGCTATGTCGCGAGCTCCGAGCGCAGCGCCGCGCGCCTGGCCGAGCGCGGCTTTGCATGCGTCGGGCTCGATGCGACCGACGGGCTCGATCTGTATATCGACGGGACCGACGAGTACACCGGCCGCTGCACCCTGGTCAAGGGCGGCGGCGGCGCGCACACGCGGGAGAAGATCCTGGCGGCGGCGGCGCGCAGGTTCATCGTGATCGCCGGCGCGGACAAGCAGGTCGAGGTGCTGGGCAAGTTCCCCATCGCGGTGGAAGTACTGCCGCTGGCGCAGTCGCTGGCGGCGCGCAAGCTGGCGGCGCTCGGGGCCCGGCCGGAGCTGCGCACGGGCTTCACCACCGACGAGGGCAATGTGATCATCGATTGCCATGGCCTGGCGGTTACCGACGCGGCCGAGCTCGAGCAGCGCATCTGCGCGCTCGCCGGCGTGGTCGATTGCGGCATCTGCGCGCTGCGGCCCGCCGATCTCATCATCGCCTGCGATGACGCCGGCGACATAATGAAGATCGCGCGCTAGCGCAATTCAGACCAGCAGGGACTGGCCGTCATGACGGCGGCGAACTCCCGCAGAGCGCGTTCGTACACCGGCCGCTTGAACGCGACGATATCGGCCAAGGCTGCGGCCGGATCGCTCCAGCGCAGCGCGGTGAACTCATCGTCGCTGGCTTGAGCGAGCAGGGCAGTGAGATCTAGACTGTCGTCATTGAGCCGCAGCAGGAACCAGGCCTGTACCTGGCCCAGGTTGCCGCGCTTGTCCGGCTCATCCTGCTTGCGGGCGCGCAGCTCGGCCGGAATGTCATAAGCGAGCCAGTGCCGCGCATGCGCGATGATGGTTACCTGCTCCGGCTTGATGCCGGTCTCTTCTTGCAGTTCCCGCAGGCATGCGGCCCGCGGGCTCTCGCCCGGGTCGATGCCGCCCTGGGGATATTGCCAGGCATGCTCGGTCACGCCGCTGCGCTGCGCGCTCAGCGTCTGGCCGTCGGAACGGCAGAGCACCATCGCGCAGCACGGCCGATAGCTGGGCTTCGGCGTGGCCGCGACGGCCTGGTCGGGTTTGAGCGGAATGTCACCCACGGTCAGGGGGTGCTGGAGAATGTCGGGGAATGATTGAGAAAACACAGCGGCCGCATGGGCGCTGCGAAAAGTGGTGGAGGCGGGGAGATTCGAACTCCCTTCCGCATGCCTTCGACAACGAGATCTACGTGCGTAGCCTGGTGTTTTGAAAAAGTTCTGGTCCGCTTTCGCTCACCGGCAAACTTCGGCGGTCCATAGCGAATGGTTTTTAACCGTTGGGCCATCCGCATGCCCCGCGGCGATTTCGTTGGGATGAACCCGAAGACGAGACACGAAAACATCTCGAACCCAGGTCTAGCTACCTAGATTAGGCGGCTAGGGCGAAGTATTCGTCGTTGGCGTTTACTTTGCAGTTCCAAGTTGATTTACAAGGCTCCTGGCGCCTTGGCACGCACCCGCGGCCTCAACACACACGTCGAAACCAGAGCGCCCCCGAATTGTATATAGAGCAAGTTGCTTAATTTTAATACATGCGGGCCTGATTTCAAGGCCCGCGGCCCCTTATGGCTTGGGCGCGACCGGGATGGTGTCCCGGATGGCCGCATGCTCGGCGGTCAGCGCGTCGCGCCAGCTCGCCAGGGCCGGGAAATCCTCCTGCCAGGCCAGGTCGTCCGCCAGGCGAAAGTCGAGAAAGCCGAGCAGGGCGATTGCGCAGATATCCAGCATGCTCAGGCGCTCGCCGCCGCAGGCGCCGGCTTCACGCAGGCGTTCGAGCTCTTCGACGCTCGCGCGCATCTTGCCCAGGTGGAACTCCATCACGGGTTTTTCGAGCTCGGACTCGAGCATGCGCGTCCCGACGATGATGGTCCCGGCGGTGATCGCATCGTGCATCAGCGCGCAATGCGACTGCTGCACCAGCCGCTCGCGCCCGCTAGCCGGCAGCAGCGGCTCGGCGCCCAGGCCATCGAGATGCTCGGCGATCACCCACGAGTCGATGACCGGCGTGTCGTCGTCCAGCAGCAGGACCGGAATCTTGCTGATCGCGCTGCGGCCCTGCAGCGGACTGCGGTCCTGCCAGGGATTGACGACTTCCTCGTCGACCGCGAGCTTGTGCCAGCGCCAGATGGTGCGCGGGATGCGTCCCAGCGGCGAGGTCAGCGAAGTGAGCAGCCGCATAAGCCTAAGGATCAATCCGGCCGGTCTGGCCTCGCTGCCGCAGCAAGTGGTCCGCCAGCACCAGCGCCAGCATGGCCTCGGCGATCGGGGGCGCGCGCAGCCCGACGCAGGGATCGTGGCGCCCCTTGGTCGCGACCTTGACCGGCTCGCCCTCGATGTTGACCGAGTCCCGCGGCGTGGTGATGCTCGAAGTCGGCTTGAGCGCCATGCGCGCGACGATGTCCTGGCCGGTCGAGATGCCGCCGAGCACCCCGCCGGCGTTGTTGCTGCTGAACTCGCCCAGGGCCGTCATCTCATCGCTGTGCTCGGTCCCCCGCTGGGTCGCCGCGGCCAGCCCGGCGCCGACCTCGACCGCCTTGACCGCGTTGATGCTCATCAAGGCCTTGGCGATGTCCGCGTCCAGCCGGTCGAACACCGGCTCGCCCAGGCCGGCGGGCACCCCGCGGGCCTCGACGTGGACCACCGCGCCGCAGGAATCGCCGTCCTTGCGCAGCGCGGCGATGTAGTCCTCGATATCCTGCCGGCGGCCGGGCTCGGGACAGAAATAACCGTGCTGCTCGGCGTTGTCCAAATCATCCAGCTTGAACTCCATCTCCCCGATGCGCGTGATGCAGCTGCGGATGCTCGTACCGGCGAGCTCGCGCAGGATGAGCTTGGCGATCGCGCCGCCGGCGACGCGGGCGGCGGTCTCGCGCGCCGAGGCGCGGCCGGAGCCGCGATGGTCCCGCAGGCCGTACTTCTTCCAGTAGGTGTAGTCCGCATGGCCCGGGCGGAACTTGTCCTTGATCTCAGCGTAATCACCGGGCTTCGCATCCCGGTTGCGGATCAAAAGCATCAGCGGCGTACCCGTCGTCTTGCCCTCGAAGACGCCGGACAGGATCTCGGCCTCGTCGGTCTCCTGCCGCTGGGACACCGCCGGATCGGCGCCGGGCCGGCGGCGCTGCAAATCGCGGCGCAGCAGCTCCTCATCCAGCTCCAGCCCCGGGGGGCAGCCATCGACCACCACGCCCAGCGCCGGACCGTGGCTCTCGCCGAAGGTCGTGATGCGCAAGAGCTGTCCGAAACTGTTGCCTGCCATGGCTTGGAGATTCTAGATGCGAAACCTTACAATTTGCCTGTCCCCATGATTCTAAGAGGCCAGCCTTGATCGATCTGCATTACTGGTTCACGCCCAACGGCGACAAGATCCTGTGCATGATGCACGAAGCACAGCTGGAGTACCGCCTGCGCCTGGTCGATATCGGCCAGGACCAGCAGTTCGAGCCGGACTTCCTGCGGGTCTCGCCGAACAACAAGATTCCCGCCATCGTCGACCACGATCCCGCCGGCGGGGGCGAGCCGCAGTCGGTGTTCGAATCGGGCGCCATCCTCATCTATCTGGCGGAGAAGGCCGGCAAGTTCCTGCCCGCCGACCCGCGCGCCCGCATTCAAGCGCTCGAATGGCTCATGTGGCAGATGGGCGGCTTCGGCCCGATGCTGGGCCAGGCGCATCACTTCCGCGTCTTCGCGCCCGAGCAGGTGCCCTACGGCATCGAGCGCTACACCAACGAGGCCCGGCGCCTGTACGGCGTGCTCGAACGCCGCCTCGCCGACCGCGACTATCTCGTAGGGGAGTTCACCATCGCCGATCTCGCCACCTGGCCGTGGTCGCGCTCCTTTGAGCGGCAGGGCGTCGACATCAGCAAGTTCCCCGCGGTGGCCGCATGGCAAAAGCGCATGGAAGAGCGACCGGGTGTACAGGCTGCGCTGCGCGCGCGGGAAGAGGCCGGCGGCTAACGCCGCCGGGCGTTTTTTGGTGGTCACGGGCCCTAGATTCCACCCAAATACGGGATTTGGGAATCGGGTACGATTCCAGCACAATCTATGCTAAAATACCAACATCAGGTCGGGGTCCAACCTGACCTGTAGGTTAGCCCGGGATTTGCGCGTCGCTTTTGAAGGGGCGGGGCTCGAAAGAGTTCCTAACTTGACGGGCCTAGTGCTTATCCCGGGCTGGCCGCCTTGCTTTTCCGTGTGGGTGAAATTTTACCACACCCCCCCCCATCCTTGCTAATCGGTTCGCACTTCAAGCGGCGAGTCTTGAAGTCAAAGGAATAGTTGCCAATAATTACAGCGGCAGTACTTGCCGCGTGTTGATGAAAGGCAGGTCGTCGTCGCTGCGGCTGTCGAGGCCCGCATTGTAGGCCAGCCGCACCTGCGCGCCGCCGCGACCGAGATCGTCCCGGCCCCAGCCCGCGATCTCCTGGCCCTCGAGCTCGAGCCGGTAGTTGAAGCCCGTACCCGCCTTGGTCGGACGACAGCTGTTGAGCGTGAAAGTGTTCACGAACAGCGGCGCCGGCATCTCTTCCTTGCCCCAGGGCAGGTCGTCGAGCTGCGCGATCGATCCGTCCTTGAGCTCGGCCAGGCTCGGCTCGGCGTCGATATGCAGCTCGCTGCGGCTCGCGACGCTGCCGTACTTCGCGCATGCGGCCGCGAACAGCTCGCGAAAGCGCTCGACCGTCCCGTTGAGCCGCACGCCGGCGGCCGCGCGGTGCCCGCCCCAGCGCGCGATCAAGTCCGGGTCCTCCTTGCTTACCGCTTCCATCACCTCGTCCAGCGGGACCGCCGCCGTACTGCGCATGGAGCCGCGGGTCGCGATCTCGTCGGTGCACAAGATCGCCGCCGGGACGTTGAAGCTGCTCGCCAGCTGGCTGGCGGTGATGCCGACCAAACCGGCGTTCCAATTGCTGTCGTGCAGTACGATCGCCGTCAGGTCCTCCGTGCCCTCCAGGGCCTTGCGGGCCTCATGCAGCATCTTCTGGCTGCTCTGGCGGCGCTCCATGTTGGTCGCCTTGAGCTCGTTGATGAAGCTGCGGGCCGCGCCCACGTCGCGCGCGAGCAACGCGTCCACCGCGACCTTGGTCCGGCCCATGCGCCGCGCGCTGTTGAGCATCGGCCCGATGCGGTAGTTCAGATCGCGGAACGGACAGTCGTCTAGATTGCGCCCGAGGATCGCCTGCAGCGCCGGCAGGCAGCGCCGCTTGCGGATGCGGTCGATGCCCGCGATGACGAGGCCGCGGTTGATCGGATGGTCGAGCGGCATCACGTCGGTCATGGTCGCGACGGCCGCGAGATCGAGATAGCGGTCGATCTTCTGCGCCGCGGCCCGCAGGCGATAGACCTCCTTGAACAGGATGTAGGCGACCACGGTCCCGCACAGCTCCGCCGCCGGCAGGCCGCTGCCCTCCAGATGCGGGTCGACGACCGCGTCGGCCTCGACGACCTTGCCGCCCTCGGGCGGATGATGGTCGGTCACCACGATGCGCAGGCCCAGCTCGCGCGCGCGCGCCACGCCGGCGTGGGCGCTGACGCCGCCATCGACGGTGATGATCAGTTTCGCTCCCTTCGCGGAAGCCTCGTCGACCAGCTTCGGATCGAGGCTGCGCTCTTCATAGTCGGGATGGGAAACCAGCCAGTCGGCCTCGGCGTCCAGACTGTCGAGCGCCAGCTTGGCCAGCGCCGTCGCGCATACGCCGTCGGCGTCGTAATCGCCCACCACGCAGATGCGCTCGTTCGCGGCGATCGCGTCGGCGACCAGCTGCGCGGCGCGGCCCGCGGCGCTATCGGCCGCGACCGCCAAATCGGGCATGCCGGGCGCGATGTCCTCCGCCGCGGCGAACTTGCGGCTCGCGAGCACCTGCGTCGCGAGCGGATGATAGCCCATATCCTTCAGCTGCGCGGCGAAGTCGGCGCGCTGCTCGCGCATGACGACGGTCTTGTCGCTCACTTGAACTCGTCTTTCCAGGCGCGCAGGGCGCGCAGGACCTGGGCCTTGGTCACCAGCGGATGGCCGGCGTACTTCTCGGCCGCTTGCCGGACCGCGTCCTTGTCCGTGCGCAGGAAGGGGTTGTAGGTGAACTCGTCGCCGAGGGTGACCGGCAAGGTGGGCTTGTTCTCGGCGCGCAGGCGGCTGGCCTTGCGCTCCCAGGCGAGCAGGTGCGGATTGTCCGGCTCGATCTGCTTGGCGAAGCGGATGTTGTCCAGGGTGTACTCGTGCCCGCAGCACATCTCCAGGTTGGTGTCCAGGCCCTCGATGATCTTGATGCTGTTCGCCAGGTCGGTCTCATCACCCTCGAACAGCTTGCCGCAGCCGCAGGAGAACAGCAGGTCCCCGCAGAACAGCGCGCCGCCGCCGACGTAGATGACGTGGTCGCTGGTGTGTCCCGGCGTCGCATGGATCGACAGGGTCTGGTCGTCCAGCCCGATGGGCCGGACCTCGTCGCCCTCGCCGATGACGATGTCGTCGAACAGGATCTCGGAGTACTTGGGCTCGTAGACGTTCGCGCGCGGATAGCGCTCCATCAATTCAGCGACGCCGCCGATGTGGTCGTCGTGCTTGTGCGTGAGGACAATCGCGCGCAGCCGGTGGCTGTCGGTCAGGAAGTCGATTACGGGCTGCGCCTCGCCCGGATCGATGACGATGGTGTGCGGACCCGACTGCGCGACCCAGATGTAATTGTCCTTGTTGCTCGGCAGGGCGGTTATGTCCAGTTTTTCAAGCATCAGGCATAATTCTATTGCAGATTCTTTTAGAATCGGCCTTGCATGATTCAGCAGGCTTGGTTCGCCACTCCCGCCGGCCGCCATCTGGACGGCCTCGAGCGCGCCGCCCTGCGGCCGCTGCTCGAGCGGGAATTCGGCTATTACGCCTTGCAGCTCGGCGGTGCCGGGCGCCCGCTGCTGGAGTCCTCGCCCATCCAGACCCAGGTCCTGGTGGGCCGCTCGCGGCGCTGCGACGTGCGCGCCGACTACGCCGCGCTGCCGTTCGAGAGCATGTCGGCCGACCTGGTCCTGGCCGCGCATGTGCTGGAGTTCGCGCCCGATCCGGCGGCCATCATCCGCGAGGCCTTCCGCGTGCTGCGCCCCGAGGGCACCCTGGCGGTGCTCGGCTTCAACCCGGTCGGCTGCTATGGCCTGCGCCGGCGCTGCGACTTCAGCGGGGCCTGGCCCTGGCACGGCGACTTCATCCTCAGCTGGCGCTTGAAAGACTGGTTCAAGCTGCTGGGCCTGGAGACCAAGGGCGGCGCCTATGTGGGCTACGCCCCGCCGTGGCTGCGCATGGAGTCCGACTGGCTGCGGGACCGGCTCGAGCTCGCCGGCCGGCGGTGGTGCCCGCTGCTGGGCGGGACCTACATCCATGTCGCAGCCAAGCGCGTCCCGGCGATGCGGCTGCAGCCGGCGCCCTGGCGCGGCCGCGCGAAGAAGGCCGCGGTCCCCGCTGCGGTCGCCAAGCGCGCGCGGCAGCGTTCCTGATGTCCGTACGCACCACGGTCTACACCGATGGCTCATGCCTGGGCAATCCCGGCCCCGGCGGCTGGGCCTGGCTGGTGCTCGACGGCGACGATCCCGGCGCGCAGGACGCCGGCGGCCTGCGGCAGACGACCAACAACCAGATGGAGCTGACCGCGGTGATCAAGGCGCTGGAGGCCCATGCCGATGCGGCCGCGCTGCGCGTCCACACCGATTCGAACTATGTGGTCAAGGGCATGACCAGCTGGCTCGCGGGCTGGAAACGCCGCGGCTGGCGGACCAGTTCCCGCCAGCCGGTCGCCAACCGCCAGCTGTGGGAGCGCCTGGATGAATTGGCGTCCGGCCGCGACATCGATTTCGTGTGGGTCAAGGGCCACGCCGGCGACCGCGGCAACGTACTCGCGGACGCCGCGGCCCAGGAGCAGGCGCGCCTGCATGCGGCCGGCTGAGAGCGATCCGATGCGACAGCTCTACCTGGACGTCGAGACCACTGGCTTGCATGTGGACCAGGGCGACCGCATCATCGAGATCGGGATCATCGCCTATCCGGACGAGAACCGCCGCGCCAGCGAGGTGCAGGAGTACCACCAGCTGGTCAATCCCGGCCGCTCGATCCCGGCGGATGCGGTCAAGATCCACGGCATCACCGATGAGCAGGTGGTGGGCCAGCCGGACTTCGCCGCGATCGCCGCCGACTTCCTCGCCTTCGTACAGGGCGCGGTGGTGCATGCGCACAACGCGCCGTTCGACTGCGGCTTTCTCGATGAGGAGCTGCGCCGCGCCGGGCACCCGCCGTTGTCTGAGGCCGTCGCCGAGATCGTCGACACCCTGCCGCTCGCGCAACGGCTGTATGCGGGCGGGCACAATTCGCTCGACGCCCTGGCGCGCCGCGCCGACATCAATCTCAAAGAGCGCCGCGAGCGGCACGGCGCGCTGATCGACGCCAAGCTGCTGGCGGACGTACATGCCTTCCTGACCCAGCGGCAATCAAGCCTCGATCTCGCCGCGAACATCGACGACGACGCCAGCCTGCCGCAGCCGGACCAGATCAAGCAGCATGCCTTCGCGCCCTCGGCGGAGGCCGCGGCGCGGCACGATGAGTTCCTGGATGAGATCGAGCAGGCGGCCGGGGTCAAGTTCCTGCTGCGCGACGACAAGCGGGAATAGGGCGGGGCCGGTGCGCGTACACGTCCTCGGCGTCTGCGGCACCTTCATGGCGGGCGCCGCCCTGCTCGCGCGCGAATTGGGCCACGAGGTGACCGGCTCGGACGCCGGCTGCTACGAGCCGATGAAGGGACAGCTCGCCCGGGCGGGCGTCAAGCGCCTCGGCGGCTATGCGGGCCGCTTGCCGCCGGCCGACTTGTACGTCGTGGGCAACGCCATCAGCCGGGGCAATCCGCAGCTCGAGAAGATCCTGGCCGCGGGCCGGCCGTACTGCTCGGGCCCCGCATGGCTGCAGCGGGAGTTTCTCGCGCGGCAGCGGCAGGTGGTGGCGGTCGCCGGCACTCACGGCAAGACCACGACCTCCGCCATGCTGGTGCAAGCCTTGGAGGGCCTGGGCCTTGATCCCGGCTATCTGGTCGGGGGGATGTTGGCCGGACAGCGGCCCAGCGCGCGTCTCGGCGGCGGCAAGATCGCGGTGGTCGAAGCGGACGAGTACGACTCGGCCTGCTGGGACAAGCGACCGAAGTTCGCGCACTATCGTCCCGACCTTACTATAGTGACCAACATTGAATTCGACCATGCCGACATCTATCCGGACCTTGCGGCAGTCCAGCATCAGTTCGCCCTGCTGCCGCGGTACCTCAAGCCGGGCGGACGCATGCTCATCAACGCCCGCGACCGCCGCAGCCAGCGTACGTTCGCGCCTGCGGAGTGGTTCGAGCTGCTCGCCTACAACCAGCGCGCCGGCCTCGGCTTCCGCGGCGCGGATTTGGTGGACAGCGAGACGGGTACGCGCTGGCGGGACGCCGCGGCCGGCTTGCCGCCGGGCGCGCACAATCGCAGCAACGCCCTCGCATGCTTGCAAGCATGCGCGTCTCTCACGCAGTCCGGTCTCAATGCGTGCCTGCAAGCGCTGCGCGGCTGCGAGCTGCCGGCCCGGCGCCTGCAGCAGCTGCGCCGGACCGGCAACTGGACTCTCTATGATGACTTCGCCCATCATCCGACCGCCATCGCCGCGACCCTGGCGGCGCTGCAGGAGATGCATCCGCAGGGCAGGCTGACGGCGATCTTCGAGCCGCGTTCGCGCACTATGTTGATGGGTCGGTGGCGGCAGCGGCTGGCGCCGGCGCTGGCGCCGGCGGCGCGGGTCTACGCCCACGAGCCCGCTAATCTGGGCTGGAGCTTGCGCGCGGCCCTGCGCCCGCTGGCGCGTCGCGCGCGGGTGTTCGCCGAAGTGGACGCGCTGCGCGAAGCGGTCGTCAAGGAAGCGCGGGCGGGCGATGTGATGGTGATGCTGAGCAACGGCGATTTCAGCGGGCTGCGCACCGCCTTGCCGCGGGCCCTGGCTGCTAGGGATTAGATTCAGGCATAGGATAAGAGGCGGCGATGGTTGAGATGTTCGTGATTCTGGCGGTGGTCGCGATTGGGGGCTACGGCATCCTCGAAATCGAAGCGCGCGACTGGGTCGCCGAGCGTCTGCAGCAGCTGCGCGCCCTGGCCGAGCACAACCACGTCGGTCCCATGATGACGTGGGTCGCGGCCGTGGTCCTGCCGGCGCTGCTGGTCGCCGCGGTCGACCTGCTGTTCATGGGCCATATGTACTGGCTCGATTTCTGCTTCAGCCTGCTGATCCTATTAGGTACGACCGCGCTGGGATCGTTCCTGCGCATCCAGCGCGAGCTGCTGCGCTTCCTGTACGGCAACAATCCCGAGATGGTCGCGCAAGCCGCGAACGCATGGGACAACAAGGCCGACAGCATCGTCGACGGCGAGGAGAGCTTGCTCCCGCGCATGCTGGGGCTGTGCGCGCTCAAGCTGCATGAGGACGTGCTGCTGCCGGTGCTGTGCTTCGCGGTCCTCGGTCCCGCCGGCGCGGCGCTCGCATGCGCGCACCAGCTGTATTGCGCCGCCTCGCCGCCGGACGCGCCCGACTGGCCGCGTCGCGCCCTGGCGTGGACCGCGGCCCCGAGCATCGTGGTGTTCGCGGTGGTCGGCAACATGGTCCCGGCCCTGGCGGTACTCCCGCGCTGCGACGTGCGCCGCGCGGCCCTGGCCGCGACCGACAACGTCGCTGGCGCGATCGACATCGAGAAGGTGCCCGAGTACGGGCGGTTTATCAGCCGCTCGATGGTGGTGGGCGTCGGCGGCGCCGCGCTCGCGCTGTTTTTGCTCGCGCTGTAGCTTCCCGCCTTGCCTGCTCGAGCCGGGCGGGCGTACCGGCATCGATCCATGAGCCCGCATGCAGCATGCCGGCGAGCGTGCCCCGGGCGAGGGCTTGCGTCCACAGCGGCTGGATCGACGCGGGTACGCCGGGCTCCAAGCTGGTGAAGAAGCGCTTGCGGTACAGCGCCGCGCCTATATAAGCATGGCCGGTGCCGCGCCCGAGCGCCGCGAGCCGTCCGTCTTGCAGCCTGAAGTCTCCGCGCGGGCGCGCAGGCGCGTTGTGGCCGAGCACCAGCAAGCCATCCGCGCCGCCGAGTACCGCAGCGCGCAGGAGAGAAAAATCGAAGTCGCTGATGATGTCCGCATTCGCGATGATGAAGGGATCGCTCCCGAGCAGCGGCAGCGCTCGGGCGATGCCGCCGCCGACATCGAGCAGCTCGGGCTCGGGCGAATAGCAGACTTGCAGGCCCCACTTGCTCCCATCGCCGACGGCGTCCTGGATGCGTTCGGCGTGATGGTGCACGTTGATCACGCAGCTGCGCACGCCGCTCGCGGCGAGCCGCGTGAGCAGCAGTCCGATCAAGGTGTCCTGGCCCACGCGCAGCAGGGGCTTGGGCGTGGCCGCGCCCACCGCTCCGAGCCGCCGGCCGTGCCCGGCGGCGAGGATCATGGCTGCGGGAGCCTTAGCCATGGGCGCGGCGTTCGATGAGCAGCGCCAGCGGGCGCAGCTCGCGATAGCGCAGCGCGATGGCGTGCGCCATGGTTTCGCATTTGGGTACCAGGGCCTCGAAGCCCGGCCGGCCTTGCTCGCGCTCGAGATAGACGAACTGCCCCAGGATTTTCACCAGCCTTTGCAGCGCGATCCATTCGATGGCCTCGAAGTATGCGCCGAAGTCACTCGCGACCGGCAGGCCCGCGGCGCGGGCGTGCTCCCAGTGGCGCGCGCAGCAGTCGAGGCGCTCTTCATCATCAATGTCGACATACAGGTCGTGCATGAGCGAGGCGATGTCGTAGCACATGGGCCCGCGCAGCATGGCGGCGAAGTCGATGACGCCGATCGCGCCGTCGAGCGCGAACAGGTTGCGCGAGTGGAAGTCGCGGTGGCAGGGCACGAAGGGCTGGGCGTTGAATTTCTCCTGCAGCAGCTCGGCGACGCGTTGGTAGACGGCTTGCTCATCATCGTCGAGCGGCGCCCCGCGATAGGCCGCGGCGTACCACGGCGGCAGGTAGCTTTGCTCGCGCTGCAGCAGCTGGTCGTCGAAGCGCGGCAGGGGCATGTCGGCGGCGATGAGATTGATGCGCGCGCCGGCCTCCCACGCCGCTTGATAGAGCGCGCGGCGGTCCGCGTCCCGCTCAATCAGGGCGACGTCATACAGCCGATCGCCGAAATCCTCGATGAGGGCGTAGCCCTGCTCGGGCGCGGCGGCATGGACTGCGGGCACGCGCAGGCCTGCGTCGGTTAAAATTTTTCCCCGGTCAATGAAAGCCTGCACGAACTCCGCACCGTCCGCCGCCAGCGCCAGTTTCTTATCCTGCCCGCCATCGAGCCGGTAGTACCTGGTGTGGCTCGCGTCTGCCGCCACGGGCTCGAGGTCCGGTCGCCGGCCTAGGATGGAGGCCAGCCAGGCCAGCAGCCCTTCCGCAGGATCGCCGGCTCGCTCCGGTCGTTCGGCTGCGGTCATGGCGCTGTTGATTCTATTGCCGGCGGCGTTCGCGCAGGCGCAGGTCCCGCTGAGCGAGCTGCAGATCGAGGCCGATGCGATCACCGGCGCTGACGGATCCGAGATGCGCGCGACCAATGCAGTCCTCACCTATCGCGACATCAAGCTCGAGGCCGAATCGCTGCGCTTCGACAGCGTCAACCGCTGGGTGGTGGCCGAGCAGGGCGCGGTGCTCACCGACGGTACCGGCAACCGGCTGCGGGCCGACCTGCTTTCTTATTATCCGGCGCTGGGACAGGTCACGGCCACGGGCAAGGTTGAGTTCGCCGCGCCCGGCGGGGAGCTGCTGCGCGCCGGCCGCATGGAGTTCCTGTTCGAGCAGGAGCTGCTCAAGGTCGAGGAAGGGCTCAGCTACCAGGATGAGAAGGGCTACGAACTCGAGGCGAGCTCCATGGAGTACTCGCTCGCGGCGCAGCGGGGCTTCGCCGTGGACGTGGTCATGACGGTCCCCGGGCAGAGCGGGGCGATCACCGCCGGGCGCATCGAGCTGGGCCCGGAGCAGTACGATATGGAGGACGCGAGCTACACCAGCTGCATGCCCGACGATCCGGACTGGCTGCTGACGGCCAGCTCGATCAGCGTCGGCAGCGACAACGTGCTGCGCGCCGAGTCCGCGACCCTGCGGGTGCTCGACCTGCCGGTGATGCACCTGCCGCGGCTCAGCGCGCGCCTGGTCCAGGAGCGTCGCAGCGGCTTTCTGGCCCCGCAGGTATTGGTGCGCTCGGGCGGCGAGTACAACGTGCGGCAGCCGTTCTATCTGAACCTGGCGCCGAACTACGACGCCCTGCTGAGCGCGCAGCTGATCAACGGCCGCGGGGTGCTGGCGGGGGTCGACGGCCGCTGGTTGTTTCATTCGGCGCAGGGCACGGCCGCCTTGGGCCTGATCCGCGACGAGCGCACCGAGGGCGCGCGCGGGAGCTACGACATCGAGCAGGAGTGGGCGCTCAGCGAGCACCGGCGCCTCGAGCTGCGCGCGGCCTGGCTGTCCGACGACGATTACGCCGATGATTTCTTCTCGGGCCTGGCGACCGCGCGGCGGCACTACGCCAAGGAGGCGCGCTTTGCGCACGACGACGGCCGCGACAGCTACGGCTTGGCGGTAACCCATTACCAGACCATCAAGGAAGAGACCGGCGTGGTCGAGCGTCCCTTCGGGTCGCAGCCGCAGTTGTGGTTCCGCACGCGCCGCGCGCCGGGCGGGGGCCTGGGCTGGGACGCGCAGGCCGACTTCGACTATTTCGTACGCGGGGACGCGGACCCGCTGGAGGGCTTTCGCCTGCACACCGACATCGCGGTCAACGGCAGCCGCCAGCTGGGTCTTAATCTGTTCGATGCGCAATTGGGCGTGGCGAACTCGGTCTATGAGCAGGACGACAGCAATTGGACGGTCCCGTACGCTGGCCTGCGAC
This sequence comes from Candidatus Amphirhobacter sp., assembly GCA_965222035.1. Taxonomy (GTDB): domain Bacteria; phylum Pseudomonadota; class Gammaproteobacteria; order Tethybacterales; family Tethybacteraceae; genus Amphirhobacter. The sequence continues at coordinate 759,367 of OZ244940.1, read as the reverse complement.
TGCGGCGCAAGTACGGGGGCGCCTTCAATCTCAACGGCCGGGATTACGCCCAGCAGATGGAGCCGAGCGTCTTCCTCGGGCTGGTGCGCCGCGAGGACTTCGCCGACGTGCCCTTGTACGACACCAAGGCCGCTGAGTTCAGCGCGCAGGACTTGTATCAGGTCAATTCCTACATCGGCGGCGACCGCTTCGAGGATTCGAGCTTGATCGCCTACGGCCTGTCGACCTATGTCTGGCATCAAGCCGGGCGCCGCGACCATTTGTTCGAGGCGCATGTCGCGCAGCGCTATCGCTTTGCGGACTCGCGCATCGCGCCCGAGGACGTCGAGCCCCAGCAGGCCGGTTTTTCCAACCTTTTGGTCGAGGGCAATTTCTATCCGAACGAAGCGAACACCCTCAAGGGCCGCTTCGAGTGGGACCCGAGCGCGGACGTGATCGGACAGGTTGCGCTGGCGTACCAGCACCGGGCGCTGACGACCGGCAGCTATGTGCTGAGGTATCTCCGCAACGTCGATGAGGCCCGCGCGAACGACGACGGCCAGGCGAGCCTGGGCCTGTACCGCAACCTGGGTACGAGCTGGAGCATGGCGGGCGACGTGACCTACGACATCGAGGAGAGCCAGATGAGCCAGTTCAGCGGGGGCCTGCGCTACATCTCGGACTGCCGCTGCTGGAACGCGGACTTCTACGTCGAGCGCGCGCCCCTGGCGGCGCGCGACCGGACGACGTATTTCTTCCAGGTCAACTTGCTGGGCCTGGGTGATTTCGGCGATGACAAGTTCGACCTGGCGGCCGACCGCGCCCGCGAGCCGATATGAGCGCCGCCGTCGACACCTCAGCCTGGTGGGACCTGCAGGGCAAGCACCGCCTGCTGCATGCCTTCAATCCTACGCGCGTCGCGTACGTTGAGAACGCCCTCGGCGGGCTCGAGGGCAAGGAAATCCTTGACGTCGGCTGCGGCGGCGGGATCTTCACCGAGGCCCTGGCGCAGCGCGGCGCGCGCTTGACCGGCATCGATGCGTCGGCGGAAGCGATCGCTGCGGCCAAGGCGCATGCCGCTGAAGGGAAATTGGCCATTGAGTACCAGGCGGTCGCCTTGGAGGACTACGACGCCGGCGGCAAGCAGTACGACGCGATCGTGTGCATGGAGATGCTCGAGCACGTCGCGGCGCCGGCGGACGCGATCGCGCGGCTGGCGGGCTGGCTGCGCTCCGGCGGCGATCTGGTGGCCGCGACCATCAACCGCACGCCGCAGTCCTGGCTGGTGATGATCGTGGGCCTGGAAGTGGTTACGGGCTTGATCCCGCGCGGTACGCATGAGTTCAAGGCCTTTCTCAAGCCGGCGGAGGTCGCGAAGTGGTGTGAGGCCCAGGGCCTGCGCGTCGAGGACGTGGCGGGCGCGAACTTTGATTTCTTCGCGAAGGATTTCCGGCTGTCAGCGACGCACATGCCGATGAATTATTTCCTGCATGCGCGCAAGCCGCGATGACGGCGCGCGCGGCCTTGTTTGACCTGGACGGCACCTTGGCCGACACCGGCCGCGACCTGGTCGCGGCCTTGAACGTCATGCGCGCTGAGCGCGGCCTGCCCGCCCTGCCATTCGAGCAGCTCAAGTACGAGGTGGGCTATGGATCGCGGCGCTTGATGAGCGGGTATTTGCTGGAGGAGGGCGAGGACCTCGAAGCGCGCCGCGCGGATTTCTTGGTGGCGTACGACCAGCTCAAGCATCAGCATTCGGATTTGTTCACGGGCATGCAGAAGGTGCTCGACCATCTCGCGGCCGCGGGCCTGCCATGGGCGATCGTCACCAACAAGCCGACGAAGCAGACCGAGTCCCTGCTGGCGAAGCTCAACCTGAGTCCGCCACCGCGCTGCGTGGTGTGCTCGGACACCCTGGCGCGGTACAAGCCCCATCCCGACGGCATCATGCACGTCTGCGCGGCCCTGGACCTGCAGCCGGCGGACGGCTTGTTCATCGGGGACAACAACCTGGACGAGCGCGCCGCGGCCGCAGCGGGCATGCCGTTCGTCGCGGCCGGCTGGGGTTATTGGGAGCAGGGCCAGTCGGACGCGCGGGTGCTGCAGCGGCCCGAGGACTTGATTCCCCTGCTCGGCGGCTAGCAATAATATAGAATAAGCGCTCCAAGCCCATGGCCAACAGCAAGCAAGCGGACAAGCGCGCGCGCCAGAACCAGGTGCGCCGGCGCGGCAACGTCGTCTACCGGACGCGGTTCCGGACTTATCACAAGCGGGTGGTTAAGGCTGTTGCGGCCAAGGATGCGGAGCAGGCCAAGTCCAGTTTCGCGGCCTTCGTCCCGGTCGCCGACGCGTCCGCGGGCAAGGGCGTGGTGCATCCGAACAAAGCGGCGCGCATCAAGAGCCGTCTGCACGCCCTGGTCAAGGGCCTGGCTGCCGCCAGCAAGTAAAGCTTCTTCGTCCCACCGGCCCTGCGCCCTGGGATGCGACACGTTTTCTTCGACATCGAGACCACGGGTTTCGATTACGATGGTTACGACCGCATCGTCTCGGTCGGAGCGGTCGCCTATCCGGACGGCAGCCTGACGCCGGGGACCGAAGAGGAGTACCACCAGCTGGTCAATCCCGAGCGCGAGATCCCGTGGCAAGCGACCAAAGTCCATGGGCTCACTCTCTCAATCCTGCAGGACGAGCCGACCTTTGCGTCCATCGCGGCCGCCATGAGCAAGTTCCTCGAGGACGCGGTGGTGTACGCGCACAACGGCGACAACTTCGACTTCCCCTTCGTCGACGCGGAGCTGCGCAACGCGGACCAGCCGGAGCTCTTTGAGATCACCGCGCAGCTGGTCGACACGCTGCACTTGGCCCGCGCCCATTTTCCGGGGCGCCGCAATTCGCTGGACGCCTTGTCCGAGCGCGCCGGCTTGGGCGGACGGGGCCTGCACGGCGCCTTGGAAGACGCGCAGATCCTAGCTGAGGTATACCGACGGCTGCTGCGGGATGATTGACGCGGCGGGCGCGGCTGTCACGCGTCTTTAGCCCACGACAATTTGCACACGGTCGCCTCGCCGGCCGGCAGCTTGACGCGCAGCTCGCCGTCGGCGATTTCCACTTCGCCTCGCCCCCACAGCATCTCGACCTGCTGCGGCTGGCGGCCGCGCAGCTGGATGGCGTGCTCCTCCGCGCCGGACAGTTCAGCGATGAAGAGCAGGGCGGTGTTCGCATCGACTTCCAGCAGCTTGGGCTCGCAGCCGAGCGTGGGATCGGAAGCATCGATGAAGTCCGGCGGCATGTCCAAGACTTCCATGATCTTGGCCCAGACCTCAGTGGGGTTGGTCACGCCGCCTTGATCGATGCTCAGCGCGCAGTGCACCGCCTGGCCTTGGCCGCGCCGCGCCAAGGTCAGCAGCGGCTGGCCAGCCGATGTGTTCGCTAGGGCGTGGGCGTCGTCCAGCTCCAGTACCTGAAACTGCATGCGCCTGCGCTCGAGTTCGACCTCATCCTGTTCACTCCCGAAGTCCATGACGATGCTGGCGCCGGTTAGATGCTTGGTTTCTACCGGGTTCATGCCCAGCAGCGCGCTCAGGCCGCCGGACCTTTGTTTGCGCAGCTGGCACGATGCATCGAGCATGCCGGTACGCGGGAAGGTTAAGATCTTGCCGCCGCCTTCGACATAAGCGGCCAGCTGCTCGATTGTGACTTCTTCGAGCAGCAGCATGCTCGGGAGCAGCAGCAGCTCGCAGTCCAGTTCCGCCAGATCCGCGCCGGCGTGGACGAATTCAAGCGCATAGCCCAGCTGCGCGAGGGGCTCGTAGATCGTCTGCATGTTGCCTGGCCAGCCGGTGTTGGCGCCGAAGACCTGGCTGTCCTGGCTGTGCAGGATGCGTACGCGCGCGCGCTTCGGACGCGCCGCCTGCAACAGTTTTTGATGTTGTGCGCAGAACTTGGCTAATTCTCCGGACACCATCAGGCCAGGCGTTTTCTCGCCGTTCCAATCTAGTAGTCCGCCCCAGTGCAGCGGCAAGCCTGGCCAGGCACGAAAGCCCTGGAACAGCAGCATCTGGGACCCGCGCGCGAGCGCCATGAGGGCCCAGCGCCGCAGGTCCGTCGCCGAGGTTGCATGCGCAGGCCCTTCAGCCCAGCCGCCGATCGGGCCTGATTCCAGCTCGGGAAGCCACAGCGGGCGCTTGCTGTTGATAGCGGTCGACAGGGCGAAGTCAAGAAACCATGAAGGAAACCTGCTCGTCAGGGTGTATCCGGGCCGCGAGCCCGGATAGAGGTCATAGCCGATCGCATCGACCTGCTGCGGCAGGGTCCAGCAGTCGATGCCGAGGCGGCCGTCGTTATCGACGCCAGCGCCGTAGACGTTGGTCATGGTCGGCAGGTCGGGGGTGAGCGCTTTGATCTGGTCGTGCTGCAGTCGGATGAAGGAGTTCCAGTTATCCGTACAGAAACGGCGCCAGTCCATCCATGCGTTGGGTATGCCCCATTCCTCCGGCGTCCGGCGCGGCGCATCTACTTCCTCGAAGGAGGTGTAGCCGATGCAGGTCGGAATCCAGGCCCAAGCTTCGTTCAGCTTGTCAATCGTTTTATATTTTTCCTGCAGCCACTTCCTGAACGCGGCGATGGTGTGCGGGTTGTAGTCGTACCAGTCGGCGCGCTGCGCGCCGGCGCGTGGGACGAAGGGATAGCCCGGCTCATTGTGGATTTGCCAGCCCAGCAGTTCCTCCCGCTTGCCGTAGCGTTCAATCAGCTGGTTGAGATAGCGTTTGGCCTCAGCCAGGTAGGCCGGGTGGTTGATGCACGCCCAGCTCCACATGGCGCCCGGCGGGTAGGAGTGGCCGTCCCGATCGACGACGGCGAGATCGGGATGCTTGACGCGCAGCCAGTGCGGCGGCGAGCACGCGCCGGTACCGAGCAGCACGCGTAGCTTGTGTTTGCCCGCGAGATCGAAGAAGCGGTCCAGGCTGCTGAAGTCCACTTCCTGCGGCTGGCGCTCGAGCGCATCCCATGCGGTGATCAGCTCGCCGGTGCGCACGGCCGTGTGCCCGTACTCCGCCATCAGGGCGAAGTCCTGTTCCCAGTCCGCCTCGTTGTAATGCGTTGGGTAGTAGCTGCTGCCGATATGAATCATGGCGCTGGGACCAATCTTTATTCTAAGTTGGCGCCTGGCGCTGGATGCATGTCAATGGAGCTATGCGACACTTGCAGCTAAAAGACCTGCGATAACTGCTAGCAGAATTGCCAGGTCTATTAAAAGGGGAGTTAGGCCTTTAAACGGGATTGGCTTGGCGCGCTATTTGCGTCCGTGCTTGTATTCTTTCTTGAAATAATTGAAAAATGACGGAATCGCCGGGTACACTCTGTCGTCGTTGAGCTCCCAGAACAAGCCGGCATCCAGCAGCTGGTTGTAGATTTCAAGAGCGTCTTTGTAGTTCAAGTTGGCACCTTCCTCCAGGCAGGCAATCACTTGCTCAGGTTTCGGAGGATCGGGATCGGCCTCGATGAAGGCCACCGCCTTGCTCGCATGTTCTAGCAAGCGGGCATTCCTGATTCTGCGGTAGATCTTCTTATACAAGCCGCCGCGTTCGCTATGCACGGCTTGTTCAACGCTCTGCACCAAGGCCACATCCACCTCCGTCCGGCCTTTGTTCTCCATGGCCTTCCACACTTCACTGCCCACGGCTTGGATGAAAAATGGATAGTCGTCGGTCCAGCTCAGCATCAATTTCAACGCTTCGCCCGACACCTTGACGCCGCGGTCCGCGAACGGCTTGGTCAGGGCATCGCGCGTCGCATCAGAATCCAGGCGGTTGATGTAGATGTCCTTGGCGCGGTCAATGAAGGTCGCATCCACATCATCCAAATGCGCTTCCAGCGCCGGCGTACCCGCCAGTACCAACGCCAGCGGCCATCTTCTTCTCATCAGGATCTGGCTCTGCTGCAGAATCTGGCTCATCATCTGCGGGTCGTAATGCATGACCTCGTCCAGCAGCAGCAGCAGTGGGCGGAACATCAGGCGCGCTGTCAGGATTTCCTCGAAGTCCTGCAGTGTCGGCTCGCCTGTTTTCCATTTCAGCGCCCTCTGAAGCAACTTGTACGCATGGGATTGGGCCTTGTGCTTGCTGAAGTCCGGGATGTTGGCGATTTTGTGCAGCAACCCGAAAAACACATCCTTTGTGCTCCTTTTCGGAACAAAAGCCAGGCTCACGACATCAGCCTCCAAGGGCTCAATCTCATCCTCGACCCAGGTCAGCAACGCGGTCTTGCCCACTCCGCGCGGACCGATAATCTTCAAAGGTCGGGGCGCCTGGCCACGCAAAGGGCCATAGTCCTTTTTCCGCGGCCCGGTGATGTCTTTCAGCGCTTGTCGCAGCAAAGACTGCTCCGGTTCCCGCCCAGCCAGATGCTCAGGCGCTAAGCCCGTGCCTGGACTAAATGGATTGCCCGAGGACTGTTCTTCAGTCATGGCCATATTTTAATCCCGTTGCGCATTGATTGCCAAGAAAATGGAACTACTCTGGGAATTATATGCTTCGTTAGCCAGGACCGGGCGGCTTCGACTCCCCTCTCGCGATAAGGGAGCGCCCGCTGGGGGCGCTCGAACTTCACCGCCCGTCTATACCGCTCGCCAGGCTGCCGGTGCTGTTCTTTCAGCGGCTTCAGCAGCAGCCGGTCGGCCCTCTCTTCCCCCGGCCCCCAGGACCGCCAGGGCGGAGAGGGTGGGATTCGAACCCACGATAGGAGGTGCGATCCTATATCCCCTTAGCAGGGGAACGTCTTAGGCCTCTCGGACACCTCTCCACGGATAATTATACTGCACAGACACAGAGCTCGTGTCCTCTTTGGCTAACGAATTCAATATGATAGAATGGCTCCAAATAAACAGAAATCAACTTTTCTCTTTTTTTATGACAGACGAAGCAATCGCAATCCTCAAGCAGGTCCTCAACCTCTGGTGGCTCGACGGCAAGCCTCCACGCGAGCATGAGCAGCCTCATCGGCTCTACTACCCATTGCTCGAGAAGCTGGTGTTTCAGGGGCCGGTCGAGGAGACCATGGTACTCACCGGCTTGCGGTACATCGGCAAGACTCACATGCTCAAGCAGCTGGCGGGCAAAGCCATCGCGGAAGGATGGTATGATCCCCGACAGGTCGTCTTCGTCAGCGGCACTTGCCTGGATCTTAGTCGGATACCCATCACCACGCTGGTGCGGGCCATCGAGGATAGTCTTGTCAATCCCAAGCAGGATTGGATGTTGCTCATCGATGAGGTGCAACGCTTTGATGACTGGGAGAGCCATCTGGCCGCGATCTCGGACCACCAGCCGCGCGTCAGATGCGTCGTGTCCTGTTCCTCAGCGGCCGTGCTGAAAAAGAAGCGCACCACAAAAAGGGACGGGCGTCTCGATATGCTGCGCCTGCCATCGCTGCTGTTCTGTGAATACCTCCAGCTGTTCACATCGTGCTGGCCCGGAGACGTGGCACCCGACGATCCCGAAGCCATGCTGGATGCAGCCCTGCCCGACGATCAGTTGGCTGGCATCAACCGCGAATTCATCAACTATCTCAACTTCGGATCGTACCCGCACCTAGCTTATGCGTACCGCCACGGAAGCCCTGAATCCTTGGAGCTGGCGGTGAACAGGGCTGGCCGGAACGTGGTCGGGTTTTACGTCGACCGCGAGCTGCCGGACTTGCTCGGCGCCACCGACATCAGCCTGGTGCATGATCTGTGCAAGTTTTTGATGACGAGCAACACCAAGGAACATAGCCACAAGCAAGTGATGGAGGAACTGAATGCCAATGCACCAACCTTGCGCAAATACTTGGCTTTTCTAGAAGGAATTTATTTCATCAGGCCTTTCCGCAAGATCAATGAGCGGCTGGAGTACTTGCGCAGGTCGCGCACCCACTGCCAGTTCCTGCTCGAGAACTGCTCCATGCCTGCTTTGATCAACGGGCCGGTGACAGCGGAAAGCGTCGACATCGGGCAATGGGTGGAAGCTGCGGTGCTGACGCAGTTTGAAAAATCGCTGCCGTTCGAAGAATACGGCTATCTGTCCTGCCAGGTGTCGGGCAAGAAGTTCGAGATCGATCTTTGCCATCTGGACCCGCAAGACAATCCCATGATGCTCGCTGAGATCAAATGGTCTGACAGTGCTACTGAGTTCAAGAAAGTGGCGGATAACATGAAGATGCTGCTGGAACTATGGGATAAGGAGCCCAAGCCGCACCTGTACTGCACTTCGCAGACCAGCTACGGCCAAGATAAACGCGGCATGCGCATTATCCCGGCTGCGCAATTCAGCGCTGCCTTGGGTATGAGGAGGATCAAGAATGCCGCCAGCTAGCCCAGGGCGCCGGCCAGGCCATTTGCATTCCTTTGCTATTTTTGATATAATATCGCCTCTCCAATTAGCAATTTAGCCTCAAGGAGCGAAAACCATGACTATGCGCATCAACGACAGCATCCCCAACCTGACGGTGACCACCGACCAGGGCGAGATCAGCCTGCACGACTGGATCGGCGACGGCTGGGCGATCCTCTTTTCCCATCCGAAGGACTTCACGCCGGTGTGCACCACCGAGCTCGGCACCATGGCGCGGCTCGCCGCTGAATGGGAGAAGCGCAGCACCAAGGTGCTGGGCGTCAGCGTCGACAGCGCCGCGGACCACGCCAAGTGGAAGCTGGACATCGAGGCCTTCGGCGGCGCCAAGCCGGAGTTCGCTTTGGTCGCCGACGACGGCCTGGCGCTGGCCAAGGCCTTCGACATGCTGCCCGCCGAAGCCGTGCTGCCCGATGGGCGCACGCCAGCTGACAGCGCCACGGTGCGCACGGTCTTCATAATCGGCCCGGACAAGAAACTGCGCCTGTCGATGACCTATCCGATGAGCCTGGGACGCAACTTCGACGAGATCCTGCGCGCGCTGGACGCCCTGCAGACGGCTGAGCGCCACGGCGTCGCGACCCCCGCGGACTGGCGCCCGGGCGATGACGTCATCATCCCCGCGACGGTCAACGATGAGGACGCCAAGGCGAAGTTCGGCAGCTTCGAGAAGCCGCTGCCGTACCTGCGCACGACTTCCTTGCCCGAGTAGGGCAGGGCCGCCCTGGACCGGCCGGCTGCGCGCCGGCCGGTGCAAGGGATAAAATTCGCTGTTTTAGAGCAGCGATGCCACATTTGCAACTACGCCTGCGGGCGACGCTCGCGACAGCCGGCTTGCTGCTGGCTGCGGGCGCCAGCGCCGAGCAGCTCACCGCCGCCGACTGGGCCGAGATCGAGCAACAGGCGCGGGGGCAGACCGTGTCCTGGTACATGTGGGGCGGGTCCGACCGCATCAACGCCTACGTCTCCGAGTACCTCGGCGGGCTCGCGCGCGAGCGCTACGGCATCACCATCCGGCGGGTCGGCATCAACGACACCGCCGAAGCGGTCAACGCCGTGCTGCAGGAGATGGAAGCGGGCGTCGACAAGGAAGGCTCGGTCGACTTGATCTGGATCAACGGCGAGAACTTCCGCACCTTGCGCCAGGCCGACGCGGTGCGCTGCGGCTACCTGGACGCCTTGCCCAACAACCGTTTGGTCGATTGGAGCAATCCAGCGATCAGCTATGACTTCGGGACGCCGGTCGACGAGTGCGAGGTCCCCTGGAACCGCGCGCAGTTCGTCTTCGCCTATGACAGCGCCCGGCTGACCGATCCGCCGCGCTCGATGGGCGCGTTGCTGGAGTGGATCGAGGCCAATCCGGGACGCTTCACCTATTCAGCGCCGCCGGACTTCACCGGCTCGGTGTTCGTGCGCCACGTCTTCTACCACGTCGCCGGCGGGCCCGAGCGCCTGCTGGGCGAGTTCGACCAGCAGGTCTATGACGAGGTCGCGGCCGAGACCTGGGCCTTGCTCAACCGCCTCAAGCCCAGCTTGTGGCGCCAGGGCCAGACCTATCCGCGCGACGGCGCCGCGCTGGGGCAGCTGTTCGCCAATCAAGAAATCGACTTTCACTTCAGCTATGACGCCGCCGGCTACGGCACCGGCGTCGACGCCGGGACCTATCCGGCGACCACCCGCAGCTACGGCCTATCGGATGGGACCATCGGCAACACCAACTACATGGCGATTCCGGCCAACGCGTCCAACGCCGCCGCCGCCATGGTGGTCGCGAACCTGGCGCTGAGCGCCGAGGCGCAACTGGAGAAGGCCAAGCCGTCGGTGTGGGGCGCGAGCCCGGTCATCGACATCGAGCGCTTGCCCGCAACCGAGCGCGAGGGCTTCGCGGCGCTGCCGCGCCACCCGTCGGTGGTGTCCTCCGCCGAGCTCGCGCGCGCGTCCCTGCCCGAGCTGCTCGCCCCCTGGGTAGTAGCTATCGAGGCTGGCTGGCGCGAGAATGTCGGCAGCGACTGATGGAGCTGCAGCCTGATGCGGCTGCGCGAACATCCCCGGGTCTTCCTGCTGCTGGCGCCAGCGCTGCTGGTGCTCGGCCTGCTGTTCGGCGGCGGGGTGCTGCTGGGCCTGGCGCGCAGCTTCGGCTACATGCCCCTGCTGGGCCTGACCGAGCCCAACTTCGACGCTTACCGGGCGATCTTCGCAGACGGACACTTCCTGCGCTCGCTGGGGCTGACGTTCTACATCGCTTTTGTCTCGACCGTCATCAGCGCGGTTTTGGCGATCGGCATCGTCCTGATCCTGCGGCAGACTTTCCTGGGCAAGCGCGCCATCTTGTTCTTGTTCCAGCTTAACATCACCATCCCGCATCTGGTTGGGGCGGTAGGCATCTTGTATTTGTTCTCGCAATCGGGCGCCCTGGCGCGGCTGGCGCGCGAGCTCGGCATGATCACGCAGCCGGCCGACTTCCCGATTCTGGTCTTCGACGCGGCGGCGATCGGCATCATCTTGCAGTACGTGTGGAAGGAGATCCCCTTCATCGGCATCGTCGCGCTCGCGACGCTGCAGGCGGTTGGCGAGGACTATGAAGCGGTCGCCCGCAGCCTGGGCGCGAACAGCTGGCAGCGCTTCCGTTATGTGCTGCTGCCGCTGATGCTGCCGGGGGTGGCGGTGGCGTCGGTGGTGGTGTTCGCGTTCACGTTCGGGGCCTATGAGATTCCGGCCTTGCTGGGCCAGCATCATCCAGCGGCGTTGCCGGTGCTTGCCTATCGGCTGTACACCGACGTCGACCTCGCCGCGCGCCCGCAGGCGATGGCATTGGCGATGGTGATCACCTTGCTGTGCGCGGCGCTGATCGCGATGCATCTGCGCCTGCTGCGCCGCAACCTGAGGTCCTGAGGGGTGGCTGCCGTACTCGCATCGCCGCGCGGCCTGCCGTGGTTCCAGCGGCTGTGCCTGGGCCTGCTGTTGCTGTGGCTGCTGCTGCCTTTGGTCCCGCCGTTGGTATGGTCCTTCGCCAAGGGCTGGTATTACCCGCAGCTGCTGCCGGAGTCCTGGAGCCTGGACGCCTGGCGCTATGTGCTGGCGCCGCATTCCCAGGTGCTGGCTTCCTTCGCCTCATCCTTGCTGTGCTCGGGCACGGTCGCGTTCCTGGCAGCCTTGATCGGGGTACCGGCCGGCCGGGCGCTGGGCATGTGCACGTTCCGCGGCCGCGGCTGGTTCGAGATGCTGGTGATCGCGCCGACCATCGTCCCCGGCCTGGCGGTCGCGCTGGGCCTGCACATCATCTTCATCCGCCTGGGCCTGGCCAACAGCCTGGCGGGCGTGATCATCGTCCACTTGATCCCGACCCTGCCGTACATGATCCTGGTGATGGCGGGTGTGTTCGCTAACTACGACCCGCGGTATGAGGAGCAGGCGCGCAGCCTGGGCGCGAGCACGTTGGAGGTCTGGCGCCATGTGGTGCTGCCGGCGGTCTATCCGGGCATCATTGTCGGGGCGCTGTTCGCCTTCATCGTATCGTGGAGCCAATATGTGATGACGCTGCTGATCGGCGGGGGCAAGGTGGTCTCGGTCCCGCTGCTGCTGTTCAACTTCGCGAGCGCGGGCCGCAACGACATCGCGGGTGCGATCTGCATGCTGTACATTATTCCGGGGGCCTTGATCGTGCTGGCCTCGGCGCGGCATCTCAAGGGCGTGGGCGTCATGAGCAACTTGTCGAACCCATGAGCGCGGTAACGCTCAAGGAGCTGAGCAAGACCTACCTGGGGCAAGACCACCCGGCGCTGGACCGCTTCAGCCTGGAGCTGCCGGCGGGCGAGATCACAGCCTTGCTGGGCCCGTCCGGCTGCGGCAAGACGACTTTGCTCAAGCTGGTGGCTGGCCTGCTGCGCCCGAGCGGCGGCGATGTGCTCTTCGATGGCGAGTCGGTGCTGGAGGTGCCGCCGGAGCGCCGGGACGCGGTGCTGGTGTTCCAGGACCACTTGCTGTTCCCGTACATGGATGTAGCGAACAACGTTGGCTTCGGGCTGCGCATGCGGGGAATGGGGGCCAAGCAGATCGCCAGCGAGGTGGATGAGGCGCTGGAGATGGTCAGGCTGCCCGGCTTCGGCTCGCGGCAGCCGGCCGAGCTGTCGGGCGGGCAGCGCCAGCGGGTGGCGCTGGCGCGGTCGCTGGTGGTCAAGCCCAAGATCCTGCTGCTGGACGAGCCGCTGTCCAACCTGGACGCGCACCTGCGCCTGGAGATGCGCGATCTGATCGTGTCCTTGCAGCGCCAGACGCGGGTGACTTGCGCGGTGGTAACGCATGACCAGCAGGAAGCGGTAGAAATGGCCAAGCGCATTGCGCTGGTGATGGACGGCCGGCTGCTGCAGGCGGGCGCGGCCGCGGACTTCTACCAGCGCCCGGCCTCGGCTGCGGTGGCGAAGTTCTTCGGCGCGCACAACATCTATCCGTGCACGGTGGAGCAGGGCAGGGTGAAGTGCTGCCTGGGCGAGTTCGAGGGTGTCCCGCATGCGGACGGCGTCGGTACGGGCGCGGCCCAGGTGGTGGTGCGCTCCGAGCATGTCGGGATTGATGCCAGCGCCTCGCTGCGCGCGCGCATCGAAGCGGTCGACTATCTCGGTACGGCCTGCCGCGTCCGGGCGGTATTGCCAGACGGCGGCAAGTTGCTGGCGATGCTGCCGCCCGAGCGCGCGAATGAGTTGAAAACGGGGGAGGAGACGGGCATTGCGCTCGATCCGGCCAGGCTGTGGGTGGTGCCGGAATAGGATGCGCGGATCAAGCGCAAACGATGTTAAAATCATAGAGCTGGATGAAATTCATAGATCTCTTCGCAGGATTGGGTGGGTTTCATTTGGCCTTGTCCGGCCTGGGCCACAAGTGCGTATTTGCTTGCGAGATAGATCCCGACTTGAACCGCTTATACCAAGACAACTTCCGGATGGATGCGGCGTTCGACATCAACGATGTCGATGTCAAAGCCATCCCAAACCACGACATTCTTTGTGCGGGCTTCCCGTGCCAGCCTTTCTCGCATGCGGGCAAGCAGGAGGGACGCAACTGCGGCAAGAACGGCAATCTCATCGATAATGTGATTCGCACGCTTGAGGCGAAGCGTCCCAAGTACCTGATGCTCGAGAACGTGCCGACTTTGCTCAGTCACAACAAGGGCCAGACCTTTGCTGAAATCAAGATGGCCCTGGAGGGGCTAGGGTATTACGTCGAGCACAACAAGTACTCGCCGCGACATTTCGGCATCCCGCAAAACAGGCCCAGGCTGTTCATCCTGGGGGTACGCGGCCGCGAACAGATATGCTGGCCGGATAAACCCCGCAAAATCAAAGACAAGCCGGATGCGCTCAAGCTTATGCTCAATAAGATCCCTTTCCAATGATCAATTGCCATTCTGATCCAAGTATGAAACTGCTCGTGGCTGATTTGCCTTATTGAAGGATGTACTAACATCGATCTGTTCCCCGCAGTTGGTCGTCCATGCTTTTGATCAAGCAATCCCGCAGCGACGCCGAGGAGATAAATGCGCAGGGCTTTATGAAGCGAAGGAGGCGGGCTATCCGCATCCTGACTTTCATCTATTTCTTTTTCATATATATTTTCAATAAGGCTTTCCCTATTGTCTATGAAGAAATCTTTTCCTCCGATGTAGGCAGCTCCCGGCTTGAGCAAATGAAAATAATCCGGAGACAAGCGATCAAATGTATTAATGAGCAGGGGAGCTTGTGGTGTTGCTGTGTATTGTAGGAAAGTGTGGCGGGACGCTGCTGCTCTCAGTGCTTTTATGGACTTGTACACCTCACTTGCCGAACTGTCTCCCGGCCGTGTGTTAAGGCTAGCTTGGTCCGCTTCATCATCAATAATCAAGATTGGAAAGTTGTCAACTGCCATGTCTTTCAGCAACTTCGCTACGTTGTTGAGGTGCCGTTGGTGTTTCATGACAGTAATCAAAACTGCGGGCGAGTTGTTTTTATCTTCCCTCCAGCCCTCAATGTAATCGGTGCAGTCAGAAATTGTTTCTGAATTCGGTTCCGGGTTGTCTTTTGGCTGCCAGCGTCGATAATCTTCCGCTGTGGCTATGCGCAGATCTTGCTTGAACCTGTTGGTGGATTGATTGTGCAGAAATGTTGAGGTGCCAGTTATGGCAATAACCATAGGGAAGCCGTTGTCTTTGGCTAGGGCGGACACGGTTACGAAAGACATGGTCTTGCCGCTTTGGACATGACCTATGACTAGCCCGGTTGCGTCCCCTCTTTTCCCCGAGTGCTGGGGATTTATTCCTTGGCCTAGGATCGCAATAGCGCTGTTGAGAATGGATTTCTTCTCATTCTCCGGAATGCTCTTGCTTTCCAGCAATCCCTTGGTTTCTTTGCCGGGCTTGGGTTTCCAGGCCAGGGTGGAGCTGATCGGGGAATTAGGGGACACGGGAGTGATAACCTTGATATCAGTCATTGCCTTGTTTTGATATATATTGGGACGCGAGTTCATTGAAGGCATTGATGAAAACGAAACTTCCTTTGCCAGGCACAAGTTTGGCCGTGTAAGAAGCTATACCCACTGATATGGCGAACTTGATCAACAGGCCAAGGTTCCCTTTGTTGGCGGTGCCATGCTCTAGCATTATCTTATGATTGAGCGCGATGTCAATTTCCAGCTCTTTATAGTTGCCGGTGGTTGTGGATGTCTTATCGGTCACTTTGATCCAATCATCGCTTCCCAGTTCTTTGTTAAACTGCAGGCTTATTTTCCATTTGATATCTCTGAAATAAACAGTTTGATTGTTGTAGGCCTCGTATGAAGCATCTGCGGCGATGTCTTCAATCTGGCGCTCCACAGCATCAAGAGCCTCTTTGACTGGCTCCTCATCCAAATCACCAACAGCCTCGCTGATGGATTCATCAAGATTCTTGTTGCCGTCCACAATATTGCGGACTCTATATCTGTCGGCTTGTTTGAGGAACTCCTCTTGCTTCTTTATCTTTTCTAGAAGCTTGTCGATGAACTCCTCTTCGTTTTCATCCCATTTGAAGCCATCTTTAGTATGGCTGACGCCAAATCCATCTAGATGCAGTTCTCCAAAGACGCGCAAGGAGCGAAAAGAGGATTGGGTTCCGAAGATTTGAGGTGGCCGGTAACCTTCCTCTCCACTGCCTTGAATAACTCTTCCGCGCCGGAAAAGTGCAAAACCACTCTTGCGTGTGCTTCCAATCTCCAATAGAGCAGCAAATCCCTTTACTGTCTGCCCATCATTGAGTTTGAAATCTAATTTCATCTCCCACTTCTGTTCTGGCCCTTTGAGATTTGTATAGTAAGGTGCTACTAGAATGCCTGAGGGTTGATATTCCAACTTTTCGCCATTGAGCTTGATAACTATTGTGCCCTCTCGAATAAATATCCTGTATATGTCAGCCAGATAGTCTTTGATTTTGGTCATTGTTCTGCCTTTAGGGATCTTTTGTATATTTCTAATAGTGATCACCGTATAGGGCTTTTTATCCCCCGCGATTCTTTCTTGGCAGGGGAGCGACGCCTTCTCATTTTCCACGATTTCATCTACATCGAAATCCACCACTCTTTCGACATTATCTTTGAGGTACTTGGTCCTAACCTGCCAGTTCTTGCCAAACCAGCAAGAGGCGCATTTCATGCCCATGCCGAATTCCGACAAGCCTTTCCGGTTGTCGGGCACCTTGGCTGTTCTAAATGCTCGCGGAAAGTCCTTGAATGCTATCCCAGCGGCATTGTCCACAACCTCAATTTGATTTAGGAATTGATTGATTGTGATGCTGACTTCTAGCCTATACGACCCTTTGTAGAGTTTGATCAGCTCTTTCTGATGATCGAGTGAGCTTTGTATGGAGTTGTCGATGTATTCCGCAAGCGCACTCCAGGGCTTGTAGTTGACATGCTGAAGTACAGACAGGATGCCCGGGCTTGGGCTGATGTCTACTTCTTTTGCATTTGTTTTGCTCATTTCTCAGTGAGGGCCCT
Source organism: Candidatus Amphirhobacter sp. (assembly GCA_965222035.1). Taxonomy (GTDB): domain Bacteria; phylum Pseudomonadota; class Gammaproteobacteria; order Tethybacterales; family Tethybacteraceae; genus Amphirhobacter. The sequence continues at coordinate 743,003 of OZ244940.1, read as the reverse complement.
TGCTATGTTCTGAACTACTTTGACATTTATCGCATTGCCCAGCGCCTTAACCATGGCCTTTCCCTCATTTAGAGTTTTGAAATAACGCCGTCTTCCATCAATAGTATGAGTTCGGGGAAAGCATTGGAGCTTTAGCAGGGCTGCTAGAGGAAGATACCGATTGTTCCACCCTTGAATTGGTACCTGGCCTATGGCAACCAAGGCCGGCGCATATTTAGCTGTTTTCACCCTAATTCCAGAGGCTCGAAACTGAATTAGGTGATCCTTGATCCTCAGGCGTTCGCAGCCTCTGACATGCCACTCTAGTTTCTTGTAGGTGTCATCAAACTCTTCGATTTGCTCCAACCAAGGTTTGATGATGTGTTTGTGCCGTGCGTAGAAATCTCTATTTTTGCTCACGACGCGCTGTTTGGCTGGCTTTAGCGTTTCAAATTTGCCCATGCCATTCTTCTTTCTAGGACCTAGGACCTTCGCCCATATTTCGTGGGATGGAAAATCATCGGGATCGAACTGGTTGAGCAGGCCTTGCCAAGTAGCTAGAAAACGCCGATGCTTTTTATCCAAGGCTTTTTGCTCTTCATAAGGGATCTTATCGAGTACTAACTTCCCAGATGAGCAAGCGGACTTGGCAGAGGAATTCAAACTGGCGCACAAGGAACTGTCAAGTACCGTGAAAGAACTGTATAGCTTCGCCGAGCTGCAAAGATTTTTGCTCAAAGCCCTGAGGAACGTGAACGTGCGCCTGATTAATTCCGGCAGCGACACCAAGCCAGGGGATATCCACTGGCCTCAAAACTACAGTTGGATTCTGGTAGGGGGCAAAGCGCTGGACCGAGGATTTACATTGGAAGGCCTTACTGTCTCTTACATACCTAGAAGAGCGGGGGCGGGAATGGCTGATGTTATTCAGCAAAGAGGCCGTTTCTTCGGCTACAAGAAATCATATATGGGGTATTGCCGGGTCTTCCTGCTGCCAGATTCGCGCAATGCCTTTACAGAATATGTCGAGCATGAGGAAAGTCTGCGCGAAGAAATACAGGAAGCCATTGATAAAGGTCAAAAAGCCAAAGATTGGAGAAGGGCATTTCTTTTGTCTCCCAGGCTGATTCCTTGTCGAAGGAATGTCATTGAGAAGCAATATACAAGAGGCAAGTTCAGTGCGCAGTGGGTTCATCCCAATCGCAACCCCGCCAATGATCAATTCAGGGATCATAATAACAAACTGATCGAATCTTTCATCAGCGGGAAGAAAATCATTCCACATCAGCGGATTAGTGAAAGCGATTCCAAGCTGGAAATTCGAAAAGTCGCATCTCCTCCCACGCTTAAAGAAGTATTGGAGCAACTGCTGCTTGGCTACAGGTATCTGCATAGGCTAGACACCGAAAGAATCCTCGGAGCTATTTTTCAACTCAATGTCTATATAAGCAGATGCAATGGTGCTTCTGAGGAGAAGTGCGATGTATTTCTCATGAATCAAGAGAGGAACAGAGAGAGAACCATTGATTCGCAAGGCAAGATCAAGGCTTTGTTCCAAGGACGCTCGCCCGGGAAAGACATCTATTATGATGGGGACAGTGAAGTAATCGAGGATAAGAACAATGTGGCCGTGCAGGTGCATAACCTTGCTTTGAAACAGGATAACAAGATCATAAGCGAAGACCTTCCTATCTTGGCCATATGGATTCCAGAAAAGTTGGCAAAGACCACACAAGCCTGGCTGGTTCAAGCGCCGTCTGAAAAATGAATAACCTATATGGATTGCTGGAAGAGATTCCCGCGGGCGGCAGCGGGACCAATAGCTTTCATGCGGCATTCATCCCAGGACAAAGACATGCTTTCGGCCGGGACCCAGATGGCTTCCCTGTGCTGCTCATCCATTGCGCTGAGAAAGGGGAGCGCAGGAGAGGCATTGTGCAGAATGCACTTGAAGTCCGTTTCAACGAGACTTGCAACATCGCATCCCAAGACGGGACAGGGGAGGACGCAAGCATGTTCACCTCCCTGACGTGCACTTCTAAGGAGGAGGCGACGCAGAAGTATTTCGCCTTTGTATGCGAAGTTTTCCTTCAGATCATGGGGGACAAGCCGAGCAATGATGAGATCTTCGAGATAGTGCAGAACCTGATTGAGATCTTCCGCAAGCTAGGCCAGCCAAGTACGCAGGAATTGAACGGCTTGTTTGGAGAACTTTATTATCTGTCCCGCACACAATCACCTAAAGAGGCCTTGGCTGCTTGGCGCCTGAGAGAGGGCGATAAATATGATTTCTGGACGGAGCAGGCTAGCGTGGAAGTCAAGACTTGCTCAGCCAATGTACGAGAACATATATTTGCTATTGAACAGTGCAATCCCAAGACCGAATATGGGATGCTAGTCTCCATTCAGGTCGAAAGAATCGATGTTGGTCTGTCGTTGCGCGATCTGCAGAGCAGGATCCGGAAATTAGTAGAAGATGATGCTCAGTTGCTTAAGAAACTAGAAGACAATATTGCGCAGTGCCTGGGGCAAAGACTTCCGGCTGCGCTCGATATTTCCTTCGATGAAGGCATTGCCAAGGAGTCCTTGCGCCTCTACGATCTCAGGAAGATTCCCGCGATAAAACTCGCTGACGTGCCGCGGGAAGTCACCCAAGTTAGGTTCGCTAGCAATCTAGCTAATGTAGAGGACTGGGCTATCAGCGATTTGAAGAAAATCAAAGCCCTGGCAGATTTCTTGCCGAAAGACTAGTCCTTAATGCCGTGCCCCCTTCATCTTCTTGTACACCCGCGCAATCTCCCTGTCGGGCGGAAATACTAGCCGGCGCAGTCTCCAGGCAGCGCATGACAAACTTAGGGGATTATATTTTGGTGGGCTCCTTGCGGGGGGTTGAAGGTCTTGGCCGTCCTTTGGAGAACACGAACATCAATAGCCTTCTTGCTAGTTAGTATAGAATACCCATTAACCCCTCCCCTAGAGGTTATTATGTTGAACAAAGAAGCCCACGAAAAAATCCTCGCGGAGATTCTGGAAGCTGTCAATGAGGCGGAAGGGCTTTACCGCCAGCACTCCAATGATGTTATAGATGACGACGGCGTGTCAGCTCAAGTAAAGAGCTACAGGCTGCTCAGGCGGGAAGTCAACCGCTGTCGCCAACTAAAAGGCCTGCTTGATGCCGAAAAGCTCAAGTACGACAACAAAAGATTCGAAAACATCATCGAGGCTTTCGACGCTCTTGAGGAGCCGAAACTAGAAAAGATCTTGCTTTTCTAAAGCTTGAACTTTGGACGTTCTAGTCAGTCTTTGATCCCGTAGCCCTTCATCTTCTTGCGCACCCGCTCGATTTCATCGTCGGGCAGCAAGACCGGGCCGTCGCCGCCGAGCAGGCGCGAGAACACAAACTGCTGCGCCAGTACCTCCACTTCCTTCGCCAGCCACAGCGCCTTGGCGACGCTGGTGCCGCCTGCAATCACGCCGTGGTTCGCCAGCAAGCACGCCATGCGGCCCTCAATCGCCTTTTCAGCCGCTACGGCCAGCTCAGGCGTGCCGTAGGTGTGATAGCTCGAGCAGCGGATGTCGGGCCCGCCGGCCGCAGCGATCATATAGTGGATGGCCGGGATGGTCTCGCGCCGGATCGAGCAGATGCTCGCGTACATCGAATGCGTGTGCACGATCGCCTTGATGTCCGGCCGCGCCTTGATGATCGCCAGATGGAAGTGCCACTCGGTCGAGGGCAGCTGCTCCGGGTCCCACTTGCCGTCGTTGGAGACGTGGACGATGCTCTCGGGCTTCAGGTCTTCATAGGGCGTGGCCGAGGGCGAGATCAGCATGCCGTCTTTGACCGCAGCGCTGACGTTGCCCGACGTACCCTGGTTGATGCCCAGGCGGTTCATGGCCAGGCAGGCGTCGATGACCTGCTGCCGCAGCTCTTGATGTTCCATTGAGACTACTTGTCGCTTACGTAAGCAGCGAAGGCTTCCAGCACCAAATGGGCTGAGGCCGCGCCCGGGTCGATATGACCGCGGGAACGCTCGCCCAGCCGGGCCGCGCGGCCCTTGACCGCCTGCATGTCCTTGGTGGCCTCAGCTCCTTCCTGCGCGCCGCGGGCCGCGGCCTGCAGCACCTCGGCCAGGCCTGCGCTCGCTTCGACCGCTTTTTGGGCGGCCTCGCTCGCTGGCAGCCACGCATCCAGCATGGTCTTGTCCTTGGGATCGGCCTTGCCGCGCGCCTGGATGCCCTCCGCCATCGCTGCGACCATCGCGCCCGCAGCCGCCGCATCGAGGCTGTCCTTGCCCTTAGTCGATGTGCCGGCCCGCATGAAAGCGGTCGCGAGCAGCGGCCCGGCCGAACCGCCCATGGCGTTGAGCGCCGCCTTGGCCGCCGTGTTGAAGATCGCGGTCGGCGCAGCGTCCGCTTCAAGGCTCGCCAGGCTCTCGGAGACCGCCTTGAAGCCGGTCGCCATGGTCACGCCGTGATCTGCGTCGCCAATCACGCCGTCGAGCTCGCACAGCCATTCTTTCTTCTCTTCGATCACCGCCGCGGCGCGCTCGAGCATGCCGCGTACGTCTTGTTTGCTTAGTTCATTCATAGCCGTTAAATATAAGCCAGATGGGTTAGTGGAGGTAACTATACCTTTAACTCTTGTCCTGCTCGAAGATAGGCAGGAAGAAAAGCGGGGGAACTTGTGGGCCAATCAACGTTTCTTCCAGCCCTTATTTACCCCTCGGTCTTTCTTCTCGCCCCGCTACACGCACGGGCTGTCCCTGAGCATCTGCGTCAGCTCAGCCAGCTCGTCGCGCTCGGGCTTGATGACCTCAGCTAGCGGCTTGGCCTTCGGCGCAGGCTCAAGTACCTCAGGCATCCGTTCCCGCCCGACGAGCTGGCAGTTGATGCAGATCTGCGAAGCCTTGTAGTGGTAGCACCAGCACGGCGGGTCTGCGAAGAGCTGGACCAGGTTTTTTATTGTGCGCTGCAACATAGCATTCTCCAAAGAAAACCGCCCTGAGAGAGCCCAGGGCGGCAAGATGGTTGCGGAGGCAGGCTTCAAATCTGCGGCATCTAGGGCCGCGAACTTCTGGGCTGATCCACCCCGCAGGGCATATTATACACTAAAAGCCAGAGTTTGCGGGGACTTTCAGTGCTGGAACTATGAAATATTTAGGAAAACACTAGCCAAAGTCTAAAAAATCCCGGTATTTCCAAGTTTTTCGAGATTGCTAGCATGGCAAGAATTCTCTTATTCTAGAGGTTTTGGCTAGAAATCCCCATTACCAGCAGTGAGCGCTCAACCTGCTTGTGGCAGGCTAGCGTGCCGTCGCCGCCGCAGTACTGCGGCTCGGCGCGATGCATAGCCAACGTGCCTTCCAGGCTCGCGACCGCGTCGCGCCAGGCTGCCAGGTCGCTACTCATTGGTCGACTCACTTGAAGAGGTCGCGGATGAAATACCACACCACCAAGCCGACCATCGTGATCAGCCACAGCCAACCTTCAGCTTCACTCATATTCCCCTAATCGCACAATGGCGGCGGCTAGCCGCAGGCGGGGGTCGCGGACGCGCCCGCGAGACCCCCCCCCGCCGAACGCGGCAAACGCCCCCGCCGATGATTGCCCGCGAACAGCACCCAGGAAGCCCTCCAGCACCCGCGAAGCACCCGAAACCTATCCACACCCGAACTCCAAACGAACGCCCGATAGCCGACGCTGGAAGCCGTCTTACGACGGCGGTCGTCCGACAGGCGAAGCTTGGCTAACTCGGCAGCTCGTCAACTGAAACCCGAAGCGGCCCGTCAAACTGCGATGCGTTGCGGTCGGCAAAGAACAGCCGCTCCTCGGCTTCCGACAGGCGAATTGTCAACCTTTCAATACTGTCCGCCATACCCACTGGAGGATCCTCCCACGTGACCATTTGAAGGGCAATCCGCAACTCTTGTTGCACGCGGAACACCTCCGCCCGCGCCTGGGCTAGCTCTTTCGCGATCTCGTAGATGGAAGTGATCTACTTGATCTCCTCTTTGTCCGAGAACAAGCTCGGCTCAACGACCGCGGCGACAGGCAAGTCGCCAGTGCCGTTCTCTACGCGGGCTTGTAGCCAGTCCGCGGTAAGCTGGAGATCGCGTTCAGTGCCGCCCGATCCTTTTTTCTTTGAAGGCAACGGCGGCGGCAAGCTGATGTCCTTGCCCGTGTAATCCAATATCTTTTTCCGGTAGCGATAGAAGGTAGCCTTGCTCGGCGCAACCCGACCCTGGCGGGGATCTAATCCGTTTTCCCAAGTCGCCAGCATCTGCTCCTCGCGAAAGCTCAGCTCGCCGCGGCGGTCTAGCAATGTAGGCTCGGTCCTTGCCATCGTAAGCCTGTCCCAGTAAGTCCAGAATAGTTTATCACTAAGCAGTCCGTACTGACGCAGCTCATCGCCGCGAAGCGTCAGCTCCAGGCGAAGCAAGCCCGCCGCGAAGGCGAGACACATACGCTGGAGATCGGGGTTTCTTTTGATCGGGTTATGCTCCAGCTCGGCATACTTTGAATAAGCCTTTATCGACCAACGCCGCGATCGCTTTTGCCAATATACCGTGTCGCCGTGTCCGAAGCTTGTCGTGCCACCGAACCGCGACCGCGATGCCGCGTTAGCCAGCGACAGCCAATCCATAACCTCAGCTTGATCGCGTAGCCGTACCGAAATGGTTATGTCAGCCCTCTTACGATGAACTGGAATGAACGGAACTGTCGCGGGCCAGACCAGCGGCAGTTGATCCTTGACGATAGCCTCGCGAACAGCTTGACGCATCAACGCATACCCGAACTCAGCTGGGCGACCGACCACATTATGTCCCTGAAGCCACTTGCTAGGATTGCCCGAGACCTCCAGCATCGTGTCCGCGCCGCCAACCCGATCCCACGCCGCGGGCGTCCAGTCTCCGGTATTCATCCAACGCTGTAGCCAGACGACCTGATTGTTTCTCTTCAGCCTGATCCTACTTTCAGCACTGCCGACCGCCCAGTGCGGTCGCGGGGATCGGAACTCAATCGCATCGCCTTGCTCCGTGTATATAACCTCCGCGTCCAACCCGTCCGCGGGGATCCCGAGAACAGCCTCATACCAGTCAATCATCGGTAAGGGATTTTACCATGTGCCAGTCTCAAGAAGGGTAGCGGCAGCCACCGCCAGAAAGCCCGCCGGGTCCAGGGCGGCGCGCCCGACGAACAAGCCATCGACGCCGGTCTTGCTCACCAAGCCTGCGGCGCTGCCCGCATTGACGCTGCCGCCATACAGGATTGGCGTGTCCGGATGCGCGGCCCGCAGGGCTGCGACCACCGGCTCGACCTGCTCCGGCGTCGCTGGGGTAGCGCCCGCGCCGATGGCCCAGACCGGCTCATAGGCCAGCAGGCAGCGGGAACGGTCTGCGACCTGTCCCAGGCCGGACTGCGCCTGCTCCAGGACCCAGCCGAGTGCGTCGCCGGCCTTGCGCACCTCGGCGCTCTCGCCGACGCAGAGCAGGGGACGTAGCTTGTGCTTGGCGGCGGCTGCGACTTTCGCCGCGACGCGTTCGGCGTTCTCGCCATGGTGGCTGCGCCGCTCCGAGTGCCCGATCACCACCAGCTCGCAGCTGAGCTCAGCCAGCATCTCCGCCGCCACCTCGCCCGTCCAGGCTCCGGCGTCATGCTCGCTGACGTTCTGCGCGCCGAGCAAGAGGGGATAGTCGCCGATCGCCTTTGCCACCGCGTCCAGCGCCGTGAACGGCGGCGCAACGAAAACATGATGCTTGGCCGCTAGATCCGCGTCCAGGCCCGCGCGCACCGCCTCGATCCAAGCCACGGCCTCCGGCCGGGTCTTGTTCATCTTCCACGAGGTCCCGAGATACATGCCCAGCCCGGGGATGCGGCTGCGGCTCAGCCGCTGCGGAACATCGTGCAGTCGCAGGGCTGGTCGAGCAGCCCCTGCAGCTCGCCATCGAGCCGGTGCAGCGTGATCGAGGCGCCCGCCATCTCCAGCGAGGTGCAGTAGTTGCCGACCCAGGTCGCATGCACTTCGATGCCCTTGTCCTTGAGACGCTCATGCACGCGGCGGTTGACGATGTAGAGCTCGATCAGCGGCGTACCGCCCATCGAATTGACCAGCACCGCCACCTTGTCGCCCTTCGAAGGGTTCATGCGCTCGAAGATGTGGTCCAGCAAAGTGTCGGCAACCTCGTCGGCGGTCGCCAGCTTGCCCTTGGCCACGCCGCGCTCGCCGTGGATGCCGATGCCGATCTCCATGTCCTCGGCGCCAAGCTCGAAGCTGGGCTTGCACGTCTGCGGCAGGGAACAGGCCGTCAGGGCCACCCCCATGGTGAAGGTATGCTCGTTCGCCTTGCGAGTGACCTGCTCGCAATAGTCGAGGTCCTTCATCTGCGCCGCGGCCGCGCCGGCGGCCTTGAAGATGAAGAAATTGCCCGCCACCCCGCGGCTGTCCTCGCGCTTGGCGACCGCGACGTCGTCGTTCGAGATCACCGTGCGGACCTCCAGGTCGTCCATCTGCGCCATTTCGGCCGCCATGTCGAAGTTCATCACGTCGCCGGCGTAGTTGCCGTATACGAACAGCACGCCGGCGCCGCCGTCGACCGCCTTGGCGCATGCCAGGATCGGCTCCGGCGGGGGCGAGGCGAAGACATGCCCGATGGCCGCGGCGTCCGCCAGGCCCTTGCCGACGAAGCCGAGGAAGGTGGGTTCGTGGCCGGAGCCGCCGCCGACCACCATGCCGACCTTGCCCTTGACCGGGGCCCCGACGGCGAGCACCGAGCGCGGGGAATCCGGCAGGATGCGCATGTGCTGCGGATGGGCGGCGACGATGCCCGCCAGCATCTCATCGACCGCGTGGTCGGGATTGTTGATTAGTTTCTTGACTTGCATGGCTGTTCTCCTCCTGTCTGCGGACTAGCATTATATGCTAGAATTGCCTGCGGACATGTCAGGTGAGAAAGGCATGTCGGGAGGAGACTTACTATGAAAAACATTCACCAAGTGAATCAAGGCCGCCGCCGCGCGCTCAAGAACGTCGGCGCCGCCACCGCGGCCGCGGCGATGACCATGCCGATCACCAAGCGGGCCTTCGGCGCCGAGCCGCACCCGCTCACCGGCAAGACCATCGACATGAGCATCCTCGGCATCGGCGGCTGGCTGCCGTCGTCGCTGGGCGTCGCGATGTCGCCGCTGTTCAACGACTACGTCCAGGACCGCTACGGCTACTCGGTCAACTTCTCCTTCGCCGAGGCCCCGTTCGCCGACCTGTTCCAGAAGGCCGCGACCTCGCTGGCGACCCGCAGCCAGGAGTACAACATCATCATCTCGGACTCGCAGTGGATCGGCGCGCTGTCCGAGCCCGGCTGGATTCTCAAGCTGAACGACATCATCGCCGCGAACAAGGCGCTGCAGCTGGAGTGGTTCTCCGACACGGTGGTCGACACCTACATGGTCTACCCTGAGGGCAGCACCGACGTCTACGGCCTGCCGCAGGAGGGAGACACCATCGCGCTGTTCGTGCGCAAGGACATGCTGACCGACCCGGCCGAGCGCAAGGCCTTCCAGGCCAAGTACAACCGGCCGCTGCCGCAGACCTTCGATGACTTCGAAGCCCTGACCATGGAAGAGTTCGAGCGCATCGCCGAGTTCTTCAACCGGCCGCAGGACGGCGTCTGGGGCACGGCGATGCAATACAGCCACGTCTACGACTTCATCACCTGCCAGCTGTACGGCTTCATGTACAGCACCGGCGGCGAGATCTGGGACCCCCGCACTTCGCAGATCGAGGGCATCCTGAACTCGGACATCAACGCCGCGGCCATGGTCGAGATGAAGCGCTGGCTCAAGTACATGCCGGAGGGCGCGCTCAACTACGGCATCGGCGAGGTGGTCGACATCTTCAACCAGGGCAAGGTCTTCTCAGCCTTCCAGTGGGCGGCCGTCGGCCTCGGCATGATCACCGAGGAGATGAAGGCCAAGGACCAGGTGCTGGTCGTGGTACCGCCGAAGCACGGCACCGGCTCGTCCGCCAAGCGCATCTACGCGATGGGTGGCCAGCCGTGGGTGCTCAACTCCTTCAACGACGAGGAGAAGATGCGCGTCGCGATCGACTTCATGAACTGGTGGTACCGTCCGGACATCACGCTGGAGTTCGCGCGCCGCGGCGGCAACCCCTGCGACAAGGCGACCTTGAACGACCCGCGCTTCGACGACATCAACCCGTGGAACCGCGCGTACAAGCACATGCTGCGTCCGGGTCTGTCCCGCGACTTCTGGCATCACCCGAAGTATGCGGAGATGCTGGCGGTGCAGCAGGAGGCGTTCACCTCGTACATGACTGGCCAGACGTCCGACCCGAAGCAGGCTTTGGACTACGCGGCCTGCACCCAGCAGCAGATCCTGTACGATTTCGGCACGACCTCGACGGCGCCGACGTCAGCCTGCGCGGTAGTTTCGCTGTAAGCTGCCCGGCCGCTGGCGGCCGGCGCGCAGCCGGCGGCGCGGGGTAGGAGAGAGAACGGTGGCGGCCGACTGGCGCCAGCGGCTGGCGACGGACCGCCGTATGCTGATCACGGCGTTGCTGACGCCGGTCCTGCTGTTCTTTCTCATTTACAACACCATCCCCTTGCTGTGGCTGCTGGGGCTGTCCTTCCACAACTTCTCGCTGACGAGCGGCCGCGATCCTAATTTCATCGGCCTGCGCAACTACGCCGGGGTCTTTTTCAACAAGGGCAACATCTGGGGCGACCTGGCGCGTACCTTCACCTTCGTCGGCGTCGGGGTGTTTCTGCAGACGCTGCTGGGGATCATGCTGGGCTTTCTGTTCTGGGGCTCGAAGTCCATGCCGGGGCGGCGCATCGCCCTGACGATGCTGTTCACGCCGATGGTGGTGACGCCGGTGGCGGCGGGTACGTTTTGGCGCTTCATCTACGAGCCGACCTTTGGGGTGCTCAACGCCGTGCTGCAGGGCCTGGGGATGGACAAGCCGATTGACTTTCTCGGCGATCCGCAGTTCGCGTATTGGGCGGTGCTGGCGGTGGACACCTGGATGTGGACGCCGTTCATGACCTTGATGACTTTGGCGGCGCTGGGCTCGGTGCCCAAGGCGGAGCTGGAAGCGGCTGAGGTCGACGGCCTCAGCTGGTGGCGCAAGGTCAAGCTGGTGGTGCTGCATCATGGGCGCTTCATCCTGATGCTGGGGATTCTGCTGCGCACCATCGACTGCTTCAAGACGTTGGACCTGGTGATCCCGATGACCAAGGGCGGCCCGGGTCAACTGACGCGCTTTGTCGCGGTCGAGCTGAACAAGCAGTCCTTCGAGAGCTTCAACATGGGCTGGTCCTCGGCCTATGCGGTGGTCCTGCTCTTGATCTCGATCGCGATGACTTCGGTCTTCATCCACGTCCTCAACCTGCGGCGCCGCCGCGAGGGGCAGGCTTGATGTCCCCGGCCTGGCGCCAGCGCGGCTACCATCTGCTGCTGTGGGCGGTGGCGCTGCTGTTCTTCGCGCCGGTTGCCTGGATCATCCTGTCGGCCTTCAAGACGCAGAACGACATTTTGGCGACGCCGCCGAAGCTTTTCTTCACACCGACGCTGGAGAACTTCGAGGCCTTGTTCACGCGCAACACCTCGATTGTCCGGCAGGTTGCGAACTCATTGTTCCTATCGCTGTTCGCGGTGTTCACGGCGGTAACGGTCTCCTTCATGGCGGCGTTCTGCTTTTCCCGCTTCCGCCCGCGCGGGACCAATTTTTTGATGTTCATCCTGCTGTCGATCCGCATGCTGCCGGCGCCAGCGGTAATCCTGCCGATTTATTTGATGTTCGCGAACTTCGGCTGGAAGGACACCCATGTGGGCCTGGGGCTGTTCTACGCGATGTTCTCGATTCCGTTCTCGGTCTGGATCCTGAAGGGCTTCATCGACGGGGTCTCGCCGCGCTTTGACGAGACCGGCTTGGTCAGCGGCGGCTCGTGGGCGCATGTGATCTTCCGGGTGGTGCTCCCGCAGGTCAAGCCGGGCTTGATCGCGGCCTTCATCTTCAACTTGATCTTCGTCTGGAACGAGTTTTTGTTCAATTTCATCATCGGCGGCGTCAAGACGCAGAACATCCCCTATGCGCTGATGGTGGGCACCTATTCGGACGGCGGCCTCAACTGGACCTTCATCTCAGCGATGACGTCGATCTACATCATCCCGCCGATGTTGTTCATCTTCATTTTCCAAAAGCACCTGCTGGTCGGCATGACCTTCGGTACGGTGCGGGGCGAGGTCTAGGGAGATGGGCGGCATGTCGTTCGCGGAGAAGGCCGAGCGGGTTTTGATCATCGCGATGGTGTTCGGCATCCTGGTGGTGACCTTGAGCCCGCGGGTGCTGTGGATGTACCAGGCGGGCTTGGGGCTGCTGCTGAGCTCGACCATCTTGCAGATCGCGGTCGGCAACCTGCCGCGCGACGCAAACTTCAAGCGCAGCCTGAAGTACATCGCGATCATCCTGTCGCTGGTCGCGACGGCTTTCATCCTGGGGATCCTGCTGGTGCCGGTGCTCAGCACCCTGGGCAGGTAAGGGGAGCATGACAGCGCTGCGCGTCACGGGCCTGCGCAAGGAGTACGGAGGTACGCCAGCGCTGACGGACCTGAGCCTGGAGGTCGAGGAAGGATCGTTCACGGTCCTGCTCGGCCCGCCGAAGTGCGGCAAGTCGGTGCTGTTCCGGCTGCTGGTGGGCCTGGAAGTCCCGGATGCGGGCACCATCGAGCTGGCGGGCAAGGACATCACGGGCGAGCCCCCGCGCTATCGGCGCATCGGCTACGTCCCGCAGAGCTTCGCGCTCTATCCGCACTTGAGCGTGCGCGAGAACATCGCCTATCCGATGCGGCTGGCGAAGGCGCCGGCTGCGGACATCGACGCGCAGGTCACCCGCGCGGTCGACATGCTTTCGATCGGGCATTTGCTGGCCAAGACGCCGGACCAGCTCTCGGGCGGCGAGAAGCAGCGCACGGCCCTGGCGCGCGGGCTGCTCAACCAGGCGGACTTCTTTGTGCTCGACGATCCGCTGGTGGGCCTGGACTACAAGCTGCGCGAGCGCTTGGTTGACGATCTCAAGCGGCTGCGCGCCGAGCTGAACGCGACCTTCCTGTATGCGACTTCAGATTCGATCGAGGCTTTGCGCCTGGCTTCGGAGCTGGCGGTACTCGACGATGGCGGGCGCCTGCTGCAGCAGTCCGATCCGCTAGCGGCCTATCACCAGCCGGAATCAGCGCGGGCGATGGAGCTGGTGGGCTTTCCCCGCGCGAACCTGTTGCCCGGGGCGTTTGCCGACGGCAAGTTGAGGGCAGGCCCGTTGTCCTTTGCCCTGGCGGGCGAGGGCAAGGCGACGGTCGGCTTTCGGCCCGAGGACGTCAAGATGACGGCGGGCGGCGATGGAGTCAAGGCCAAGGTGTTGCTGGTGGAGGATTTGGGCAGCGAGATGGTGGTGCACTTGGAGGCGGATGGATCATCCTTGCTCGCGACGGCGCTCAAGGAAGAGGGGGTGTTCCAGCCGGAGCTCAACGCCGACGTTGCGGTGGCGGTGGCGGCTGAGGACGTGAGGGTGTTCGCCGCGGGAGCGGGGAGCTGAGCCATGGCCGAGATCGTCATCGAGAAGGTCACCAAGCGCTTTGAGAAGTTCACGGCGGTCGATGCGGTCGACATCAAGTTCCGCTCGGGCGAGGTCAGTTGTCTGCTGGGATCGTCCGGCTGCGGCAAGACGACGTTGATGCGCATGATCGCGGGCCTGGAGACGCCGACTTCCGGCCGCATCCTGATCGACGGCCGCGACGTGACCTCCCTTCCGACCAAGCATCGCAACATCGGCATGGTCTTCCAGTATCCGGTGATGTACCAGACGCTGACTGTGCGCGAGAACATCCTTGAGCCGCTGCGGCGCCAGAAGCTTGACAAGGCCGAGCGCGAGCGGCGGGTAGACCAGATGCTCGAGCTGCTGGACATGCGGGACCTGGCCAACAGCTACATCGACGGGCTCGACGCCGGCCAGTCGCAGAAGGTGGCGGTCGGCCGCGAGGTCGCGCGGCAGACAGCGGTGATCCTGCTCGACGAGCCCACCACCAACGTCGAGCTCAACGCGAAGATCCAATTGATCCGGGCGTTCAAGGAGATCACCCGCCAGCTCAAGCAGACCATCATCTACGTCACCCACGACCAGACCGAGGCCATGACCCTGGCGGACCACATCGCGCTGATGCAGGACGGCAACATCGTCCAGTACGACGAGCCCCATGAGCTCTACAGCCATCCGACCACGACCTTCGGCGGCTGGTTCCTGGGCAATCCGGGCATGAACTTCCTGCCGGCCGAGCGCAAGGGCGAAGGCCTGGCCGCCCCCTTGCTCGCGCAGCCGCTGCCGGCGCCGGCTGACCTGCCCGCCGAGGGCGAGCTGCGCATCGGGGTGCGTCCGGAGCAGATCAAATTGGCGCCAGCGGCAGAGGCGGGGACGGTGTCCGGCAAGCTGCTGGAGCGCAGCATCAACATCGCCGGACGGTACCTGCTCAAGGTGCAGCTGGGCACGAGCGGGGTGACGGTCAAGATGCCGGGCCGGTACGACGGCGTGCCCGGCGACGAGGTCCATCTGGCGGTCAAGCCCGCTGATGTGGCGGTCTTCGCCGACGGCAAGCGGGTAGGATAAGCCCATCTCTTAAAATACGTCCCATGCGTGAGCGCCCGCAATCCTTGCTAGCGACAGTCGCCGGTGTGGTCGGCGGCGCGATTCGCACCATCGCGACCCCTGCGGTCGCGCAGCGTCCCAACCCCGCGGACGCCATCGACGAGCCCGACAACCTGACGGAAGAGGAGCGGCGCCATGCGGCGCGCCTGATGCGCGTCAATCACTGCGGCGAGGTCTGCGCCCAGGCGCTGTATCAGGGCCAGGCGCTGTTCGCGCGCGATGCCAAGGTCCAGGAATCGCTGCAAGAAGCGGCCGATGAGGAAGTAGACCATCTGGCCTGGACGGCCAAGCGCATCGATAGCCTCGGCGGGCGCCTGAGCATGCTCAATCCAGTGTGGTACGCCGGCTCGTTCGCGATTGGCGCGGCGGCGGCGCTGGTCTCGGACAAGATCAGCCTCGGCTTCGTGGCCGAGACCGAGAACCAGGTCTCAGCCCATTTGCTCAGCCATCTCGACAAGTTGCCGCCCAGCGACAGCCGCAGCCGGGCAATCGTCAAGCAGATGGACATCGACGAGCGCCAGCATGCGACCAACGCGGTCGACATGGGCGGCGTGGAGCTGCCCGAGCCGGTACGACGCGCCATGCATGCGACCGGCCGGATCATGACCTCGACCAGTTATTGGGTGTAACGCCGTCGTAGCGGCGGCGCAGGCATGGGCTTGATGACGCGCATTCTCAGCTTCATTTGGTGGCTGTTGACCGCCTGCTGGCAACTGCTGGTGTTTGTTGGCCGGCTGCTGGGCGTTTTCTGGCGACTGGGCGCGGGCGCTGCCAAGAAGCTGGCGGTCTACTTGCGCCGCATTCGCGGCTGGTGGCACCAGCAGCGCGTCCAGCGCAGCCTGCTATACCGGATCTGGGCTTGGGCCGCGGGCAAGGTCATGGCGCCGGCGCGCGCCATCGCCGCTGTGCTCGATCATGTATTCGGCGAGCTCGCCAAGGCATTGCGCTGGGCGCTGCGCCTCGTGCTCAACAACAAACTGACCTGCGGCATCGTGGGCGGCGGCGTGTTCTTGATCGCCCTTTTGCTGGGCGTCGGCAGCAGCGACGTCGAGCAGCCCATACCCGACATAGCCATGGAAGACCGGCCGGAGTATCTAATCGGCGCGGTGATCTCGCTCACCGGCGCGCTCGAGCGCCAGGGCAATGAGATGAGCCGCGGCTATGCCCAGGCCATCGCGATGGTCAATGACGCGGGCGGCGTCGTCATCGACGGCGAGATCCATCGCCTGCGACTGCTGGCCTACGATGACGAATCCGATCCGGTGCGCGCGCGGGAGGTTACGGGGATGATGCTGTCCCGCCACGATCCGCATGCGATCCTGGCGCCGTATTCATCTCGCTTGGTCCAGCCGATGCTGGTCGCGGCGCAGCAGCGCAGCGTGCCGGTGATTGTCCCGCTGGCGTCGGCGGCCGGCCTGACGGGCGAGCTGCGCGGGGTCTTCCAGCTGCAGACGCCGCCGCGGCTGCACTTGCGCGGCGCGGCCGAGCTGTACCTGGGCCATGTCGAGCTCGTGCGCGCGGACAAGGAGCGCGCGGCGAACAAGCGCTTCGCCAACGGCGCGCAGCCGAAAGTGCTGCTGGCCGCTGCGCCGGACCGGCACTCGCAGGAAGTGCTGCAGGGCGTGCGCGAGGCGCTGGAGGCCGATGCGGAGATCGTCATCGAAGAGCTGGACATTGGCGTAACGGCCGAGGAGTATGCCGAGGCCAAGAAAAGCTTGGCCAAGACCGACGCGCTGTTCCTGTCCGGCTACGCGCCCGGCGCGGTGCGCTTGATGGAGACCATCGCGGCCGACAGCGTCAACATTCCGTTCATCGCCCTGACCCATTGCGGGGTGGCGAGCATCAACCGCCGGTATCCAACGGTCGCGGAGGGCGCCTTGTGCGCGGAGCACTGGCAGGTCGAGGCCGAGCATCCGGGCACCGCGCCGCTGGGCAGCGAAGAGTTTGTCGATGGATTTTTCGAGCGCTACGGCTCAGTCCCGACGCACCGCTCGATTGCGGCGGCCGCCGCGATTGGACTGATCAAGCACAGCGCCGAGGCGGGCACGGGCACGGAATTGATGGAGGAGCTGGCGCGCAGCGAGCTGGCGTCGCTGTATGGTCCGATCAAGTTCGACGGCTCCGGCCGCAACGTCGCCAAGCCGATGGTGCTGAGCCAGGTGCGCCATGCGCGTCTCAGGCTGGTTGAGGCCGAAGCCCTGGCGCAATCGGACTTCGCCTATTTGCGCCCGCGTCTGAAGAAGTGACATGAATTTCAGCGGTCTTCTCCTGTTCTTCGCGCTCTTTTTAGGGATACGCTACCTCATGCGTACATTCGGCAACCGAGTGCATTTCGATGTCAACGAGAAAGAGGGCGCCCTGGCGCTGCGTGCTTTGTATGTGATCGCGCATGACATCATCCATGCCGATGGACGTGCTGAGGAGGCTGAGCTGCGGATGATGGTTAAGATGGTGCGCCGGGTCCTGGGCGATCCGCACCTGGATGCCAACTTCATCATCCAGGAGTACCAAAAGCATGCGGGCCAGCCGCTGCAGCCGCATGAGTTCGGCAGCCTGTCGATGCGTTATCGCCAGACGTTGTTCGCGGTCGCTATGAACATCGCGATCAGCGACATGCAGATCACGTCCGGCGAGATCGAGCAGCTGAAGATCATCGCCGGGCATCTCGACATGCCGCCGGACCAGATGGATGAGCTGTTCCGCCGTCTCGGCGGAGGCTGGGACGGCAGCTCCGCCGGACCCGGCGGCTATGACATGCCCAGCAGCTCCAACATGCGCGACTGGGCCTACCAGGAGCTGGAGCTGGAGCCGGGCGCGAGCCAGAAGGACATCAAGCGCGCCTATAAGAAGATGGGCATGAAGCACCATCCCGACCGCGCCAGCGCGGACAAGAAGGATGAGGCGACCGAGAAGTTCAAGCAGATCCAGGAAGCCTACAGCATCTTGCGGGAGAAAGAGGCTTGAGCGCCACCGGCGATCTCGACACCAACAAACACGAGGGCGCCCTGGCGCTGCGGGCCTTGTATATCATCGCCCATGCGATTGTGCATGCTGACGGCATCGAAGAGGATAGGGAAGTACGGACGGTGGTCGAGTTGGTGCGCGAAGCTTTGGGCACGCCTGATTTCAATGAGGCCTTCATCATCAGGCAATACCGCGAGCATGCGGACCTGCAGCTGGAGCTCGCTGAGGTCCAGCGGCTGTCCGAGGGCTATCGCCGGGCCCTGATGGTCTGCGCCATGCGCATCGCGCACAGTGACCTGCGCTTGACCATTGATGAACAGGACAAGCTGCATCAGGTGGCGGGCCTGCTCGGCTTGCAGGAGGAAGATGACACGCCGGCCCCTGAGGCTGGCAACCTGCGAGCCTGGGCCTATGCGGTATTGGGACTGCGGCCGGGCGCGAGCGCTAAGCAAGTACGGCAAACAATCGCGCAGCTGCGCGCCAGTGGCGAGAACGCGCCAGAGATCGACGAGGCCGAGGCGATTTTGCTCGCAACCTCCAAGTCCGACCCAGATTCTTAGGGGAATTATTCCTTTGACTTCTTGAATTGCACCTAGACGGGCCAGCTGCTTAGGGAACTAAGAGATGGAGCATGGGCTTGAGGGTTGCGGAGGAGGAGGTCTCGAACTCTCCCGCCCGGTCAAGTTCGTGAAATTGCCGGAACAGTTTCCTTTTCTTGGCAATCAATGCGCAACGGGATTAAAATATGGCCATGGCAGAAGAGCAGTCCTCGTACAATCCATTTCGTCCAGGCACGGGCTCGGCGCCCGAGCATCTGACTGGGCGGGAGCCGGAGCAGGCCTTGCTGCGGCAAGCGCTGCAAGACATCATCGGGCCTCGGGAAGAGGACTATGGCCCTTTGCGCGGCTGGGCGCCGCAGCCTTTGAAAATCGTCGGCCCGCGCGGAGCGGGCAAGACGGCGCTGCTAGCCTGGATCAAGAGCGTGGTCGATCCCAAGAAGGCTGACGTCGTGAGCCTGGATGATCTCCCGAATGCTGATTCGGAGGAGGAGTTCTCTGCATTTCTGAGCGAGCTGGCCCATATCCCAGGCTGGGATCCGAAGCAGCATGTCGAATCCCAGGCGCTCAAATATCTTCAGATGGCGCTGAAGTGGCGGCCGGGCCAGCCGTCCGTCCTGGGTTTTCGCCAGATTTTGCAGGAGCGCTTGCAGGTCCGTCCGCTGCTGCTGCTGCTGGACGAGGTCATGCATTACGATGCGGATATGCTGGGCAAGTTGCTGCGCCATGGTCAGACTTTGATGAGAGACAGATGGCCGCTGGCAATAGTGCTGGCGGGAACGCCGGCGCTGGAAGTGCACTTGCAGGATGTGGATGCGACCTTCATCAATCGCGCCAAGAACATCCACATCAACCGCTTGGAGCCTGATGCGACGCGCGATGCCCTGATCAAGCCGTTTGCGGACCGCGGCGTCAAGGTGTCGGACGATGCGTTGAAGTTGATGCTGAGCTGGACCGACAACTATCCCTATTTCATCCAAATCGTGGGCAGTGCAGTCTGGGAAGTCCAGCAGGCCGACGGCTGCACGGAAGTGGATGTGGCTTTGGTGCAAAGTACTGAACAGGCCGTTCAAAAAGAACGCGAGGATTTCTACGGGTCGATCTACCGCATGATTGACAGTGCCGGCTTGCTGGAGCATGCGATGAAGGCGGTGGTGGCAATTGATGCTTCGCCCGAGCCTCTGACACCCGGGAAAGTACGCACCTGCCTGGCAGAAGGTACCAACTTGAAACACGAAGGCGCTTTCAAGATCTACAACCAGCTGCTGGACGCCGGCCTGTTTTGGGAAATCAGTTACATCAAAGTGTACGCGGCGATTCCATCATTCTTCAATTATTTTAGGAAAGCATACGAACGGGAGCACTCCTAAGGTGCGCCCCGTCAAGTTCGTGGAGCTGAAGGGATAGTTCCCTTTCTTAGAGGCCGCTGGCCTCGAGTTCTTCCCGGCTGGGGATGGCGTTGACCGCGCCGTACTTCTGCGTCGACAAAGCGGCGGCGCGGTTCGCATAGGCGACGGCGTCTTCGAGCTGCGCACCCGCGATCAGCTCAGCGAGCAGCGCGCCGTCGAAAGTGTCGCCGGCTGCGGTCGCATCGACGATGGCGTCCAGGCGCACCGCTGGCAGCTGCTTCATGCCCGCGCTCGTACCCAGCATGCAGCCGTCCGCGCCCTGCGACAGGCACACGGTCGCTGGTCCAAGGGCGAGGCAGTGTTCGACAATGGCGGTTGCATCCTGCAGACCAGTCAATTGCTGCGCGTCCTCCAGCGAAGGCAGCAGCAAATCGCACTGCGGTACCGTCGCTTCAAACGCAGCCCGCGCTTCATCCAGGCTCCAGAGTTTCAAGCGCAGGTTGGGATCGTAGGAAACCTTGCCGCCGTTTTCTTTGACGATGATGATTGCCGCGTCGACCGCGGCGCGGGCGCTCGCTGAGATCGCCTGGGAAATGCCGGAGATGTGCAGCCACTTGCATGTGGCCAGCAAATCCCGATTGAGATGCGCGGATTCGAGCTGGCTGCTCGCTGAGCCCGTACGACGGTAGCTGAATTGGTGCCCGCGTTCTGAATCATGGGTTACGAAATAAATGCCCGTGGACGCATGCTCGAGCGTGTGCACGCCGCAAGTGTCGATGCCTTCTTGCTCCCACAGCGCGCGGATGCCATCGGCGAGGAAGTCGTCGCCGAGACAGGTGATGTAGCCCACGCTCGCGCCATGGCGCGCGGCTGCGATCGCGCAGTTGGACGTGTCCCCGCCGAAGCCATGCAGGTAGGTCCCATCCGGCTGCTGGTTGAACTCAGCGAGCGGCTCGCCGAGGCAGATGAGCGCGGGCCTAGCGGCCTTTGACATAAGGGGTCCCAACCGCGGCCGGCGCGGTCGCCTTGCCGATGAAGCCCGCGAGCAGGATCACCGTCAGGATGTACGGCAGGGACGTGATCAGGTCGCTGGGCAACTGACCGACGCCGGCGATCTCCACGCCCTGCAGCCGGGCTGCGAGCGCTTCGAAAAAGCCGAACAGCAAACACGCGGCCATCGCCGGCCACGGGCGCCACTTGCCGAAAATCATCGCCGCGAGCGCGATGTAGCCCTTGCCCGCGGTCATGTGTGGTACGAAATTGGCGGAATAGGCGATCGCCAGGTAACAGCCTGCGACCCCGCACAGCAGGCCCGCGACCAGCTGGGCCTGATAGCGCTTGGCGACGACCGAGATGCCGGCGGTGTCCGCTGCGTTCGGCGCTTCGCCGACTGAGCGCAACTGCAGGCCGAAGCGCGTGCGCAGCAGGACCCATGCGGTCAGCGGGACAGTCAGGATCGCTAGATAGACCAGCAGGTTGTGCCCGCTGAGCAGCTCGTGATAGACCACTCCCACATACGGGCCGATCAACGGGACCGCATCGAGCCAGGCCATCGAGGGGAATTCAATCGAACTGAAGCGCGCCGCCTGCTCCAGCGGCGGCGTGTTCCCGCCTTGCTTGAACCATGCGATCCCCAGCGTAACCGTCAGGCCCGCCGCCAGCATGTTGGCCGCCAGGCCGCTGACGACCTGGTCGCCGCGATGGGTGACCGTCGCATATGAATGCAGCAGCGACAGCATGCAGCTGATCGCCAGCGCCGCCAACATCGCGACCCAGGGACTGCCGGTCGCATAGGCGACCGTACCGGCCGCGAAGGCTGCGGCCAGCATCTTGCCCTCCAGGCTGATGTCGATGATGCCCGCGCGCTCGGAGAACAGGCCCGCCATCGCCGCGAGCATCAAGGGCGCTGCGACCCGCAGGGTCGCGTCCAGCATGAGGATGATCAGCAGCCAGGTTTCCATGGCCCTAGGCTCGGCGCCTCTGCCGCCAGATTCGGAGCGCCGCCAGGCCGCGCGCGACCGGCGGATCGAACATCGTCGCGAGCGCGCCCGTCATCAGGATGATCAGGCCCTGGATCACGATCACCAGGTCGCGGGTGATCAGCTTGAACTCAAAGTCCAGCTCGCTGCCGCCCTGGATCAAGATCCCGAACAGCGCCGCAGCCATGATGATCCCGACCGGATGATTGCGTCCCATCAAGGCGACGCCGATGCCCGCGAAGCCGTAGCCGGTCGAAAAGCCCATCAGCAGCCGGTGCGCGTCTCCCATCAGGGCGTTGATCGCGACCAGGCCGGCCAAGGCGCCGGATATGCACATCGCCTGCATCGTCACGCGCGCGGGATTGATGCCGGCGTAGACCGCGGCGCGCTCGGACTGGCCCACGGTGCGCAGGGCATAGCCCCACGGCGTGCGCCAGACCAAGACCCAAAAACCAGCCGCAGCCGCCAGCGCCAGGAACAGCGAGATGTTCAGCGGCGTCTTCGCTACTTTGAAGCCCAGCGCTTCGAAAAAGCCGTGCAGCTGCGGCAGGTGAGTGCGCTCGGCGAACTTCGCCGATTGCGGCGCCATCTGCCCGGGCTCGATGAGCACGTTGACCAGCAGGTACTGCAGCACCGAGGCCGCGATGAAGTTGAACATGATGGTCGTGATCACGATGTGGCTGCCGCGCTTGGCATACAGATAGCCGGGCACAAAGGCCCAGGCGCCGCCGCAGGCGCCAGCCGCCAGCACCGCCAGCGGGAAGGCCAGCGCCAGCGGCAGGCTGTCGCCGAGCAGCAGCAGCGCCAAGCCGGTGCCCAAACCGCCGATGATCGCCTGGCCCTCGCCGCCGATGTTGAACTGCATCGCATGGAAAGCCATCGCCACGCACAGGCCCGTGAAGATCAGGTTGGTGGTGTAGTACAGCGTGTAGCCCAAGCCGCCGGGATAGACCAGGGCGCCCTTGAGCATCACCGCCAGCGCCGCGAAGGGGTTCTCGCCCAGCAGCGCGACGATGATGCCGGTCAGCAGCAGCGCGACGCCGATGTTCAGCAGCGGCAGCAGCGTGATGCGCGCCCAGCGCGGCAAGGGCGGAGCGCCATCTTTCTTGAATACGCGCAGCGGACCCATGGGACTTCAGGCCTCCTGTTTCACGCCGGCGCGTACGCCCGCCATCATCAGGCCGATGCTGTGGGTGTCCGCATCCTTCGCGTCCACGGTCCCGACGATCTCGCCGGCGTTCATGACGATGATGCGGTCGGCCAGCGACATGATCTCATCCAGCTCGAAGGATACCAGCAGGATCGCGCAGCCTTCCTTGCGCATCTCGAGGATGCGGTGGTGAATGGCCTCGATCGCGCCGATGTCCACGCCGCGCGTCGGCTGGCCCACCAGCAGGATCTGCGGGTGCTCGTGCATCTCGCGCGCCAGGACGATCTTCTGCTGGTTCCCGCCGGAGAAGTCGGCGCTGCGCAGCCGCGGGTCCGCCGGCCGCACGTCGAAGGCCGGCATGACCTCCTCGGCATGGCTGCGGATCGCCTGGGGGTCCAGCCGCCATCCATGCCGGAAGCGCTGGTGGCGGTGATAGCCCAGCATCAGCGACTGCTCCGCCGGATAATCCAGCACCAGACCCATCTCGTGGCGGTCTTCGGGCACATGGCCGGCGCCGTGCGCGCGCACGGCGGCCGGATCGGAGGGATCCTCGGCGCTGATGAGATGGTCGAGGACGCTGATGTTCCCTGCTGCGGGCGGGCGGATGCCGGCCAGGGCCTCGAGCAGGAAGTCCTGGCCGTTGCCGGATACGCCGGCGACGCCGACGATCTCTCCAGCGCGCACGTTGAAGCTCACTTCCTTGACGCGCGGGATCCCGAGCTCGTCGGTGACCGTCAGCGACTGCGCCGACAAGCGCGGCTCCTGCGGCTTGCTCGGCGGCTTGTCGCCCACCTGCAGCAGCACCTTGCGCCCGACAATCAGATGGGCGAGCTCTTCCGGATCGGTCGCCGACGTCTCCCGCGTCGCGATCAGCTTGCCATCGCGCATGACCGAGACCCGGTCGGTGATCGCCATGATCTCCGGCAGCTTGTGCGTGATCACGATCACCGTCTCGCCGCGCTCCTTGAGCAGGCGCAGGATCGCGAACAGCTTGAGGGCCTCCTGCGGGGTGAGCACCCCGGTGGGCTCGTCGAGAATCAGGACCTCGGCGCCGCGATACAGAGCCTTGACGATCTCGACCCGCTGGCGCGTACCGACCGGCAGGCTCCCGACCAGCGCGTCCGGATCGACGTGCAGGCCGTAATCGTCGCCGATGCGCTGCAGCTCCTCCCGCGCGCGCATCCGGCCCGGCGCCAGCAGCGCGCCGCCTTCGGCCCCCAGCATGACGTTCTCGAGCACCGTGAACACCGGCACCAGCATGAAGTGCTGGTGCACCATGCCGATGCCCAGCTTGATCGCCGCCGCGCTGTCGCGGATGACGGCCGGCTTGCCCTTGACCTTGATCAAGCCGCTGTCGGCCTGGTAAAAGCCGTACAGGATGCTCATCAGCGTCGACTTGCCGGCGCCGTTCTCGCCGACGATGCCGTGGATGCTGCCCGCCTTGACGAGCAGGTCAACGTCCTGGTTGGCCCGTACCGGGCCGAATGATTTGCAGATGCGCGTGAGTTCAATCGCAACCGCGCCCGCGGGCGCGGCTGCTCGCTCGCTCATTGCCTGGCGTCCGCGCTAGTCGTCGCGCGCCTGGTCTTTAGTAGTGCGGGCAGTCGTTGTTGGAGTAGTAGTCGTGAACCTGGATGCCGCCCGCGATGATGTCATCGCGCGCCTGGTCGATCTCCTTGCGGAAGCCCTCGACCATGCTGGAGTTGTGCTCGTCCACGGACCAGCCCACGCCCTCATCCTTGAGGCCGAGGTTGTAGACCGCGGCTTGGATTTTGCCGGTGTTGGCCTGGGCCTCGGAGAAAAAGTTGTAGGCCGCGACGTCGACGCGCTTGAGCATGGAAGTAAGCATGGTGCCCGGATGCAGGTGGTTCTGGTTCGAATCGACGCCGATCGCCAGCTTGCCCTGGTCCTTGGCCGCTTGCAGCACGCCGAGGCCGGTGCTCCCGGCGGCGGCGAAGACGATGTCAGAGCCGCGGTCGAACTGGCTGCGCGCGAGCTCGCCGCCCTTGGTCGGGTCGTTCCATGCCGCCGCGGTGGTGCCGGTCATGTTGACGAAGACCTCCTGGCCGCCGCCGTCCTTGAAGCCCTGGGCGTAGCCGCAGGCGAAGCGGCGGATCAGCGGAATGTCCATGCCGCCGACGAAGCTGACCTTGCCGGTTTTCGTCGTCTTCGCGGCCACCAGGCCGACCAGGTAGGAGCCCTCGTGCTCCTCGAAGGTGTACTGCTTGATGTTGGGCCCGTCGAGCCAGCTGACGTCGATGATGCCGAACTGCACGTCCGGATTGGCCGCGGCGACCTCAGCGATGGCGTCGGCCTGGCCGAAGCCGATGCCGAGCACGGCGGTCGCGCCGCGGTTGACCATGCGCTCGATGGCCTGCTTGCGCTGGGCCTCGTTCGCGACCTCGAACTCAGCGACTTCGATGCCGGTCTCGGCGCTGAAGCGCTGGACGCCGTTCCAGACTCCTTCGTTGAAGGACTTGTCGAACTTGCCGCCGAGGTCGAAGACGACCGCGGGCTTGAAGTCCTGGGCGTGGGCGATGCTGACGCTGGCGAGCGCCAGGGCAATGGTGTGTTTGAGCATGGCTGCAGATCCTCCCGTGATCCTTGCGGGCATTCTAACCTATAAAATCCGCATCCATGGCCCGCGCCCGCCAAATCATCATCGACACCGATCCCGGCATCGACGACGCCATGGCGATTCTGTTCGCCCAGGCCCATCCGCGGCTGGAGCTGCTGGGCCTGACGACGGTCCACGGCAACGTTCCGGTCCGTCTTGGTACGCGCAACGCCCTGCGCATCGCGGCGCTCGGCGGCGGCGGGGTGCCCGTCTGCGCCGGGGCCGCGAAGCCGCGCGCCGGCGCGGCGCGGTACGCCCGCTTCGTGCATGGCAACGACGGCCTGGGGGACGCGGTCCGGCCGCCGGCGCGCCTGCCGCAGCCGGAGAGGCAGGACGCGGTGGACTTCATCGCCGAGCAGGTCCGGGCGCGGCCGGGTGAGGTCACGCTGGTGCCCATCGGGCCGCTCACGAACATCGCGGCCTTCATCGACAAGTACCCGCGGCTGGCGGGCAAGGTCAAGGAAGTGGCGCTGATGGGCGGCGCGGCCTTTCATGCGGGCAACGCGACGCCGACGGCGGAGGCCAACATCATTTGCGATCCGGAAGCGGCCGCGGCGGTGTTCGCCTCGAAGCTGCGGGTGACGATGATCGGGCTGGACGTGACCGATTCGACCTTGCTGCGTCCGGCGGACTTCGACCGCATCGCGCGCCGCAGCCGCCGCGTCGGCGGTTTCCTGCGCCGCATCGCGAGGCACTACACGCGGTTTTACCGCATCGCGCGCGGCAAGGACGGCTGCTGCATGCATGACGTCTGCGCCGTGGCCTATCTAGTTGAGCCGCGCTTGTTCACGATCAAGCCCGGCCGCATCCGCATCGAGCTCGAGGGCTACATGCGCGGCGCGACCGTGGTGATGCCGGACGACCGGGAGTACAACGCCGACGGCTGGGGGCGCTTGCCCTGGCAGCGTTACGCCGCCGACGCCGACCGCGTCGCTTTGCGGCGGCTGTTCGTCCAGACGCTGGCCGCGGCGGGCTAGAGCAGCTCGGCCTGCCGCGGCGCCGTCGACAGGTAGACGGCCTCGAGCTCTTCAGCAGCAGGAGCGAAGCCGGCCAGCTCGCCGACGTCGGCGCTCAGCCAGGATTCGCGCTGCGCGGGCGCGACGATCAAGGGCATGCGCAGGCCGGTGTTGTGCACCCATGCGGCGATGCCGCTCGCCGCGGTGGTTACCACGGCGCATGAGCCGGTGCGCGCGTCGCGGATGCCAGCGAGGGTGAGCAGCGCGCCGCTCGCGGCGCCCAGGCGGTAGGGCTCCCGCAGCGGGCCATTGTGGCGCCATTCGTACCAGCCGCGCACCGGCAGCAGGCAGCGTCCGTCGCGGGCCGCGTCGCGGAACGTCGGCTTGACCGCGAGCGTTTCGAGCCGCGCGTTCAGATGCGGGGAACTGGCCGAGCCGATGTCCCAGCCCCAGCGCAGCAGCGCCAGGCGCAGCTTGCCCTGCTGCGGCCATGCGGCCGGAATGACGGGCTGCGCATGGCCTCGGATGCGTTCCTGCGGCTGCCAGCCATCCAAGGCGTGCTCCTCGGCGCGCAGCTGTTGGGCCAATTCTTCCTTAGTAAAATCCACGTCGATTTGAACGCACATAGCCGTCTCCGTCTGCAGCGTGCGATTCTAGCCAAGCTGTGACAGCGCCGCGTGGCCTGGCGGTGCCGGGCCGGGCCGAGATGCTGTTCTTCTATCTGCATCCGCTCGGGCTCGGCTTCTTTCAAGCGCGGCTGCCCGATTTGATGAGCAGCGCCAGCCTGGACAAGGCCGGCCTGGCGCAGGCGATGCTCGGCATGCCGCTGGGCACGTTCATCATCTTTCTCGCCAGCGGCCAGCTGCTGCGGCGCATGGGACATCGCAATGCGTGGCTGGCGGGCCACGTGCTCACGTACCTGAGCATGCCGCTGCTGGGCTTCATGCCGGATGGACACGCTTTGTTCGCGGCCTTCGCCCTGCTCGGCGCCGGCTTGCTGTGGGCCCAGATCTGCATGAACGTCCAGGGCAACCGCGTCGAGACCGAAGAGGGCGTCTATGTCATGAGCAGGTGCCACGGCTGCTTCATGATCGGGCTGGGCAGCGGCACCGTGCTCGGCGCGGCCACCAAGATCGCGGGCCTGCCGTTCGCCGTGGCGCTGGCGGGCATCAGCCTGGCGAACCTGGCGTTCGGCTGCTGGGTGATCATGCGCGCGCGGGAGTACCCGCCGGCGCCGGCGCCGGCCCGCCGCCGCTTCGCGGTCCCCGGCGCGGGCTTCATCCCGGTCGCGGTCTTCCTGCTCGGCATCGCCCTGGCCGAGGGCGTCACCCTGACCTGGGCGGTGGTCTATCTCAACGAGACCCTGGCGCGGCCGAGCGACTACGCGGGCTTCATCCTGACGGTCTTTACCGGCTGCTTCGCCTTGATGCGTTTGGTCGGCGACCGCTGGAAGGAGCGCTTCGGCGCGATCCTGACGGCGCGCTGCAGCATCGCGGTGGCGCTGGCGGGCCTGGGGCTGATCGTCTGGGCCCCGCATGCGGCGGCGCTGGTGCTGGGCTACGCCCTGCTGGGCGCGGGCATCTCGCTGGGCATACCCTATGCGATGTCGACCATGGCGAAGCTGGGCGATTCCGACAGCGCGGTCAACGCGGCCTGGCTCATGACCCTGGCGATCTTCGCGTTCCAGTTCGCGGGGATCATCGCGGGCTACGTCGCGGCGGCCTCATCCTTGCGGGTAAGCTTCGCGCTGCTGCTGCCGCTGCTGCTCGGCAGCTTGCTGACGGCCGGCCGCCTGGCCAACCGCTGAGAGAGGGGGGAGCTAGCTGAAGGTCCGCTTCGGCTTGACGACGACGCGCTGGCGCTCTTTGTTCCACTCCTCGTTCTTGAGCTCTTCGATCACCAGGCCGTTGTTGTTGGCGAAGCCGATGACGAAGTTGTGGATCTGCGGGGCGAGCTCGGCGATGCGCTCGTCCAGGACGATGCCGCGGAAGCCGTCGCGCTCGGTCAAGCACAGGCACTCGATGATCTCATCGTGCTGCTCGGTCTCTTGCCTGGCATAGACGCTGATCGAGCCCATCAGGCGGTCGACCCAGTCGCTGGGCCGGAACTTGCGGCCGTCGTGGGAGACGCCCTTGATTAGAATATACTGCGGCGCTTCCGCCGGCGCGGTCTCAGCAGCTGGGGTCGCATCGTCCATTGCTTTCCAAGTAATTTATACTAAACCCCCTTTGCTTTTCAAGTTAACGAGGCGTTTGGCGCGGCATGGGCGTGCAGCATTATCTTTCTTTTCAGGACCTGGCGCCCGCGCGCAGCGCCGCGGTGGTCGCTGCGGCGCTCGCGCGCAAGCGGGACAAGGCGGGCGCGGGCCTGCCGCTGCAGGGCAAGTCCCTGGCCTTGCTTTTTCTCAAGCCGTCGACGCGCACGCGGATATCCTTCGAGGCCGGCATGGCCCAGCTCGGGGGCTCGACCCTGGCGCTGGCGCCGGAAGCGACCCAATTGGCGCGCGGCGAATCGGTGACGGACACGGCCAAGATCATCGGCTCGATGTGCGACGCGGTCGCGATCCGGGTGGCCGAGCATGAGGTCTTGGAGGAGTTCGCATCCGTTTCCGCGGCGCCGGTCATCAACGCGCTCACGGCGCTCGAGCATCCCTGCCAGGTGCTGGCGGACGTCATGACCTTCATCGAGCTGCGCGGGGACATCGCCGGGCGCCGCATCGCCTGGGTGGGCGACTGCAACAACGTCTGCCGCTCGTGGATGCGCGCGGCGGCCGACCTCGGCTTCGAATTGGCGGTCGCGTGTCCGGAGTCCTATCGCGACAACAGCGATGCCTACGGCAAGCTGGCCGCGGTGTCCTATGCGTCCAGCCCGGCGGCGGCGGTCGAGGGCGCGGCCTGCGTGGTGACCGACGTGTGGCACAGCATGGGCGATGACGAGCAGAGCAAGGAGCGCCGCTTGCGCGCGTTCGCGGACTACACGGTCACGTCTAGCCTCATGGCCCAGGCGGACAAGGACGCCATTTTCATGCACTGCCTGCCGGCGCATCGCGGCGAGGAAGTGACCGCCGAGGTCATCGACGGCGGGCAGAGCGCGGTGTGGGTGGAGGCCGAGAACCGCATGCATGTCCAAAAGGCCTTGCTGCTCGAGCTGCTCAAAGAGGCCTGATGGGCACCAAGCCGAGCAAGATCATGCTGGCCTATTCGGGCGGCCTGGACACTTCGGTCATTCTGCGCTGGCTGCAAGAGGAGTACCAGTGCGAGGTCATCGCCTACATCGCCGACGTGGGGCAGGGCGAGGACCTGGAGCTGGTAACG
The DNA here is from genome assembly GCA_965222035.1 of Candidatus Amphirhobacter sp. Taxonomy (GTDB): domain Bacteria; phylum Pseudomonadota; class Gammaproteobacteria; order Tethybacterales; family Tethybacteraceae; genus Amphirhobacter. The sequence goes on along the minus strand of OZ244940.1, from coordinate 713,427 downwards.
AAACGCGCCAAGGAGTACGGCGCCGCCGAGGTGGTGGTCGATGACCTGCGGGATGAGTTCGTCACCGACTTCGTCTTGCCGATGTTCCGGGCCAACGCCGTCTATGAGGGCGAGTACCTGCTGGGCACGAGCATCGCGCGCCCGCTGATCGCCAAGCGGCAGGTGGCTGCCGCGCGCCAGCATGGCGCTGACGCCCTTTCGCATGGCGCGACCGGCAAGGGCAACGACCAGATCCGCTTCGAGCTCGGCTATCTGGCGCTGGCGCCGGACCTGGCGGTGATCGCGCCCTGGCGCATCTGGGACTTGCAGTCGCGGCACAGTTTGCTGGAGTATGCGCGCAAGCATGGCATCGTCATTCCGGACGCGGCCGCCAAGCCGCCGTACAGCATGGACGCCAACTTGCTGCACATCTCCTATGAGGGCGGCGACCTCGAGGATCCTGCGGCCGCGCCGACGCCGGCGATGTGGCTGCGCACCGTCGCTCCCGTCGATGCGCCGGACCAGCCGGCGACGGTCAAGATCGGGTTCGAGCGCGGCGATCCGGTCGCGGTCGACGGCGACAAGCTCGCGGGCGCGGCCATGCTCACGCGCCTCAACGAGCTCGCCGGCGCTCATGGCGTGGGCCGCGCCGATTTGGTCGAGAGCCGCTTCACCGGCATGAAGTCCCGCGGCTGTTATGAGACCCCGGGCGGTACGCTGTTGCTCAAGGCGCGCCGCGCGCTCGAATCCCTCACGCTCGACCGCGAGGTCATGCGGCTCAAGGACGATTTGATGCCGCGCTACGCTGCCACGGTCTACAACGGCTTGTGGTTCAGTCCCGAGCGCGAATTGCTGCAGGGCCTGGTCGACGCGGCCGCGCGCTGGACGGAAGGCGTGGTGACCTGCGAGCTGCACAAGGGCAGCGTAACGGTTACGGGCCGGTCCTCGCCGCGCAGCTTGCATGACGCCCGCATCGCGAGTTTCGATGAGGACGGCGGCTACGACCAGCGCGACGCCCAGGGTTTCATCAAGCTCAACGCCTTGAGGCTGCAGGCGAGCGCGCGGCGCGATGGCGGTGAAGACGGCTAGGGACGCGCGCGCGCTGGACCTGCTCAAGGAGCTGGTCCGCTGCCGGTCGGAGACCCCGCAGTCCGCGAACACCATCGAGATCGCGAGCGGCGTACTGCAAGAGGCGGGCTTCAAGCTCGAAGAGATCAACCGCGGCGAGGTCCGCAATCTGCTCGCGCTCCATGGCAGCGGCGATTGCGTCCTGCTGCTGTGCGGGCACCTCGATGTGGTGGGGCCGGGCGACGCCGAGTGGGACAGCGATCCGTTCGAACCCGTCGAGCGGGACGGCAAGCTCTACGGCCGGGGGACCACTGACATGAAGGGCGGCGTCGCGGCGCTGCTGACTGCGGCCGCTGATTTCGTTGCGGCCCAGCCCGATCATCCCGGCCAGCTGGGCGTGCTGCTGACCACCGACGAGGAGGGTCCGGCGGTCGACGGCGTGGCCTATGCGGTCGCGCAAATGCGCGAGCGCGGCCTGCGCTTCAAGCATGGCTTGGTCGGCGAGCCCAGCTCATCCGAGCGCTTCGGCGACATCCTGCGCGTCGGGCGCCGCGGCTCGCTCACTTGCCGCCTGACGGTGACGGGCAAGCAGGGGCATGTGGCCTATCCGCAGCTGTGCGCCAATCCGATTCCGGTGCTCGCCGGTTTGGTCAAGGAGATCAGCGCCTGGGAGTTCGCGCAGCCGGACGACGGCACCGAGGCGACCATGGTCCAGGTTGTGGCCATGCAAGCCGGCGGGGGCGCGCCCAACGTCATTCCGGCGCAGGCCCATGCGACCGTCAATTTCCGCCATCATCCGCTTGACGAATCCGACGCGCTGCGCAAGCGCATCGAGGACTTGGCTGCGTCCGCAGCCTTGCCCGTTGCATGTTCGTGCGAGCCCGGCTCAAAGCCGTATCACACCGGTACCGGCAGCCGCATCGGCGCGGCGGTGAATGCGGCGGTGGAGCAGGTGGCGGGTGAGCCGCCGCGGCCGTCAGTCGGCGGCGGTACTTCCGACGGGCGTTTTTTGGTCGAGGTGTGCGGGGAAGTGGTTGAGTTCGGCTCGGTCGGACGCACCATGCATCAAGCGAACGAGTGCATCGAGATCGAGCAGCTCGGCCAGCTCGTCGCGGTCTACCGGGCGGTGCTCGACGATCTTTGCGGCCCCTGAGACGCCGCAGGTCCCGATCGTCCTGGCACAGCCGGCGGCGATGGAGGAGGCATCCCTACGCGGACAAGCCTCACGAGGTCTATCGCGCCGAGTTCCCGGACGGTACCGTCTACATCGGCATCACGGCCATCGGCATCGAGAGCCGCTGGGAGCGCGACCACAACGAGGAGGTGGAGCAGCGCAAGCGCGATTACCCGGACGTCAAGCCCTTCCGCGTCGCTCGTACCGTCAACAGGTACCAGGCCCGCCAGGTCGAGCGCACCTTGATTCGCAACGAGGTCCTGGTGCTCAATTGGAAGGACACCAAGGGCAATTCAGTCTGGGATCAAGGCTCCCGGCGTTCCGCCCCGTCCCAGCTCGGCTGCTTGGAAAGCGCGCTGTTCCTAATACTGATTCTTGCCTTGTTCGCTCTCTTCGCGCTGGGTTCTTGCAGTCGCGCGCGCAACGCAGCTCCGACCCAGTACCTAGAAGTGCCGAGCAGCGGCGCCACCGCTTGCGAGCCCGCCGCCACAGCCTCTCAGGCGGGGCCGGACATTCCCTGCGAATAAAATAAAATACGCAGGGCGTCATTGAGACGCCGCCGCTCCCGCCGCGGCCCCGGACCATACCCATGAACGAGCAGCAAGAAGCCGAATTCGCTGACATCATCATCACCTCCTTCACCGCGTTCTGGGAAGAGGTGCTGGGCTTCTTGCCCAACATCATCGCCGCGCTGCTGGTGCTGGTCTTCGGCATCGTGCTCGCCAAGGTGGCCAAGGCCTTCATCAGCCGCCTGCTCGGCTTTCTCCGCTTCGACCAGCTGGTCGAGAAGTCCGGCCTGGAATCGTTCCTCATCGGCAGCGACTACAACATCCGGCTCTCGAGCGTGGTCTCGGGCACCTTCTACTGGCTGATCATCCTGATGACGATCACCGCGGTCGCCGAGCTGTTCGAGCTGGGCGCGATCAAGGACCTGCTCGAGCGCATCGTCAACTACCTGCCGAACATCCTGCTGGCCCTCGCGATCCTGATCGTCGGGACCATCTTCTCGCGCATCGTCAACCGCTACGTCTTCACCCATCTCAAGGAGATCGCGATGGACTTCGCGCTCAAGGCCGCGATCGCCGCCGAGGTCATCGTCCAGGTCTTCGTCTGGTTCCTGGCGCTCGAGCAGCTGCAGGTCAACACCGTCCTGCTGCTGGTGATGCTCAGCTGCATCATGGGCGCGCTGGCGCTGGCGGCCGCCATCGCCTTCGGCCTCGCCGGGCAAACCATCGCGCTGGACATGCTGCAGCGGTGGCGCAGCAACATCGCCAGCAGCATGAAAGAGGACAAGTGATGTCCTCGCCCGCCGCCGGGTGAATGGCCGCGCGCGCCTGCGTGGCGCTGGCCGCCCGCATCCGCGGCCGCGACGCCTTGCTGCAGCTGGCGGAGATCCTGCGCGAATTGGGCTACGCGCCGGTCGTCGACCAGGCTGAGGCCAAGAGCATCGGCCGGGCGGCCTGCCGCCGCCACGGCATCAAGGTCCGGCGGGCCGACGCCCGCCCGCGGCCGGTACTGGCGGTCGCGCTCGGCGGCGACGGCTCCTTCATCCAGATGGCGAGCCGCTACGCGCCGCTGCAGGTCCCGCTGATCGGGGTCAATCTCGGCCGGGTGGGCTTTCTCGCCGACATTCCGTACAAGATGATGCACGACGGCATCGCTGCGGTGCTCAAGGGGCAGTACCGCGATGAGCGCCGCATCATGCTGGTCGCCGAGCACTGGCGCGGGAAGCGCCTGCTGAGCTCGTCGCTCGTGATCAACGACGCGGTCATCGACCGCGGCGACCGCGGCACGCTGATTTCCATGGCGGTGCATGCGGACCGCAAGGCCTCGTTTGAGGTCCGCGCCGACGGCCTGGTGGTGAGCACGCCGGGAGGATCGACGGCCTACGGCCTGTCGGCCGGCGGCCCGATCACGACGCCGGACTGCAAGGTGATGGTGGTGACGCCGCTGAATCCGCATGCGCTCACCCATCGTCCCTTGGTGTTCGACGACCAGCGCCGCCTGGAGATCCGCACGCTGGACGCGGCGCGCCTGAGCGCCGACGGCCGGGACGCGGTCCCCATGCGCCCGTCGGACGCCGTCGTCATCAAGGCCCATCGCCGGCAGATGACGATGCGTCATCCCCGCGGCTATGATTATTTCGACACGCTGCGGTCCAAGTTGTACTGGAGGCGCAGCTAGGCATGCTGGCCGCGATCGAGGTCAACGACTTCGCTAGCATCGAACATGCGCGGCTGGCGGTGCCTGCGACCGGCTTTTGCGTACTGACCGGCGAGACCGGCGTGGGCAAGTCCCTGCTGATCGACGCGCTCGCCGCGGCCTTGGGCCTGAAGCTGCGCCGGCGCCTGGTGCGCAAGGGCAGCGGCCAGGCTGAGATCGCCCTGGCCTTCGATTTGCAGGGCAAGGTCCCTGCGCTCAATTTGCTCAAGCGCCATGGCCTGGCGGCGCCCGACGGCGAACTGGTCGCGCGGCGGGTGATCGACGCGCAGGGACGATCGCGCGCCTATCTCAATGGCAGCTTGGTCCCGGTCGGGCAGCTGGCCGAAGTGGTCGGAGGCCTGGTGGGCATCTGCGGGCAGAACGAGCATGTGCGCCTCAAGCAGGCGCCGCGGCGCCGCGAGCTGCTGGACATGGCGGCCAAGGCCTTGCCGGACGCCGCTCAAGTTGCGACGTCCCACCAAGCGCATCTCGATGCGGTCCGCAAGCTCGAGCAGGCTGAGGCCGCGGCCGAGCGCGACGCCGAGCGCCTTGCCACGCTCGACGCCGAGCTGCTCGAGCTCGATGAGCTGGACTTCACGCTTGAAGCATGGGAAGAGCGCAACTTGCTGCTCACCCAGCATGAGAACGCAGCTGAGATCGGGCAATTGCGCGCTGGCTTGGGCGCGCAGCTCGACGAGCTCAGCGGCCAGCTGGCCGGAGTCCAGGCCGAGGCCAAGCGCCTGGCCGAGCTGCTGCCCGCCGCGGCCAAGGCCAATGAGGACATCGCTGCGCTCGCGGCCGTGGCCGATGACGCCGCCCGCGAGCTGAGCAAACTCGAGGGGGACGCGGCCGAGACCGAGCGCGGCGCGATCGAAGAAGCGGAGGCTTTTGTCGCCGAGGCCTTGCGTTTGACGCGCAAGTACCGCTTGCCGGCGCCGCAGGACTTGCCGGCGCTGCGGGCCGAGCGCGCGGCCGAGCGCGCGCAGCTCGGCGGCGCGGATGTTGCCGGCTTGCGCGCTGCGGCCCAGGAGGCTGAGGAACAGTGGCGCGCTGCGGCGGAGCAGCTGAGTGCCAAGCGCCAGCAAGCGGCGCCGCGCCTGGCGCGTCAGGTGCAGGCCTCGCTGCGGCAATTGGGCATGCCCGCGGCGCGGTTCGCGATCGAGCTGCAGCCGCTGTCTGCGCCGGCCAAGCAGGGCTTGGAGGAAGTGGGCTTCGGCTTCGCCGCGCGGCGGCAGGGCAAGCTCGGTGAACCGGGTGAGGTCGCGTCCGGCGGCGAGCTGTCGCGCTTGACCCTGGCTTTGTTCAGCCACGCTGGCGGCGATGGCGGGCGCGACATGGTTTTTGACGAGGTCGACGCCGGCATCAGCGGCAAGACGGCCGCGCATGTGGGCTCGCTGCTGGGCCGGCTAGGGTCCGACCGCCTGGTGCTGTGCGTATCGCACTTGCCCCAGGTCGCAGCTGCGGCGACCACGCACTGGCTGGTGCGCGCGGACGTCGAGGAGGGCACGGCTTCATTCGAGCAGATCGAGGGCGCGGCGCGCGAAGAGGAGATCGCGCGCATGCTGGCGGGCAAACGGATCACCGCCGCGAGCCGCAGCAACGCCCGCGAGATCCTGGCGACAGCGGCCGGCTGATGCTCTGGCTGCAGTGGGCCATCGGCCTGCGCTATACCCTGGTGGGCCGCGGCGACCGGTACGTCGCGTTCGCTTCGCTGGTTTCATCCATCGGCATCGCGCTGGGCGTGACCGCGGTGATCGTGGTGATGGCGGTGATGAACGGCTTTCACATCAACCTGCGCGATCGCATCCTGTCGTCCACCGCGCATGTCGAAGTTGACGTCGCCGGCATCCCCGAGTGGGAGAGGGCGCTGGATGCGATCGCGGCGGACCCCCGCGTCGCGGGCGCGGCCCCGCAGCTTGACCGCCAGGCGCTGGTAGCGGCCGGCGATAGGGTCTATGGCGTGCTGCTGCGCGGGATCGATCCCGCGCGCGAGGCGGACGCGTCGCCATTCCTTGCGGACGCGTCCCTCGATCAGCTGATCCCCGGCGAATTCAAGGTGCTGCTGGGCTCGAAGCTGGCTGCGCGGCTGCGCGTGGAGCCCGGCGCGCAGGTGGTGCTCTACGCGCCGGCGGCGACGCCGACCCTCGGCGGCTCCTTGCCGCGGTTCCGCCGGGCCGAGGTCGCGGGCTTGGTCTCGGTCGGCGTCCACCAGCTCGACGTCGGCAGCGCCTACATGCATTATGCGGACGCGGCCAAGCTGTACCGCAGCAGCGGCGTGGACTCGCTGCGCCTGCGCTTGCACAACATCTACGCCGCGCCGTCGATAGGGCTCGAGCTGCTGGCGGACATGGGATTGGCCAGCTATGACTGGACCACCAGCAATGCGACGCTGTTCAACGCCCTGGCGATCGAGCGCCGGGTGATGTTCGTGATCCTGTCGCTGATCATCGCGGTCGCGGCCTTCCAGATCGTCGCCGCCTTGGTCGCGATGGTGCGCAGCAAGCGCGGCGCGATCGCTATTTTGCGCACCATCGGCATGACCCGCCAGGAGGTGATTGGCATTTTCATGATCCAGGGGCTGCTGGTGGGCCTGACCGGGACCATCGCCGGCGTGCTGCTGGGCATTGCGGTGGCGGTCAACGTCGACCCCATCGTTGGTTTCGTCGAGCAGGTGTTCGGCTTTGATTTCTTTCCCGGCGAGGTGTATTTGCTGGAGACCGTCCCTTCGGAGATCGTGGTGGGCGAAGTCGTGGCGATCGCGACGCTGTCGTTCTTGCTGAGCTTGCTCGCGACGGTGCCGCCGTCGCTGGCGGCGGCGCGCGTCGAGCCGGCCGAGGTCCTGCGCCATGAGTGACGGCGCCGCGCTGGCAGCGCGCGGCCTGCGCAAGAGCTTCGTCGCGAGCGGCGGGCCTGAAGTACTCGCCGGCGTTGACCTGGTCCTGGAACCGGGGCAATCACTGGCGGTCACCGGCGCATCCGGCTGCGGCAAGAGCACGTTGCTGCACATCGCCGGCGGCCTGGCGCAGCCGGACGCCGGCAGCGTCACCATTGCGGGCGCGGACCTCGCGACGCTCAGTTCCGCGCGGCGGACACGGCTGCGCAGCGACGAGGTCGGCTTTGTGTACCAGTTCCATCACTTGCTCGCTGAGTTCACCGCGGCGGAGAACGTCGCCATGCCGCAGATCATCGGCGGTATGGGCCGCAAGTCCGCCATGGCGCATGCGCGCGAGCTGCTCGCCGGCCTGGGTTTGCAAGAGCAGGCCGAGCGTTACCCGGCCTCGCTTTCCGGCGGCGAGCGCCAGCGCGTGGCGGTAGCGCGCGCCCTGGCGAACGGCCCGCGCCTGCTGATTGCCGATGAGCCGACAGGCAATCTCGATGCCAAGGCGGCGGGAGGAGTGTTCGCGCAGCTGCTGGAGCAGGCGCGGGAGCGGCAGTGCGCCCTGCTGGTCGCGACGCACAACCTCGAGCTCGCGCGTCAATTGGACTCGGTCCAGCGTCTGCAAGAAGGGAGTCTGCAAGCCGACAGCGGCGCTTGAGCGCCGGAGGTGCAAACGCGTTCTAGCCTAGAATACACATTGTAGAAACAAGGAGAAAGAAAGATGTTGCTGCCCAGCGCGACGATAGTCGATGTCAAGGCCCTCGAAGTCTTGGACTCGCGCGGCAACCCCACGGTCTCTGCGACGGTGCATCTCGACGACGGCAGCACCGGCTCCGCCTGCGCGCCGTCGGGCGCGTCGACCGGCAGCAAGGAAGCGCTTGAGCTGCGTGACGGCGACAAGAAACGCTTCGGCGGCAAGGGCGTGCGCAACGCATGCGCTGCGGTTGAGGGCAAGCTGCGCCGCGCGGTCCTGGGCCTGGCTGCCGACAGCCAGCAGGACATCGACGCCGCCTTGCTCGCGGCCGACGGGACCAAGAACAAGGGCAAGCTGGGCGCGAACGCGATCCTCGCGGTCTCGCTCGCCGCGGCCAAGGCCGCGGCTGCGTCCGCGGACCAGCCGCTGTACCGCCATCTCGGGGGTACGCGCGCGCGGCTGCTGCCGGTCCCGCTGCTGAACATCCTCAACGGCGGCGCGCATGCGAGCAACAACGTCGACATCCAGGAGTTCATGATCGTCCCGGCGGGCGCCAAGGACTTCGCGACCGCTCTGCAGTGGGGCGCGGAAGTCTTCCAGGCGCTCAAGGGGCTCCTTGCCAAGCAGGGCATGACGACTGCGGTCGGCGATGAGGGCGGCTTCGCGCCCGACGTCGACGGCGTCGCCGCGACCCTCGATTTGGTACTGGCAGCCATCGCCAAGGCGGGCCGCAAGCCGGGCAAGGACGTGTGGCTGGCGCTCGACTGCGCGGCCAATGAGTTCTATGCGAACAAGCGCTACAACTTGACGGCCGAGAACAAGAAATACGGCAGCAAGGAATTCGCGCAGGCGCTGCAGAAGTGGACGCGCAAGTACCCGATCATCAGCATCGAGGACGGCATGGCCGAGGACGACTGGAGCGGCTGGCGCGCGTTGACCGCCGCTTGCGGCTCAAGCACCCAGCTGGTCGGCGACGATTTGTTCGTCACCGACGTCAAGCTGCTGCAGCGCGGCATCGACACCGACGTCGCGAACGCCATCCTGGTCAAGCCGAACCAATGCGGGAGCCTGACCGAGACCGAGGCTGCGGTCGCGCTCGCGCAGGGCAGCGGCTACGGTACGGTGATGTCGCATCGTTCGGGCGAGACCGAGGACACCGTCATCGCGGACCTGGCGGTCGCTTGGAACTGCGGGCAGATCAAGACGGGCGCGCCCTCGCGCGGCGAGCGCACGGCGAAGTTCAACCGCTTGTTGGCGATCGAGCGGGAGCTGGGCTCGGCCGCTCGCTACGCGGGCAAGGACGCCTTCCGCGGCCTGTGAGCATGCTTGCTCGATTGCGACGCGTCAGCGGCTGCGAATGGGCCTGCGCTGTCTTGCTGGCCTTGCTGCTCACGCAGCTCGCTTATCTGGTGGGCGACACCGGCTACGGCCGGGTCAACGCGCTGCAAGAGGCGTTGGCGGCCAAGCAGGTCGAGGTTGACACGTATCTGCATCGCAACCAGCTGATCGCCGCGCAGCTGCGGCGCATCAAGAACGACCCGGCCCAGATTGAAGTGCTGGCGCGCTATCACTTCGGCATGGTCAAGCCGGGCGAGATCTTCATCCAGACCGGCCGCTAGGCCGGCAAAGAGGGCGGAGAGAGTGGGATTCGAACCCACGTGACGATTGCTCGCCCATCTGATTTCGAGTCAGCGCCGTTATGACCACTTCGGTACCTCTCCGCGGCGCAGCCTTATTTTAATTAATTTATGGAACTTGTATGCTTAGATTGACGAACATGCGTTTTTTGCTTTAATAAAAAGGCTTGACGTACCAGAGGCTGTTAACCAATATTTATGAAGAACGGCGTCAAGTCAAGCATGTGGTTGCCTAGCTTTCTCTCTGCTTCGCGGCCCGCTGTTTCTTGGCTTGCAGATAGGTGAAGAACGAGGGGATGCCTGCCTCCATCTGGTCTTCATTTCCTTCCCAGATGAAGCCCAGCCGTTGCAGGCCATCGACGATTTCCCGCGTCTTTTTCGCATCGAGACCGCTGTTTTTCTGCCGCAAATCGTGCTCAATGGTAGCTCGCTCCGCCTTGGCGTTTTCTTGCCGGTTGATGGTTTCGGCCGCCTGCTCGGCATATGACGTGAGCTTGCCTTTATTCATCTCATCATAAATCAGGCTGTAGAAATCGCTGCGCTTGTCGCTTATCCTTTCCTTGACCTTCTCGACCAGCGCGGCATCTACGCGCCGCTTACCTTTTTTAGGCAGGGTCTCCCAGACCTCCGATCCCACCAGCTGGACGAAATAAGGGTAGTTGTCGGTCATGCCCCACATCATCTCCAGGGCCTGCGGCTCGACCTCGATGCCGCGAGCTGTGAACGGCTTGCTGAGCGCGTCCTTGCTCTCCTCGATCGCCAGCGAATTGATGTAGATGTCCTCGCTCGTAGCATAAAACCTGGTTTCGAGGCTTGTCATATAGCTGCACAAATCCGGAGCACCTGCCAACAGCATCACCAAAGGGTATTGATCGGTAATCATCCGATGCGCGACGCCTAGCATGAATCCCATGATATCGAGGCGATAATGATGGGCCTCGTCCATCATCAAGACCATGGGGCCTTGGCGCAGCCTGGCTTCCAAAGCATGTTCGTAAAGGAAAGCGGCCTCTCGCCAACTCATGCCTTGATCGGTGCCGACAGAGGCAATCTTGGAGTCCCTGACCAGTTTCAGCAAGGATTTATCATCGCCGGCTATCTCGTTGAGCAGGTTCGCGAGTGCATCGCCGGCCTTCTGCTCCTCGGCGTGCTCCAGCCGCGCCACATGGATGCCCATTGCCTGGGCCTGCTCCTTCATCCAGCCAAGCAGCAATGTCTTGCCCGCCCCGCGCGGGCCCGTGAGCACTATCGGTGCCATCGAACCATGCTCCAGCAGGCCATCTTCTTCCCGGACCTCGCTCGGGGCAATGCCTTGCAGGGCATCCTCTAGCAAGTCGCATTCCCTCTTGCGACCAGCGACATGCTCCGGGACAATCCCGGCGACGGGAGCGAACGGGTTTTCGTTGGCGGGCGTTGCGGTCATAACCATATTTTAATGGATTGTAGGGAATGTATATGCTAACTTGACAAATCTGCGTCCAACCCGCTTCAACAAGGCTTGGCACATCAAGGACTGAATGTGGCACGCCAACCTATGAAAGCCATGTCTGAAAGTTGCGTCTAGCAAAGCATGTGTTTGCCCTTGGGGATATATTTCTTCTATTGCCGAACGTGCGAGTCCGCGTCGCAATCAGATGCGGCGCGAATCATAGGCCCAGTGCAGCAGGGCCTGGCGCTGTCGCGGGCGGCATGACAGATCGCCGGGCCGGCAGTTGCGGCGCAATTGCGCGATGTGGCGCCGGACAGCGCGCCAGCGGCCGACCTGCCGCAAGTCGTCGGGCCCGCGGCGCCCCATGTAATAGCGGCAGTACCACTGGAACCAGCCGCGCGGATCGTCCGGATGGATCCAGCCTTTCGCCACCCACACCCGCAGCGGCTGCGAGGCGTTGACGCCGAAGCAGTTGAGTTTGGGATCGCGCTTGCCGGACGCGAGCTTGGCCCGAGCGAACCATGCGGCCGGGAACTCAGCGCGGCAGTCGGTCATGTACTTGCCGCCGAAGACGCCCAGGCGCAGCATCTGCGCCGGCGTCAGCTCCGGCTTGAAGTCGGGATGGAAGCGCCGCCCGGCGGGGGCGGTGAGGACATAGCGGTAGCCGCGCTGCATGCGGTCGTTGACGATGACGGCCTTGCCGGGAGGGGCGGTTGCGGCAAACATAGCATGCGAATTGTAGAATCAATGCCTTTTAAAGAGGGCGGACCCATGGGTGCAGCAACAGGAACCAAGGCGGCGTTCAGCGACGCGCCGCTAGCGGAGGCCGATGCGGAATTGGCCGCGGCCATCGAGCGCGAGCGCGAGCGGCAAGAGACCCATCTGGAGCTGATTGCGTCGGAGAACTACGCTTCCCCTCAGGTCATGGAGGCCTGCGGGAGCATCCTGACCAACAAGTACGCCGAGGGCTATCCGGGACGCCGCTACTACGGCGGCTGCCAGCACGTCGACGTTGTCGAGAGCCTGGCGATCGATCGCTGCCGCAAGCTGTTCGGCTGCGAGTACGTCAACGTCCAGCCGCATTCGGGCTCGCAGGCCAACCAGGCGGTGATGCTCGCGGCCTGCAAGCCGGGGGACACCATCCTCGGCATGTCGCTGCCCGCCGGCGGGCACTTGTCCCACGGGACCAAGGTCAATGTCAGCGGCAAGTTCTACAACGCCGTCGGCTACGGCCTCGATCCTAAGACCGAGAAGATCGACTACGACGACGTCGCCGCCAAGGCCAAGGAGCACCAGCCGAAGCTGATCATCTGCGGGGCCTCGGCCTATGCGCTGCAGATCGACTGGCAGCGGATGCGCGACATCGCCGACGAGGCCGGCGCGCTGCTGCTGGCGGACATCGCGCATTACGCGGGCCTGATCGCCGGCGGGGTCTATCCCAGCCCGGTCGGCATCGCGCAGTTCGTCACCACCACCACGCACAAGAGCCTGCGCGGCGCGCGCGGGGGCCTGATCATGGCTGACGAAAAGTACACCAAGAAGCTGAACTCGGCGATTTTCCCCGGCATCCAGGGCGGGCCCCTGCTGCAGATGGTCGCGGGCAAGGCCGTGGCCTTCGGCGAGGCCCTCAAGCCGGAGTTCAAGCCGTACTGCCGGCAGGTGATCGCTAACGCCCAGGCCTTCGCCGCGGCCCTGACTGAATTGGGGCTGCGCATCGTCTCGGGCCGGACCGAATCGCATGTCTTCTTGGTGGACCTGACGCCGCTGGACGTCTCGGGCCGCGACGCCGAGGAGGCGCTGGACCGCTCCGGCATCACGCTGAACAAGAACGCCATCCCCGACGATCCGCGCCCGCCGATGGAGGCCTCGGGCATCAGGATCGGCACGCCGGCCGCGACCACCCGCGGCCTGGACGAGGACGACTGCCGCCGGGTCGCCGGCCTGCTGGTCGAAGTGCTCCGCGCCTTGGGCGATGCGGCAGTCGAGCAGCGGGTGGCGAGCGAAGTGGCGGACATCTGCGCGGCCCATCCGGTCTATGAAATGTCCTAAATGCCAGAGCGTCCGCAGCCAGGTCATCGACTCGCGCTTGACACAGGGCGGCCAAAGCAAGCGCCGTCGCCGCGAGTGTGAATGCGGCCATCGCTTCACGACGACCGAGGTCTACGGCATCCACGCCAGCGACATGCCGCTGCTGGCGCTGCCGGTGCGCAAGCACGGCGGACAGGAAGAGGACTTCAGCGAGGAGAAGCTGCGGCTGAGCATCGAGCGCGTCTACCGGCGCCGGAACATGCCCGCCCAGGAGCTTGAGGACGCCATCGAAGGCATTCTCAATCAGGTGCGCTCGCACAGCGGGAACAGCATCGAGCTGGAGGAATTGGTCAAATGGACGTACGAGGCCTTGCTGCGGGTCGACCGGTTCGTGGCCCTGCGCTATGCGATCAACCACATGGAATTCGACACGCCCGAGCAGGCTTTCAAGTTCACCAAGTAGCGGCGGGCGCGGCGATGGATGACGCGGCCTGCATGCGGCGGGCGTTGGACCTGGCGCGGCGCGGCCGCGGCGGCTGCACGCCCAATCCGATGGTGGGCTGCGTGATTGTCAAGGAGGGCGCGGTCATCGGCGAGGGCTGGCACGAGCGGGCGGGTGAGGTGCATGCCGAGGTCAAGGCCTTGGAGCATGCGGGCGCGGCTGCGGCCGGCGCGACGCTGTATGCGACCCTGGAGCCTTGCTCGCATCAAGGCCGGACGCCGCCGTGCGCCGATGCGATCATCGCTGCGGGCCTCGCCCGGGTGGTGGCGGCGGTGCGCGATTCGAATCCGCAGGTCGCGGGCGGGGGCCTGGCTGCGCTGCGAGCGGCGGGCATCGACTGCGAGGAGGGCGTGTTGGCGGCCGAGGCCCGGCAGCTCAATCGCGGTTTTTTCCAGCGCATGGAGAGCGGGCGTCCTTGGGTGCGGCTCAAGACGGCGGCGACGCTTGACGGCCGCATCGCCTTGCCGGACGGCAGCAGCCGCTGGTTGACCGGTCCGGCGGCGCGGGCGCGGGTTCATGAGATGCGAGCAGAAAGCTGCGCGGTACTGACGAGCAGCGCGACAGCCTTGGCCGACGATCCGCAGTTGACTGCGCGCGAGGTCGAAGCGGTCCGCCAGCCGCGCCGGGTCCTGCTCGACATGAACCTGCGCTGCGTCGGCAGTGATTTGAAACTGCTGCAGGATGAAGCTGTGCTCGCTACATCGCAGCCGCGTCCGGATGATTTGGCAGAGCATCTAACTATGTTGGAAGTCAAGCAGCTGGAGGACGGCCGAGCCGATCTGGCGGATGTCCTGCGCGCCCTGGCTGTCGAGTTGGAAGTCAATGAGCTGCTGGTCGAATGCGGCGCGCGCCTGGCGGGCGCATTGATCAAGGAGGGCTTGGTCGATGAGATCAAGGCTTTCATCGCGCCGAAGTACCTGGGCGCGGGCCTGGCCGTGAGTGAGTTCAGGGGCATCGAGCAGGTCGATGACGCGCCGGCCTATCGCTTGGCGTCGGTCGAGCAGCTGGACGAAGACGCGCTGCTGAGCTTGGAGCGCAGGACGTGAGCCGTTCGCCTGTCGCTCTCATCAACGTCGCGGCCTGCGCGGCCAACTGCCGCGTCCTGCGCCAGCGGGCGGGCAAGCGCAAAATGTTCGCGGTGGTCAAGGCCGACGCCTACGGCCATGGACTCAAGGAAGTCGCGCTTGCGATCGCGGGTGAGGTCGACGGCCTCTGCATCTTCGAGCTGCCCGACGGCGCTGCGCTGCGACGCTTGGGCTATGACGGGCCCATACTGGCGCTCAACGGCTTTGGATCCGCGGCCGAATTGCGCCAGGCCAAGCAACTGGGCTTGTGGCTCGCGCTGGGCACCAGCGCTCAGGTTGAGCGCCTGGCCGAGCTCGGCGCGGGCGCGCCGCGCGTCTTCATCAAGGTCCAGACCGGCATGCACCGCCTGGGCTTGGCGCCCGCAGCGGTCGATGCGGCGCTCGCGCAGCTCACGCGCGCGGGCGTCAAGGAGCTGGCGCTGATGCATCATTATGCGGACAGCGACCAGCCGGGAGGTACTACCGCGCCGAATGCGGTCATGGCCGAGCTGCTTGAGCGCCACAGCCTGCCGCACACCGCTTCTAATTCCGGTGGACTGCTTCTGCAGCCGCCGCGCGCGGATGAGGAGTTCGTCCGCTGCGGGATCGCGGTCTACGGCGGGACCCCGGGCTCCTGGCAAACGCAGCCGGCGGCGGGCTTCGGCTTGCAGCCGGCGATGACGCTGCGCGGCCGGGTACTGGCGATCCAGGACGTGGCCGCGGGCGCTTCAGTCGGCTACGGCTCGACGTGGACGGCGGCCCGTCCGACTCGGATCGCAGTGGTGGGCTGCGGCTATGCCCACGGTTATCCGCGCAGCGCGACAGCGGGCACGCCGGTGTGCGTCAAGGGCAAGAATTATCCTTTAGCGGGCAGGGTTTCCATGGAAATGCTGACCGTAGACATAGGCAAGGACGCGGTCAGGATCGGGGCCGCAGCCGAGCTGTGGGGACAGCATGTAGCCGCTGATGAAGTGGCCCAGCGCGCGGGCACCATCAGCTATGAATTGTTCACCAGCCTGAGCCGGAGCCGGCGCCGGCGCCCCGACAGGTTAAAATAAGCGGCATAACCTGGTTTTCACGACCTGATTAGCATGTCCGCCTTCCGCCGCTGCCGCCCTGCGGGCGCCGCGCTCGCCATCCTGCTGCTGGGCGGCTGTTCGCTCCCGGAGGCCACCGAGGGCATCGTCAACGGCTACGATCCGGAGAACGCGAACATCAACGATCCGTTCGAGAGCCAGAACCGCAGCATCTACGCGCTCAACGACTACGCCGACCGCACGGTCTTCCGGCCGGTGGCCTCGGCTTATGTCAAGGCGGCCCCGGCCCCGGCCCGCAGCTGTCTCGAGAACATTTTCGACAATCTCAAGGAGCCGATCCGCACGGTCGCGCATCTGATCAGCTTCGATGACGCGGCGGCCGCGAGCTCGTCCTCGCGCTTTCTCGTCAACACCATTGGCGGCGGCTTCGGCTGCGTCGACGTGGCGGGCGATGCCATGGGGATCGAGGAGGAAGAGGGCGACATCGGCCTGTCGGTGCGCTCCTGGCTCGACAACGAGCACTCGGTGTACTTGATGATGCCGCTGTTCGGGCCGACGACCTTGATCGACGGCAGCATGCGGTATGCGGGCACGTCCCATCTCGATCCGCTGGTTATCGCGCGCTCGCGCCGCGATGATTTCCACAAGGAGGACCGCCACTGGATGAGCCGCAATCCGTACGACATCACGGAGAAATCGCGGCGGCAGGCGACGTACATCCTGCGCGGCGTCGACGGACGGTCCCAGGCGCTGGACGCCTCGGAGCTGCTCGACGAGATTTCCTTCGACCATTACCTGTCCGTGCGCCATTTCTATCTCGAGCAGCGCCGGCGCCAGTCTCAGGAGATAGCGGAACGCCGGCGGGAAAAATTCGAGAGACTGTTTTAGCGCCGGGGTGTAGCGCAGCCTGGTAGCGCATCTGGTTTGGGACCAGAAGGTCGTGAGTTCGAATCTCTCCACCCCGACCAGCTGTTGCGGCGCGACGATGTCTGCGCCCGTAGCTCAAAGGATAGAGCGACGGCCTTCTAAGCCGTTGATACAGGTTCGAATCCTGTCGGGCGTACCAATAATCTTGTTTTCCCGTCGCAAACGGCGTAGAATCGGAACCATGAGGAAGATTGCGGCCGGTTTGGCGGCGGCCCTGGGCCTGGCCTGGGGCGCGGCGGCCTGGGCCCAGGAGCAGGCTCCGGCGGCTCCGGCGCACACGCCGGCGCCGGCGTCGGCGACCGAGGAGGCGGTACCCGGAGTGTGCTTTTGGAAGCAGTGCTTCGGCGTGACGTGGCGGACGCCGAACTTCAGCGACGTGAGCCGGCTGGACCCGCAGGCGCGGAGCATCGAGGGCCGGACGCCGCTGCACTACGCTGCGCTCAACTGCTCGCCGAAGAGCGCTTTCGATGTGCTGGTGTTCGCGGGCGCGGACATCAACGAGCCCGATCCGAACAACGGCCTGACGCCGCTGCAGACGGCGATTTCGCTGTGCAGCAAGGGCACGATCGAGAACGTGCTCGACTACGGGGCCGACGTCAACGCCATCGACGCCAAGGTGGGCGGCAGCACCTTCCACTATGCGGTGTGGAAGCGCGCGCCTGCGGCGGTGCTCAAGATGCTGGTCGACCGCCAGGCCAACATCAACGCCAAGAGCCGGGACGGCATGCTGCCCTTGATTTATTTCCTGGCGCTCGAAGACATGGACATGTTCGACTATCTGCTGCAGGCCGGCGCCAATCCGGACGTTTTCGACAACAACGGCATCGGCCCGGTCCACATCGCGGCCAAGCGCAACGACCTGGAGATGCTGAGCCGCCTGCGCAGCCTCGGCGCCAATCTGGGCGCGGCGACCAACCAGGGCAAGACGCCGCTGCACATCCTCGCAGCCGCCGGGCTGCAGCCGGAGCACATCGCGATCTTCCGCTTGGCCGAGACCGATCCGAACCAGTTCGACAACCAGGGCCTCGCGCCGATTCACTACGCGGCCCAGGGCTCGCCGGCCGAATCGGTGGTGGGGCTGCTGCTGCTGGGGGTCTCGCCCAACATGCAGGACAAGCAAGGCAACACGCCGCTGCATTATGCCTTGCACTACAACGAGGATCCCGATTTGATCAAGGCCTTGCTGCGGGTGGGCGCGGACCCGAACTTCCCGGACGCGGACGGGACCAAGCCGGTCGAGATCGCGATCAACGCGACGGGCGATTGGCAGATCGTCAAGCAGCTGATCGAAGCGGGCGCAAGCCCGCATCTGGTCGGGCCCGACGGCCGCACGCTTTTGCACCGTGCGATCGCGTCCAACAACCCGGATCTGGCGCTCAGCCTGATCGAGGGCGGAGCGAATCCGCATCAAAAGGACATGTTCGGCGACGACGCTTTCGCTTTGATGGGCAAGTACGGGATTGTGGAGACTGCGCTGAATGCTTATTTCGACCAGATCCAGGCGGAGGAGCAGCGCGCGCGGGAAGAGGAGGAGCAGCGCCAGGCCGAGGAGGATGCGTGGCGCCGGCAGCAGCGCGACAGCCTCGCGGAGACGCGCGCGCGCAATTTGATCGAGGCCCGCAACCGGCCCGTGCAGGTACGTTCGGTCCTCGACGGCGAGCGCCGGGCCGAGCGCGTATCCAAGCGCATGGAGCACATCGCCAGGCAGCTGCGGGGCGCGAACAAGGCGGGCAACGAGCGCAAGGTTGCGGAGTACAAGCAGCAGCTGGAGAAAATGGAGGAAGAGCGCCGGTATTTCATGGCCGAAGCGGAGCGGCTGCGGCAGGCGGGGAACCGCTAGCGGGTCTCAGGCCTTAAAATATGCGACAGCGTTGGTGGCTGTAGCTCAATGGTAGAGTCCTTGGTTGTGATTCAAGTTGTTGTGGGTTCGAATCCCATCAGCCACCCCATCTTATGGAGTGCCAGCCCGGCCCCTGATGCCTGAGCTGGAGGGCAAAGGGCTCCCGGCGGACAAGCGCGAGCTGGTGTATCTCGAGGGCGGGCGGCTGCACACCGCGGTCATCCAGTCGCTGGGTACCAAGCACTGCGTGGTGCGCGCGGGCGCGGGCGGCAGCCGGCGGGTGACGAGCCGCAAGATCACGGCCTATGCTGCAGCCGGCGGCAGCGAGTCCCTGGCTGCGGCTGCGACCGCCTTGGCGGCCGAGCTCGACATCGAGGAATTGTGGCGCGCGGCCGAGGGCCGCGCGGAGCAAAGCGTGGCGCAGTTGGCGGAGCTGTTGCCCGCGGGTCCGGAGCCTGCGGTCCGCGAGGCGGCCTTGCATCTGGCGCTGCTGCGCCAGGGCGGCTTGTTCGATCCGGTTGCCGGCGGCTGGAAGCCGGTGGGTCCGCAGCAGTTCGAAGTTGTGTGCCAGGCGCGGCAGCGCCGGCGCGAGCGCGAGGAGCGCGAGCGCGGTTATCTGAACGAGCTGCAGGCCGGCGCCTTGCCTGCTGAGCTCGCTGAGGTGCTGCGCGCTTATTTCCGGGGCGAGCATGATCCGAACGCTCCGGCCATGCGTTTTCTGTTGAGCCATGTCAAGCAGGGCGGCGGGTCCTTGGCGCAGCTGGCCCATGAGCATGGCATCATCGCGGACATCATCGATTACCATTTGCTCGAGGTGCGCTTGCGCCAGCCGGCGCCGGTCGCCGAGCAGGACGATCCGCCGGCGCCGGCTGTGCCTGCGGACGCGCCGGTATTGGAGGACGGCATCGCGCTCGACGCGAGCGGTACGGTTGAGGTCGACGATGCGTTCACATGCGTACAGCGCGAAGGCGGCGGCCATCGCTGTTTCATCTGCATTGCGGCGCCGGCTTTGGGTTTAGGCCCGGCGGCGCGGCGCCAGGCGCGCGAGCGCATGCTCACGTTGTATCTACCGGGGGCGAAGGACATGATGCTGCCGGCGCCGGCGCTCGCATGCTATTCGCTGGATGCGGGTGCAAAGCGTCCCTGCGTGGCGCTGGCGATCGACGTGGACGGGCAGGGCGAGATTGTCGGGCAAGAGTTCAAGCTGGCGCAGCTGCGGGTGACGGCCAATGTGCCGCTGGAGCAGTGCGCGACCGGCGATGTCGCCCAGCTGCCGGTCGCTGAGCAGCAGCGCGAGCAGCTGCGGGTGCTGCTGGACTTCGCGACGCGTACCAAGAACTTCCCGCGGGAGCAGCGCCAGCGCGGCCATCTGGTCATGCGCGTGGACGGGAAAGTGTCGATTCATGCGCGCGCGCAGCTGGCCTTGCTGGATGACCTGGTGGCCGACTTGATGATTTTCTACAACACCGCCGCCGCGCGGCATTTGATCGAGCGCGGCTATCCCTTCATCGGGCGGCGCGAGGGCCGTTCAGCGATTCACTACGCCCGCAAGCGGCAGGGCTTCGCCTACGGCTGGTTCAGCTCGCCGTTGCGGCGCATGGTCGACTTGATCAATCAAGAGCAGCTGCTGGCGGCCTTGCGCGACGAGCCGCCGGTGCATGGCATCAACAGCATGCGCGAGCTCAGCAAGGATTTCGAGCGTCGCTTCCAGTGGACCCAGCGGCAGCAGCAGCGGCTGGAGAAGTACTGGACCCTCAAGTGGCTGCAGGAGCAGGATCCGGCGCGCAGCTTCACGGCGCTGCCGCTGGACGATGCGGACGCTAGCAAGGTCTTGCTCGCGGAGATCGGCCTGCATGCTGAGCTGCTCGATGCTCCTTTGGCGCCGGGCGAGCAGCCCGCGGTTGCGCTGGCGTCCTGCGACCTGTTCCATTTGACGGCGCAGGTGCGGCGGCGATGAGTACGTCTCCGCCTCGTTTCGCGGTGGTTGGCAAGCCGATCGCGCACAGCCGGTCGCCGGCCTTGCATCAGCTGTTCGCCAAGGAGCTGGGCGTTCAGTTGTCCTATGGCAAGTTGGAGCCGGAGGACGGCTTGTCGTTTACGGACTGCGCGCGGTCTTTTTTCGCAAGCGGCGGCAGCGGCCTGAACGTCACTTTGCCGTACAAGGGCGAGGCCCTGGCCTTGGCGGACTCGGCCAGCCGCATGGCGCGGCAAGCAGGCGCGGCCAATACCTTGAAGGCCGAAGAGGATGGCACGGTCAGCGCATGCAACACCGATGGCGCGGGCCTGGTGAAGGACCTGCGCGCGCGCCAGCAAGCCGAGCTCGCCGGCGCGCGCATCCTGATCCTGGGCGCGGGCGGCGCATGCGCGGGCGTGCTGGGATCGCTGCTGCAGGCCAAGCCGGGCGCGCTCACGATCGCCAATCGTACTGCCGCGCGCGCGGCTGAATTGCGCGAGCGGTTTGTTGAAGAGGCCGCGGCTGGCGGCGTTGAGCTGCAGGCATGCGGCCTGGACGCTGCGCCTGCGAGCGACATCATCATCAACGCGACCGCAGCTGGCCGCGGCGAGGAGGGCTTGCGGCTCGATGCTGCGGTCTTCGGTACCGCGCGCCTGGCCTATGACTTGAGCTACGGCAGTGCCAACAACGCGTTCTTGGACCAAGCGCGGGCCGCGGGCGTAGCGCGCTGCAGCGACGGGCTGGGCATGCTGGTCGAGCAGGGGGCCTTGTCCTTCGCCTACTGGCTCGGCGAGATGCCGGATGCGGACGCGGCCTATGCGCAGCTGCGCGGGGATGGCGACAATGGCTAAGCGCCGCGCGGTCATCAGCGTCGCGGACAAGACGGGCTTGGCCGAGCTCGCGCGCGGCCTGGCCGCATGCGGCTTTGAGCTGCTGGCCTCAGGCGGAACGGCCGCGGCCATGCGTGAAGCAGGGGTGGAGGCCAGCGCCATCGAAGACGTCGCCGGCCGCGGCGCGATGCTGTCCGGGCGCATCAAGACCATGCATCCGGCCATCACCGGCGGCGTGCTCGCCGACCGCGACCAGCCCGGGCATCTGCGCGAGCTCGAGGAGATCGGCGCCGGCCCCATCGATCTGGTCGTCGTCAACTTCTATCCCTTCGCGTCTGCAGTCGCAGAGGGCAAGGAGGGCGCGGAGCTGCTTGAGCTGATCGACATCGGCGGGCCGACCTTGGTGCGCGCCGCGGCGAAAAACCATCGGCATGTTGCCGTTGTGGTCGATCCAGCTGACTATGGATCCTTGCTGGAGATGATGGAAGAGGGCGGGCCGAGCCCGGAGCAGCGCGAGCGCTTGGCGGCGAAGGCCTTCGCCTGCACGCATGCTTATGAAAGCGGCATCAGTTCCTATTTCAATAGCCAGCCGCTGCGCTATGGCGAGAACCCGCATCAGCAGGCCGCGGTCGAAGGCCTGGAGAAGGTGTTCCGGCAAGCGAGCGGCGCGCCGCTGTCCTACAACAACATCAACGACGCCATGCTCGCGTGGCGCTGCGCGCTCGACTTCGATGCGGCGCCGGCTGCGGCGATCATCAAGCATGCGACGCCGTGCGGGGTCGCGGCCGCGGCCGACATCGTCTCGGCCATGGAACGCGCGCGCTTGGCGGATCCGACCTCGGCCTACGGCGGCGTGCTCGCGGTCAACCGCCCGTTGGACGCCGCGGCCATCAAAGCTTTCATGAAGGGCAAGTTTTTTGAAGTACTCATCATGCCGGCGGCGGACTTGGATGCGAGCGGCCTGGGTGGCAAGCTGCGCGTCTTGCTGGGCCAGCCCTTGGACGGTACCGCGCGCGACACTGTTACGCGGCATGGCCTGACGCTGGCGCAGGAGCGCGATGCGCGGGTACTGCAGCGCGAGGAAGTACAGGTCGCGGGCAAAGCCGAGCCGACCGCGGCGCAGTGGGAGGAGCTGCTGTTCGCGTGGCGCGTCGCCAAGCATGCGCAGTCGAACGCCATCGTGCTCAGCAAGGAGCGCCAGAGCATCGGCATCGGCGCGGGCCAGACCAGCCGCGTGTGCAGCGCTGAGCTGGCGGTCAAGCTCGCGCGGGACAACGGCCATGACCCTGCGGGCGCATGCGCTGCGTCCGATGGTTTCTTTCCCTTCGCCGACGGCTTGGAAAAACTGGCGGCGGCTGGCGTCGCGGCGGTCATCCAGCCGGGCGGTTCGAAGCGGGACACGGAAGTGATCGCCGCCGCCGATGCTGCGGACGTGGCGCTGGTGCATGCCGGCGTCAGGCATTTCCGGCACTGACGAGCGTGCCATGCGCGTGATGGTCGTCGGCCAGGGCGGCCGGGAACATGCCTTGGCGTGGAAGCTCAGCGGCGAGGCGCAGGTCGAGCATGTGCTGGTCGCGCCCGGCAATGCGGGCACGGCTGGGTCGCGGATTGACGCGCATGACATTCCAGCATGGCTGGCCGCGGCCGACGAGCATGGCATCGACCTGACCGTCGCCGGTCCGGAACAGCCGCTGGTTGACGGCATCGCCGACGCTTTCCATGCGCAGGGACGCATGCTGTTCGGCCCGGCTGCTGCGACGGCCCGCTTGGAGTGCTCGAAGATTTATGCGAAGGCCTTGATGGACGAGCTCGGCATTCAGACCGCGGCGTGGACGGCGGTGCGCCAGCCGAGCGATGCGGACGATTTCCTGCAGCGGCATGCGCCGCCCTATGCGGTCAAGGCCGACGGCCTCGCCGGCGGCAAGGGCGTCGCCATCGCGGCGGACCGGGATGAAGCGCGCGAACTGATCGCTGCATATCTGGCGGGCAAGTTCGGCGCGGCCTCGCGGCAGCTGGTGCTGGAAGAGTTCCTCAAAGGAGAAGAGCGCTCGCTGCTGGCGCTGTGTGATGGCGCGCATGCCGTGCCTTTGCCGCTGGTGCGGGATTACAAGCGCCTGGGTACGGGAGACACCGGTCCGAACACCGGCGGCATGGGCGCGGTATGTCCCGCGCCCGCGCCGGCTGAATTGGATGAGCACGAGCTGTGCGCCGCGGTGATCCAGCCGGTGCTCGACCGGCTGCGCGCGCAGGGTACTTCTTATATAGGATGCATGTATGCGGGCCTGATGCTGCTGGAAACGGGCGGTTATGCCGTGCTCGAATACAACTGCCGCTTTGGCGATCCCGAGGCCCAGGCTGTGCTGCCGTTGCTGGATGATTCGCTGGCCGAGCTGCTGCGGGCGGCGGCGGCCGGCGAGCTTGCGGGCGTACGGCCGCGTTGGCGCGATCGCGTCGCGGTCTGCGTAACGATCGCGGCGCCCGGCTATCCCGGCCCGGAAGTAGCGGAGACCCGGGCGGTGGTACCGGCCGCGCCCGCCGCCAGCGTTGACGAAGAGATGCTTTTGTTCCATGCGAACACGCGCCCGCTGCCGTCGCGGCCCTCGACGTACGCCATCGCCGGCGGCCGCGCGTTCAGCAGCGTGGGCGTGGCGCCCTCGCGCGCCCGCGCCCGCGAGCTGGCCTATCAGCAGGCCGATTCGATTGAGCTGGCGGATGCGGTCATGCGCCGCGATATCGGGACATAAGATTAAAATAAACGATTCATTCCAGCGCTCCCGCCAGCGCTGGCGGCAATGGTTATGATAGACGTCTTCAGAAGGTTCTTCGCGGTCGACATGGCAATCGACCTGGGCACCGCCAACACCATCATCTACGTCGAGGACCAGGGCATCGTCCTCAATGAGCCGTCGGTGGTCGCGATCGAGCAGGTGGGCGCGAGCAAGGTCATCCGCGACATCGGCATCGGCGCCAAGGAGATGATCGGGCGTACTCCGGAGAATATCGTCGCGGTCAAGCCGATGCGCGATGGCGTGATCGCGGACTATCAGGTCACCGAGCAGATGCTCAACGCCTTCATCAAGCGCGTCCACGGGACCAAGCTGTTCACGCCCGGCCCGCGCATCGTCATCTGCGTCCCGTACAACTCGACGCCGGTCGAGCGCCGCGCCATCCGCGATTCGGGCCTGGCCGCCGGCGCCACCCAGGTCTCGCTGATCGCCGAGCCCATGGCCGCGGCCATCGGCGCCGAGCTGCCCGTCGAGGAAGCGAGCGGCTCGCTGGTAGTCGACATCGGCGGCGGCACCACCGAAGTCGGGGTGGTCTCCCTCGGCGGCCTGGTCTACGCCAACTCCATCCGGGTCGGCGGCTACAAGATCGACGAGGCCATCTCCAAGTACATCCGCAAGAAGCACGGCATCGCCATCGGCGAGACCAGCGCCGAGGAGATCAAGAAGAACCTCGCGACCGCGCACGTCGAGCCGGGCGCCGATCCCGAGGAGATGAAGATCTCCGGCCATCACATCGCTGAGGGCGTACCGCACACTTTCACCATCAACTCGCATGAGATCCATGAGGCCATCGCCGAGCCCTTGCGCCAGATCATCGCGGCCATCCGCGAGGCGCTGCAGCGCACGCCGCCGGAGCTCGCCTCGGACATCGCCAACAGCGGAGTGGTGCTCGCCGGCGGCGGCGCGCTCATCCGCAACCTCGCGACCAAGGTGAGCAACGAGACCCGCCTGCCGGTGCGCCTCGCCGACGATCCCCTGACCTGCGTCGCGCGCGGCTCGGGCGTCGCGCTCAAGTACCTGAACAAGATGGACAGCATCTTTTTCGCGGTCGACTGATCGCGCACCCGCCGCCATGGATTTCAACGAGGTCGGCAGGAAGTGGCTGCTGGTCCGCGCGGCCCTGGCGCTGGCGCTAGCGTGGGGACTGATCTACGCCGACTACCGCGTCGGCGAGACGACCAGCTGGCTGCGCGCTGAGATCGCGGCCCTGGCGCTGCGGCCGGTACGCTTCGTCGCGCGCTTGCCGACCGAGGCATGGTCGACGACCTCCGGCTATTTCCAGAGCCGCGAAGAGCTGCTGGTCGCGAAGCGCGAGCTCGAAGAGGAGCTGCTGCGGCAGAAAGCCCGGCAGCAGCTCGCCGACGACATCGAGCGCGAGAACGCCATCTTGCGCCGCTTGGTCAACGCGCGCCTGCGCCATCAGCCGGACGCGGTCATCGCCGAGATCGTCAACACCGCCAGCCTGCCGTTTCTCAATCGGATCGTCATCGGCAAGGGCGGCAACGAGGGCCTGGCGGTGGGACAAGGCTTGTTCACCGATGAGGGCGTCATCGGCCAGCTCACCCGGGTCGACAGCGACACTTCGCATGCCTTGCTGTTGACCGACAAGCGCTTTTGGGTCGCGACCCGCCGCAAGCGCGACGGTACCTTGGTGCTGCTGCAAGGCGACGGCGGCGGGCGCATGCGCCTGCGCTTCGTACCCGCCGACATCGAGCTGCGCCCGGGCGACGTGCTCGAGACCGCGGACGGGCAGCTGTCGTTCCCGGGCGGCATTCCGGTCGCGACCGTGGGCGAGACCTGGCAGCCCGAGGGGGTGCCCTTCCAGGAGGGCGAGGCCTGGCCGGTCGCTTCGGTGCGGCAGGAGATCGCGGTGCTGGTACATGCGAGCGGCGGCGACGTGCCGCCGGAGGCCTTGATCCCGGTTGAGCCGTCCGGCGCGGTCCCCAGCAGCCTCAAGGTCGAGGTGCTGCCATGAGGTATTACTCTGATGTCCAGCGCGCGATTGTGCGCGAGCCGGGCCTGCGCATCATCATCCCCAGCCTGCTGCTGGGGCTGCTGCTCAACCTGCTGCCCTATCCGGACGCGTTCTTCGCCTACAAGCCGGACTTCGTCGCGCTGATGCTGGCGTACTGGGCGCTGCGCATGCGCAAGCCCTTTTCCTTCACGCTGGTGTTCGTAGCGGGCATCTTGATGGACGTCGCCTACACCGCGGCGCTGGGGCAGCATGCCTTCGCCTATACGGTACTGCTGCTCGCGACGCATGTGCTCAAGCGTCCGTATGTGATCGCCAACCGCGCCCAGCAGGCGCTCTTCGCGGGCCTGGCCCTGGCGGCGGCGATCGCGGCCTCCTTGTTGGTGAGCGCTCTGTACGAGGACATTCTGGTAAGCCTGCGCGATTTCCAGCCGGCGCTCACCGGCGCGCTGCTGTGGCTGCTGCTGCCGCTGCTGCTGTCGGCCCGCGTGCTGCAGCGCGGCTGAGAGGGCGGGGCAAGTGGCTGCAGTCGACGAGGCCGCGCGCCGCGCCCGCGGCTCGTTCCTGGCGCGGCTGCTGCTGCTGACCCTGTTGATCCTGGGCCTGGCCGGCGGCCTGTCCTGGCGCTGGCACTACTTGCAGGTCGAGCGCTACGAGTACTTCGAGGAGCTGTCGGTCGACAATCAGTTCGCGCTGCAGCAGGTGGGCCCGATTCGCGGCCTGATTCGCGACCGCAACGGCGCGCCGCTGGCGCAGAACGACACCCGCTATTTGGTACGGGTCAATTCCGACAACGCCGCCATGATTTTGGAAAACCTCGACGAGATCGGCCGGTATCTGCCCTTGGGCCCGCAGGCCGCGGCCAAGCTGCAAGAGGCTGCGGCCTCGCCGATTTACCAGGGCGAGATCGTCATCAGCGATTATCTGCGCCTCGAGGACCTGCTGCGTTTTATCAACATCCAGCATCGCTTTCCCGAAGCGGTGATCGATGCGCGCATGCTGCGCAACTATCCGGCGGCGGACTTCGCGGCGCACTTGCTCGGCCACGTCGGGCGCATCAACGCGACGGACATCGAGCGCCTGCGCAGCCGCAAGCGCTACCAGCAGTATGTGGGCTCGGACTTCATTGGCAAGCGCGGGGTCGAGGCCATGTACGAGACTCGTTTGCACGGCTCGCCGGGCCTGCGCGAGGTGCGCATCGACGCGCACGGCCGCGTCTTGGATTCGCTGCATCGCCTGTCGCCGACGACCGGCAGCGATTTGTGGCTCACCATCGACGCGGGCTTGCAGCAGCGGGCCGAGGAACTGCTGGCGGGCAAGGAGGGCTCGCTGGTCGCGCTCGATCCGTACACTGGCGAGATCCTGGCCCTGGCTTCAGCGCCGCGCTTCGACGTCAACGACTTCATCGGCGGCGTGAGCCAGCGCCGCTGGGAAGAGCTCAATTCAGCGGAGATGGGCGCGCCGATGGTGCATCGGGCGGTCTACGGCCAGTATGCGCCGGGCTCGACGCTCAAGCCCTTCCTGGCCCTGGCGGCGTTGGAAGAAGGATGGCGCACGCCGGAGTACACCTATCGCAGCACCGGGGTGTTCGAGCTGACGCCGCGGCACTTGTTCCACGACTGGAAGGCCGGCGGCCACGGCGAGGTCGACATGCGCAAGTCCATCGTCCGCTCGGTCAACTCTTATTATTACGAGCTCGCGCATGAAGTGGGGGTTGACGCCATGCACGACGGGCTGCAGCGCTTCGGCTTCGGGCGCAAGACCGGCGTCGATCTCGACAACGAGCGCGGCGGCGTGCTCCCGACCAAGGCGTGGAAGCAGGAGCGGGTGGGCGAGCAGTGGTACCCGGGCGATACCATACCCATCGGCGTGGGCCAGGGTTACATCGAGGTCACGCCTTTGCAGCTGGCGCGGGCGATGGCTGCGATCGCGAACGGCGGCGATCTGGTACGCCCGCATGTAGTTGCGCAAGTGGGCGCGGTGCGCTTGCGCCCGCCGCCCGAGGCCCGCGGCCTGTTCGCGCCCGAGCATGGCGCCTTGGTGCGGGACGCGCTCGCAGCGGTCACCCAGCCGGGCGGTACCGCATACAGTCGCGTGGGCAAGGACAGCCAGTATCCGATCGCGGGCAAGACGGGCACGGCGCAGGTCGCGCGCCTGACGTACGACGAGGACGGCCGGGTTGACAACGAGGACCTGCCGTATGAGCTGCGCGACCATGCGTGGTTCGTGGGCTTCGCGCCGGCGTACAACCCCCGCATCGTGGTGGCTGGCCTGGTCGAGCATGGCGGCAGCGGCGGGCGCGCGGCCGGGCCGCTAGTGCGGGCGTTGATGGATCATTATCTTTTGCGCCGCCGTCACATGCGCTTTGGACCCAATCCCTATCAGCTGGACTGGGGCGCCAGCGCGGTCGCGCGCGGGGAGTAGCGATGGCTGAGGCGCTTCCGGTCGTGGTGCTGCGCGTGCTGTCGCAGCCATTGCGCCGTTTGGACCTGCTGCTGCTGCTGCTGCTGGCGGCGCTGGCGGCGATTGGCTGGGTAGCATTGCAGTCCGCTGCCGGCCCGGCGTTGCTGGAGCGGCAGGAGACCTATCTGCTGCTGGGGCTGTTGTTGTTGCTGGCGTGCGCATGCGTGCCCTGGCGCTGGTGGCAGGTACTAGCGCCGGCGTTTTATCTGCTGTGCTTGTTGCTGCTGGCGCTGGTCCCCTGGGTCGGCATCGAGGTCAACAACGCACGCCGCTGGCTGGATCTCGGCTTCATCAGGCTGCAGCCTTCAGAGCTGGCGAAAGTTGCGGTGCCGCTGGCGCTGGCGGCGTTCTACGGCTTGTGGCCGCAGCGGCGGTACTGGCAGCACGGCGCGGCTTTTCTGCTGACTTTGCTGCCGGCGTGGATGATCTTGCGGCAGCCAGACCTGGGTACCGCGGTGATGGTGCTGCTAGCGGGGCTGCTGGTGATTTTCTTCGCGGGCCTGCCGTGGCTGTTCATCGTCTCGGGCCTGGCGCTGGCGGCCATGGCCGCGCCGTTCATGTGGCGTTATTTGCTGGCGGACTATCAAAAGGAGCGCATCCTGGCGGTGATCGATCCGTACAGCGATCCGCTGGGCGCGGGCTATCACACCATTCAATCGAGCATCGCGGTCGGATCCGGCGGTTACTGGGGCAAGGGCTGGAGCCAGGGCAGCCAGTCGCAGCTGGGCTTCTTGCCCGAGCACCACACTGATTTCATCTTCGCGGTCTATGCGGAGGAGTTCGGCTTCGTCGGCTGCCTGCTCCTGCTCGGCGTGATGCTGCTGGTGTTCCTGCGGCTGTTGATGATCGCGGGCAAGGCCCGGGTGGGCACCGGCAACTGCCTGGTCGCGGCCTTCGCTTTCGCCTTTGTGCTGCAGGGTTTGATCAATCTCGCGATGGTGAGCGGGCTGCTGCCGGTGGTGGGCCTGCCGCTGCCGCTGGTGAGCTATGGCGGTACTTCACTGCTGGCGTTCGCGCTGGCGTTCGGCATCGCGATGTCGGTGTCCAAGCATCGGCCGCGGCTGGGCCATGGCGGCTGGGTGCATGCGACGCCTGGATGATGCCGACGTCCGGCGGGAGCAGACGGGCAGCATCTTAACATAAGGGAATTAGGTATTTTGCTTGACGCGATTCTCAATAAGATATTGCTGTCACATGTTGGTGTGCCGCATCCAGCCTTTGGTCCCGTCAAGCCTTTAAACAAGTTCGCCAAGCTAAGCACATAATCCCAAATTATTTCCTTGACTGCGCGGATGGCACCGCGGTGAACATGCTGCTCGGAGCGGCGTCTTAGACATCATTGCGGAATCACATGGTGTAAACTATGCTCCGTTCGTCTACGGTTTGCAGATTTTAATGGCTACCCCCCCCATCTTATCTGCGGCAGCCCGGGTGCCTGGGTTGCTGAGCATCCATCGCTGCCTGCTGCTGGTGCTGCTGGCCCTGGCTCCGGCCCTGGCCCTGGCGCAAGCACGACAGATGTCTTGGTCGCCGGGTGGCTTGCCTAGCAACTGGACATCTCGCATCAACGACACCGCCGTCGGGACCGTCAATCTGTTTGATGTGCATCGCAATCCGAACGAATTCGGCACCGGGCTCAAACTCGCCCAACAGACCCAATGTACCAACGGCGGGGGAGCGGTGTATGGCTTGCGCGACGATGTTAGAGATTCCGACCATATAGATTTTTTCAGTTTTAGAAACAACGACAATGCACTAGGCGAGAGCGCCGTCCAACTTTTAACTCTTACCAATACAGCGATACAGCACGTCACGCTCAATTTCAAGGCCAACCAGTCCTTTTCCGCTGAAGCGACCTTGACAGTTTTAGTATCGTTGACTGCCCAGTGCGCGCGATACTCCCCCTACAGGGCAGGCCGCGCCACAATCACGCTGCTGGCGCAGCGCAACATACGCACGGCGGAGTCGCTGGCAGCGGCGGGCGCGTTCCGCACCGACCGGCTGCTGGCCAACGCCAATGCGGTCACCACGGGGATCGTGTTCCAGCGGGGGACGATGCGGTGCCCGACGAACATGACCTTGCTGAACCACACGGACTACCTGCGCCTGCAGCATATGAATCCCACGGGCAACGCCTTGACGGGGGCGTTGGCGACGGCGCACAGCGGCGTGGCGATGGGCGGGACCAACGCCCGGGCGTTGGCGCTGCTGTTCAAGGCGGGCGCGACGGTGACGGCGGGCACGCTGACGATTGAGGTCAAGGTGGACAGCCCCGCCAGCAACAACGCCTGTCCGGCGGCGTTCGCGCGTACGGTCACGGCGAAGGTGACGGCGGCCGCGGCGGTGGCGTGGACGACGGGATCGAACGACGCGGCGGCAGCGGCCTCGGTGTTCGCGACGCCGGTCAGCGGCGCCCAGCCGACGGGGATCAAGATCCACCGCTATGCGGGGGCGTGCGCGACGATGGAGGTGGCGCTGCCAAACAATCAGGTGACGGGCGCGAACAACATGCGTGCGCAGGTGCGGGACATCATGCAGCTGCGCGGCGTGAATGGGAGCACCAACGCGGCGTTGGCGGGCTCGCCGGGCTTCGAGGTGACGGTGGGGAGCGTCGCGAGCAGCGGGGGCAACTACGCGCGGCTGGAGTTGAAGGGCAGTCCGCCGGCGGGGACGCTGACGGTCACGGCGGTGGTGTCGTCGGGCTGCGCGGCGGTTACCATCGAGCCGCAGACGCTGTCGTATCTGGTGACGGTGACGATGGCGGTCAACGCCTGGGAGATCGAGGGCAAGGACAGCGTGGCGGCGGCGGGCTCGTTCGCGGCGCCGGCCCTGGCGGCGGCGACTGCGCCGACGCCGACGGGCATTCGCGTGCATCGCAGCTCGACGAACTGCCGGCTGTTTGACGTGGCGCTGGACAGCGCGGCGGGCACGTGGCTGGGGCTGCTGCGGATGACGGTGAGCGGCGGGTCGACGACGGCGGTGGGCGCGCAAGGCCGGAGTTTCACGGGCGTGCATATGGAGGACGGCAACGCCGCGGACAACCATTTCCGGCTAGTGTTCAGCGCCAATGCGAACGTGGGCGCGCGGGCGCGGGTCGAGCGCGCGACGGTGGAGGTTGCGCCGGCGTCGACGTGCGCGGCATCGGACCGGCCGGCGAATCCGCTGACGCTGTCCTACGCGGTCACCATCCGGGCGGGCTATCGCGAGGTGGGCTCGAACGAGACGCTGCGGGCGGCGTCGACGCTGTGGACCAACGTGCTGCAGGCGAGCGCGACGGCGGTCACCACGGGCATCAAGTTCCAGCGGGGCCTGGCGGCCTGTCCGAACACCAGCATGCGCTTGCTCAATCACACTGGTTACCTGCGGCTGCAGCCGGTGAATGCGAGCGGCGTCCTGTCGGGCGCGGCGGCGGTCTCGCATGCGAACGTGCCGATGTTCAGCGCCAGCGCGGCGAACAACCGGGCCTTGGCCTTGCTGTTCGCGCCGCGGGCGAATGTGATGGCCGGGACCTTGACGGTGCGGGTGCTGGCGGAGACGGACACGACGCGGTCGGGCTGCGCGAGCGCGCTGGCGAACACCATCACGGCCTTGGTGACGCTGATTGATCCGACGGCGTGGCAGGCGGGTTCCAAGTCGCGCAATCAGGCGGTCTCGGTGCTGCTGGCATCTGAGAGCGCGGCCCAGCCGGACACCGGCATCCGCTTTCACAGCTACACGGCGGCCTGCGACCGCGCGCGCCTGGTGTTGACGGGCAGCGCGGCGACGCTCGCGCGCTTCCAGCCCTACACCGCAGCTGACGTTAAAAGCGGCGCCCCTGGCTCCGACATCACTTTGACCAACCTGTCGCTCGGGGTCCATGCGGGGCTGGAGCTGATCGGCACGCCGGCGGCGGGTACGCTGACGTTCGAGGCAGTGGCCACGCCGGCCTGTTCCCCGGCGCCTGCGGGCGTCGAGCCGCTGACGCTGTCGTATCAGGTGACGGTTTTGGACGCGAGCGGGGCCGAGCAGGCCGCGGTGGGCCAGGCGACGGGCGCGGCGGTCACGCGAGTGGTCGGCTTGCGCGGCATCGACGCGGTGCTGCGACGGGCGTCCGGCGATTTTTCAGCAGGCCGGCCGCTGCTGGAACTGCTGGCGGCCAAGGAGCAGCAGCTCGAGAGCGGCGAGATTGATTTGCGCGGCCTGCTGGCGGGACAGGAGTTCGCGCTGGGCCTGGACGCCTCGGCCTCCGGCCGGCCGGGCTTCGGCGCCTGGGGCCGGGCTGAGTTCCTGCAGCTGGAGGATGGGGCAGACAGCGATCCGCTGCGGCACGAGGGCGACATGTTCTCGGCGCAGGTTGGCGCGGACTACCGCCTGGCGGGCGGGGCCTTGTTCGGCGTGGGCTACGGGCGCCACCAGCTGGACACCGACTACAGCAGCGGCACGTCCGCTGGCACTGCCTATGCGGGCAACTACGTCCTGGAGCTGGACGTGGCCCAGCCGTATGCGTCGCTGCCGCTCGAAGGCGGGCACTTGGCG
Source organism: Candidatus Amphirhobacter sp. (assembly GCA_965222035.1). Lineage (GTDB taxonomy): Bacteria > Pseudomonadota > Gammaproteobacteria > Tethybacterales > Tethybacteraceae > Amphirhobacter. The sequence goes on along the minus strand of OZ244940.1, from coordinate 680,448 downwards.
GGCGCGGTCGCGGTCGGCAAGGGCGAGGCCGAGCTCAAGGACGCGGACGCGGACGCTGGCGGGACCTATGACGCGGACTATCTCGGCTGGGCCCTGGGTTACCGCGAGGCGGCCTCGGACAGCCTGGAGATCGAGGGCGCTTTCAGCGGCGGATCCCTGGACATCCCGGACCTGGGCCCGGACGGCTCCAAGGCGGACAACATGAGCCTGCGGGCCGGCGCGCGGTATGCGCCGGACATCGCCATGGGCGCGGGCTCGCTGCGGCCCTCGGCCGGCGTCGCGCTCGCCGTCGACTGGGGCGACGATCCGGGCCACAAGTACGAGCTCAGCGCCGGCCTCGGCTATGCCAGCCAGCGCCTGGCGGTGGCCGCAGAATACCTGTTCATCGGCATGAATGAAGGGGACTTCACCGCCAGCGGCGGCTCCTTCGATGTGCGTTTCTCTACCGCACCAGGCAACCTGGGCCTGGGCCTGGCGGCCACGCCGGCGCATGGGCCGGCGGCCGGAGCAGACCTGCTTGCGCAACCCGACGCCGGCATGCGCGGCTCCGCTGAGATCGGCTACGGCCTCGCCGTCGACGGCGGCGTGCTCACGCCGTACGGCGGCTGGTCCTTCGCCACCGAGGCCGGCGAAGTGGGCCTGCGCCTGCGCCACGGCGACGGCGGCAGCTGGCTGCTGCGCTGGCGGCAGGACGAGCGCGACATGATCGCGATCGAGTTCAGCCTGCTCGGCGACTAGCCCCATCCGCGGCGTCGCGGCCCTATCAAGTCTTGTGATCCTTTCAGCCGGATGCTGGCGGTATGCTGGCTGAGCCGCAGCGCTTGCGCACAAGGTCCAGGGCTTGGGGCGCAAGCCGGACCAAGAGGAAGTTGCTGGCAAGCGCATTGCTTTCACAGGTTGGAATGCCGCACCCACTCTTTAGACGCCAAGCCTTTTTCCATGCGATGTTAGACGCAGATTTGAAAAGTCAGGCATTCAAGCCCAACATAATCCCCTAAAATATGGTTATGACTGCCCAGCCTGCCAAGCGGAGAAAAAAGCCATTCACTCCCGGTACCGGGCACGCCCCGGAGCATATCGCCGGCCGAGATGATGTGTTCGACGTGCTCGAGGATGCCCTGCAGAGCATTGCCCCGAGCGAGGTCCAGGAAGAAGATGCCCTGCTGGAGCATGATTCGATGCCGCCGATAGTGATCACCGGCCCGCGCGGGGTGGGCAAGACGCTGCTGCTGCGCTGGATGCAGAAACGGGCCCAGGAGATGAAGATCCATGTGGCGCGGCTGGAGTACGTCAAGGACCTGACGGCAGGCGACGCACTCGACAACTTGTTCGACGAGATCGCCGGCGGTGATGCATCCTTGCTGGAACTGGTGAAGGGCTTCAATCTTTCCGTTGGCCCCCTCGGCGGCGGCGTGGATCTGGGCGCGGCGACGCGCACCTACAAAAATGTTTTGCAGGGCAGGCTGCGCCAAGGCCCCCTGGTTTTGCTGATGGACGAGGCCCATCACTACCAGGCCAAATACATGGGGCTCATGCTGCAGGTAGGTCAGCGGCTGATCACTGAGGAATATCCTTTGGTGATGCTGTTGGCAGGTACCCCGGACTTGCCCGGTTATCTGATGAACATCGAAGCGACTTTTATGGCAAGAAGCAGGAGAATCTACATCAATCTGCTGGCGACCGAAGAGAGCAAGGACGCGCTCAGCAAGCCTTTCACCGATCGAGGCATCGAGGTCGAGCCGCAGGCCCTGGAGCTGATGTGGAGCATGACTGACAACTACCCTTATTTCGTCCAGCTGGTAGGAGCGGAGGTTTGGGAGGCCTTGCCTAAGGACGGGAAGCGGCGCGTCGATGTCGCGCTGGTCGAGCAGGTTAGGGAGGAGATAAGCGAGCAGCGCATTGAGTTCTACAACAACACCTATGCCGAGCTACATAAGGGAAAGCTCACATCACATGCCTTGTGTGCCGCCGCGACCCTCAACCGGCAGCAAGACGCCAAGGCGGAGCGCGAGACCATTGAGAACGATTTGCGCAAGAACAATGACGATCTCAGCGAAGACGATGCCATGGACATTGTCGACAAACTGCAGCGGATAGGTTTCATCTGGCAGGGCAGGTCAGGCCGCATGGAAGCCGGCATCCCCTCGTTCTTCACCTACCTGCAAGCCAAAAAACAGCAGGCCACGGCGGAGAATGGAAGCTAGGCAACCACATCCTTCGCTTGACGCAACTCCAATAAGATATTGATGCCACAGATGGCCGCGCTGTCCCGCAAAGTTATGGTGTCAGCGCAGCAACTTTCAGCATAAAATGCGCTCATGGCATCAACTCCTGCCGATCAGAACGAGAACCCTTTCGCTCCCGGTTTCGGGGTTTTGCCGGAGCATATTGTCGGCCGGAAGGAAGAATTCATCCTGCTAGAGGAAGTCCTGCAAAGTATCGACAAGAGCAAGATCGAAGATGGCCTGCTGAAACGCGGGTCGAAGGTGCCGATAGTGATCACCGGCCCGCGCGGGGTGGGCAAGACGCTGCTGCTGCGCTGGATGCAGAAACGGGCCCAGGAGATGGAAATCCCTGTGGCGCGGCTGACGCATGCCAAGGACCTGAAGGCGGGCGATGCGATGGGACGCCTGCTCAAAGGGATGGTCCGCGGCGCGGACCAGGATGTGCTGAAGACGGTGAAAGGCTTCAATGCATCAATTCCCGGCTTCGGCTTCGGCTTGGATTTCAAAGAAGACGCCGCTGACGGTTTCGAACAGCTTTTGCGGGCCCGGCTGAGCCAGGGACCCTTGGCCTTGCTGATGGACGAGGCCCATCATTACCAAGAAAACATCATGGGATTCATGCTGCAGGTCGGACAACAGCTGATTAACGAGCAGTATCCCTTGGTGATATTGTTGGCGGGCACTCCGGATCTGCCTAGTTATCTGATGAACATCGAAGCGACGTTCATAACAAGAAGCGAGAAAATCTACATCAATTTACTGGAGACCGAGGAGAGCAAGAAAGCGCTCAGCGAGCCGTTCACCAATCGCGGCATCGAAGTCGAGCCGGCGGCCCTGGAGATGATGTGGGATATGACCGACAATTACCCTTATTTCGTCCAGCTGGTAGGGGCGGAAGTCTGGAGGTCATTGCCTAAAGAAGGGAAGCGGCGGGTCGATGTCGCGCTGTTCGAGAAGGCTAAGGCGGGCATAAGCCGCAAACGCAAGTATTTCTATCGCGATATCTATACCGAGCTGCATAAGGGCAAGCTCACATCACATGCCTTGCGGGTAGCTGAGACTATCAACCGGCAGCAGGACGCCAAGGCAGAGCGCGAGACCATTGAGAAAGATTTGCGGAAGAGCAATCAGGATCTCAGCGAAGACGATGTCATGGAGATTGTCGACAAACTGCAGCGGATAGGTTTCATCTGGCAGGGAGAAGAAGACCGCATGGAAGCCGGCATCCCCTCATTCTTCGCCTACCTGCAAGCCAAAAAAAAGCAGGCCGAAACGGAGAATGGAGGCTAGGCAACCACATCCTTCGCTTGACGCAATTCCAACAATATTTTGAAGCTGCCGGCCTGCCGCGGCACATTCAGCTTTTGGTACGCCCATCCTTTATTAAGGCAAATCAGACGCTTGTTTGTCAAATTCCTTTAAAATAACCAAGCGATTGATGTCAAGCCCTTGTGCTTTGCGACCGTGGCCGCGCCTAGCCGCCACGTTGCTATGCGTTGCGCTAGCCGCAGGCTGCGCGACCAAGCAGCCGGACGGAGACACAGCCGCGCCGCAGCCGCGGGCGCCTGCCGACGGCAAGTACTACAAGGATGACGGGCCGCCGGCGGTCGACGAGGTCGACTGGCGCACGGTGCCCGACGCGGTCCCCGAGTTCAAGCAGATTCCATCGACCTTCAACCGTCCCTATGAGGTGTTCGGCGTCAAGTACATTCCGTTCACGGGCTACACTCGCTATCTCAAGCGCGGTATGGCCTCGTGGTATGGCAAGCGCTATCACGGCCGCAAGACCTCGACCGGCGAGGTCTACGACATGTACGGCATGACGGCGGCACACACGGTGCTCCCGATTCCGAGCTATGCGCGGGTGACGCGGGTCGATGACGGCCGGTCGATCATCGTGCGCGTGAACGATCGCGGCCCGTTTCTCAACGAGCGGGTCATCGACCTGTCCTATGTCGCCGCGCGCAAGCTCGGCGTGGTCGAGTCCGGGACCGCCGAGGTGATTGTAGAGGCCTTGCTGCCGCCAGCTGCGGAAAATGCTCCCGCCCGCGCGGCCGTACCAGAAGAGGGCAGCGTCTTTTTGCAACTGGGCGCGTATTCCCGCGAGGAGGGCGCGGTCAGCAGGGCGGACAGCATCAAGCTGCCGGCGGGCATAACGGTGCGGTCCTTGGAGGTGGCGCAGGGTGATGACGGCCTGCATCGCCTGCTCTTGGGCCCGTATGCGGATGAGCAGGCCACGGCGCGCGATCGGAATCTGCTGGAGGCGGAAGGCTTCCAGACGCTGGTGCGTACCTGGCCGTGAGCGAGAAAGAGAAGAGCGTGGGCAAGACCTCGCCGCGCGAGCCGTTCCGGCTGCGGGAGGAAGTGGAGCTCAAGCACGGCGGCAAGATCGCGGAGCTGGAGGTCGCTTTTGAGACCTACGGCGATTCGTCCAAGCCGGCGGTGCTGGTCTGCCACGCCTTGTCCGGCGACCAGCATGCTGCGGGCGAGGCCGAGGTTGATTATCCGCACAGCCGCATCAAGCAGGGCCAGGACGGATGGTGGGACCTGATGATCGGGCCGGGCAAGGCCATCGACACTGAGCGCTTCTTCGTCATCAGCAGCAACAACATCGGCGGCTGCGACGGCTCCACGGGCCCGCGCTCGGTCAATCCGGCCACTGGCCAGCCTTATGGATCAAACTTTCCTGCGGTGGCGGTGGAGGACTGGGTACGCGCGCAGCATCTGCTGGTGACCAAGCAGCTGGGCATCGACAAGCTGCATGCGGTGGTGGGCGGCAGCATCGGCGGCATGCAGGCGCTGTCCTGGGCGCTCAAGCATCCGGACATGGTCGCCAATGCGGTCATCATCGCCGCGACTGCCAAGTTGACGCAGCAGAACCTTGCTTTCAACGAGGTCGCGCGCTATGCGATTGAGGAGAACGCCGCGAGCACCGGCGACGAGAAGCCGGCCACGGGCCTGGCGGTGGCGCGCATGCTCGCCAATGTAACCTATCGTTCCGCGGAGTACACCAGCCGCGAGTTCAAAAAGGACATGATGCATCAAAAGGGAGAGGAATTCGCCCAGGCCTTCGATCACAACAGCTATCTGCTGGCGCTAGCTGCCATGGAGGCTTTCGATCCAGCTTGCGACCACGGCTCCGGCGATCTCACCCGGGCAGTACAGGACGCCAAGTCCCGCTTCCTGGTGGTCTCATTCAAGAAGGACTGGCGTTTTTCCGCCGATCTGTCGCGCGATCTGGTTGCGGCTTTGCTGGACGCTGGCAAGTACGTCAGCTACGCCGAGCTCAAGGCCGCCGGCGGGCACGATGCTTTCTTGAAGGACGACGAGGTCTATCACGATGTGGTGCGCGGCTTTCTGCAGCAGGAAGCGCAGGCATGAAGAACCTCAGCGACAACATCATCCAGGGCTGGATTGACCAGGGCCGGAGCATTCTCGACCTGGGCTGCGGCGACGGCGGCCGGCTCGATGAGTTCAGCCGCGCGTGCTCAGCCCGCCAGGCGGTCGGGGTCGAGAACGATGAGGAGCAGATCCGGGCTTGCATCAACCGGGGTCTGCAGGCGATCTACGCGAACATCGAGAAGGAGAAGGCCTTGAAGATCTTCAAGGACAATTCCTTTGATTACGTACTGCTGCTGGACACGCTGCAGCTGATGGAGCAGCCGCGCTTGGTGCTCCAGCAGATGCTGCGCATCGGCAAGCAGGCGATCTGCCAGTTCGAGAACGACAGCCATGCGCGCAAGCGCCTGCGGCTGGCAGCGGGGCGCTCGCCGCATGCCGACCGGGATTGGCAAGACGGGCCGCGGCGTTTGATCACGGTCCAGGATTTCGAGCGCATCTGCGCGCTCGACGGCATCAACATCGTCAAGCGCCGCTTGCTGGCTTCGACTGGCGCTACCAGCCTCGTCCTGCAGTGCGAGACGGCGGTGTACTTGCTCGAGCGCAAGCCGGGCCAATAGGGAATGATTGGAAATCACATGCTTCACTTGACGCAATTCTTGCAAAAGCAGTATTTGCACAGATTGGCGCGCCACGTCCAGCCTGGGGGCGCCCAACTTTTTTCAAAGCGAACTAGAAGAAGGCTTGTCAAATTGAATCTATAAATCCCGCATTATTCCTGCGGCTGCGCGCATTGCGTCGAGGCGGAAGGCCTGCTTGGCGGGGCTCATCAGTCGTTATTGCGGAATCATGGTATAAAATAGGCCCTGCTTGACTCGGGTTTGCAGATTTTAATGGCTACCCCCCCCCTTATCCGAAACTGCGGCCCGGATGCCTGGGTTGCTGAGCATACAGCGCTTCCTTTTGCTGGCGCTGCTGGTGTTGGCGCCGACCATGGCTCTGGCGCAGCAGCCAGCGCAGACTTGGACTGGTGGTGCTTGGCCGAGCGCATGGAACAATCGAATCAGCGACGCTCCCGTCGGGACCATCAATCTGTTTGATGTGCATCGCACTCCGGGCGAATTAGGCACCAGGCTCAAATTCTCTCAACAAAGCTCATGCTCCAACGGCGGGGGAATGGTCTATAAAATGATTGGCAATGTGACCGATCCAAGCGGATACGAGTTCTACCGTTTCAAAACCGATAGCGGTACGTTGGCGAGTGGTTTTGGATGGTTAACCCTTACCGCTCCAGCGACTCAACATGCCACGCTCAACGTAAGAACCGACCTGACACTCAACTCGGAATTTACGTTAACTACTCGAGTGTCAATAGCTGGCAGTTGTGACTCACAATCGCTCACCGTTAGAACGGCTGATTTCACTATCAAAGTGCTGGCGCAGCGCAACATCCGCACGGCGGAGTCGCTGACGGCGGCGGGCGCGTTCCGGACCGACCGGCTGTTGGCCAACGCCAATGCGGTCACGACGGGGATCGTGTTCCAGCGGGGGACGATGCGGTGTCCGACGAACATGACCTTGCTGAACTACACCGACGAGCTGCGCCTGCAGCATATGAATCCGTCGAGCAACGCCTTGACGGGCGCCTTGGCGACGGCGCACAGCGGCGTGGCGATGGGCGGGACCGACGCCCGGGCCTTGGCGCTGCTGTTCAAGGCGGGCGCGACGGTGACGGCGGGGGTGCTGACGATCTCGGTCAAGGTGGACAGCCCCGCCAGCAACAACGCCTGTCCGGGCGCGTTCGCGCGTACGGTCACGGCGAAGGTGACGGCGGCCGCGTCGCTGGCGTGGACGAGGGGTTCGGACGACGTAACGGTGGCGGTCTCGGCGTTCAGGACGCCGCTGTCGAGCAGCACGCCGACGGGGATCAGGATCGACCGGTATGCGGGCAGCTGCGAGTCGATGAAGGTGGCGCTGCCGGACAATCGGGTGACGGGCGCGGGCAACGCGATGGCGCGGGTGCGGGACATCATGCAGCTGCGCGGCGTGGATGACAGCTTGGACACGCCGGTGCTGGGCTCGCCGGGCTTCGATATATCGGTTGATGAAATCAACAGCGACGATATTTACGCGCGGCTGGAGCTGAAGGGCAGTCCGCCGGCGGGGACGCTGAGGGTGACGGCGGAGGTGACGCCGGGCTGTACGGATGAGGCGGCCCTGGCGGATACGCAGACGCTGTCGTATCTGGTGACGATACAGGGCAACGCCTGGGAGGCGGAAAGCAAGGACAGCGCGTCCACGACGCTGTCGTTCGCGGCGCCGGTCCTGGCGGCGGCGACTGCGCCGACGCCGACGGGCATTCGTTTGCATCGCAGCTCAACGAACTGCCGGGTGTTTGACGTGACGATGCGAAGCGGCGCGGGCGCTTGGCTGGGCCTGCTGCGGATGACGGTGAGCGGCGCGACGACAGCGACGGTGGACAGTACGGTGCGCCGGGGCTTCACGGGCGTGCGCATGGAGGACGGCAACGCCGCGGACAATCATTTCCGGCTGGTGTTCGACGCTCGGGCGAACGTGGGCGCGACCACGCGGGTCGAGCGCGCGACGGTGGAGGTGAGGCCGGCGTCAACGTGCGCGGCGGCGGACCGGCCGGCGAATCCGCTGACGTTGACCTATATGGTCTCGATCCGGGCGAACTATCGCGAGGTGGGCTCGAACGAGACGCTGCGGGCGGCGGCGGTGCTGCAGATCAACGAGCTGGCGGCGAGCGCGACGGCGGTGACCACGGGGATCAAGTTCCAGCGCGGCGTGGCGTCGTGTCCGAACACCAGCATGAGCTTGCTCAACCACACCAGCTACCTGCGGCTGCAGCCGGTGAATGCGGCCGGCGCCCTGTCGGGCTCGCCGGCGGTCTCGCACACGAACGTGCCGATGTTCAGCGCCGTAGCGGCGAACAACCGGGCCTTGGCCTTGCTGTTCGCGCCGCGGGCGAATGTGCAGGCCGGGACCGTGACGGTACAGGTGCGGGTGGCGTCGGACACCACGCAGACGGGCTGCGCGGGCTTGGAAGCCACCACCATCACGGCCTCGGTGACGCTGGCGGACCCGACCACGTGGCAGACAGGTCCCAAGGCGCGGTCGCAGGCGGCCTCGGTGCTGCTGACGACGGAGATCGGCACCGGGGCGGACACCGGCATCCGCTTCAGCCATTTCACGGCGGCCTGCTCAGACTCGCGGCTGGTGCTGTCGGACGACACGGTGACGGGCTCGACCGTCACGGCGCAGGCGCGCTCGATCGCGCGCTTCAGCCGGTACACCGCTGCCGACGTTCTTGAAACGGGCCATGTGGGCTATGAAATCACGGTGGCCAACGCAGCGAACAACGCCTACGCGCGGCTGGAGATGATAGGCACGCCGCCGGCGGGCACGCTGACGCTGCAGGCGGTGGCGACGCCGGCCTGCTCGCCGGCGCCGCCGGGGGTCGAGCCCCTGACGCTGTCATATGTGGTGACGCTGACGGATCCGACGGTGTGGCAGACGGGCTCCAAGGCGCGCGGCTCGGCGGCCTCGGTGCTGGTGGCGTCGGAGATCGCGGCCCAGCCGGACACCGGCATCCGCTTCCACAGCTACACGGCGGCCTGCGACCGCGCGCGCCTGGTGTTGACGGACAGCGCGGCCGGCTCGGCGCAGGCGCGGACGATCGCGCGCTTGCAGCGGTACACCGCGGGCGACGCGCCCGACGGCTCTCCCGGCCCCGACCTCAACCTGGCCAGCCTGTCGAGCGGGGTCCATGCGGGCCTGGAGCTGATGGGCACGCCGCCGGCGGGCACGCTGACGTTCGAGGTGGTGGCGACGGCGGCCTGTCCGTCGCCGCCGGTCATCAAGACGTTTACGGTGACGTATCAGGTGACGGTCCGGGACACGAGCGACGCGGAGCAGGCTGCGCAGGCCGCGGTGGGCCAGGCGACGGGCGCGGCGGTCACGCGGGTGGTTGGCTTGAGCGCCATCGCCGCGGTGCTGGGGCGCGCGGCGGACGATGACGATGAGGGCCAGTCGCTGCTGGGCCTGCTGGCGGCCAAGGAGGAGCTGCTCGAGAGCGGCGACATCGACCTGCGCAGTTTCCTGGCGGGACAATCATTCGCGCTGGGCCTGGACGCCTCGGCGGCCGGCCGGCCGGGCTTCGGCGCCTGGGGCCGGGCTGAGTTCCTGCAGCTGGAGCAAGGGGAAGACAGCGATTCCTTCCGGCATGAGGGCGACATGTTCTCGGCGCAGCTGGGCGCGGACTATCGCACGGCGGGCGGAGCCTTGATCGGCCTGAGCTACGGGCAGCACCAGCTGGACACCGACTACGCCGGCCGCCTCACCGGCGCCGACGCCTATGCGGGCAACTATGTCCTGAAACTGGACGTGGCCCAGCCGTATGCGGCCTTGCCGCTGGAGGGCGGGCACCTGGCGGGCGCGGTCGCCGTCGGCAGCGGCGAGGCCGAGCTCAAGGACGCGGACGCCGACGCGAGCGAGGTCTATGACGCCGACTATCTCGGCTGGGTCCTGGGTTACCGCTCGGCGATGGGGGCGGCGGCATGGAGGTCGAGGGCGCTCTCAGCGGCGGATCCCTGGACATCCCCGACTGGGGCAACGGCTCCAAGGCGGACAACATGAGCCTGCGCACCGGCGTGCGGTACGCCCCGTCCATCGACATGGGGCGGGGCTCGCTGCGGCCCTCGGCCGGCGTCGCGCTCGCCGTCGACTGGGGCGATGATCCCGGCCACAAGTACGAGCTCAGCGCTGGCCTCGGCTATGCAGGCCTGCGCCTGGACGCTGCGGTTGAATACATCTACATCGGCATGGACGAGGGCGACCTGACCGCCAGCGGCGGCGCCATCGATGTGCGTTTTTCCACCGCGCCGGGCAACCTCGGCCTCGGCCTGGCGGCCACGCCGGCGCATGGACCGGCGGCCGGAGCAGACCTGCTTGCGCAACCCGACGCCGGCATGCGCGGCGCCGCTGAGATCGGCTACGGCCTCGCCGTCGACGGCGGCGTGCTCACCCCCTACGGCGGCTGGTCCTTCGCCACCGAGGCCGGCGAAGTCGGCCTGCGGCTGCGCCACGGCGACGGCGGCAGCTGGCTGCTGCGCTGGCGGGAGGACGAGCGCGACATGATCGCGATCGAGTTCAATCTGCTCGGCGACTAGTCCCAGCCGCAGTGGCGCGGCTTATCAAAACTCGTGATGCTCCAGCTCGACTTGGCAGTGCGAGACGGCGATGTGCTTGCTCGATTGCAAGCCGGGTCAATAAGGATTATTCCTTGGGCTTCGGGGATTGTGCTGAGGCGGGAAAGCTGCTCGGAGCGAATCGTTAGTTGACTCAGATCTTGTTGCGTGATTATAGTATAAAATAAGAACCGTTTAGAATGGGTTTGCCAATTTTAATGACTACCCCCCCCCCACCTTATCTTTGATGGCGGCCCGGATGCCTGGGTTGCTGAGCATCCAGCGCTTCCTTTTGCTGGCGTTGCTAGCGCTGATGCCGGCCATGGCCCTGGCGCAGGAGACTCTGTCTTGGCGCCAACCTCTTCAGAATGGCTGGACTATTCGTCTCAACGATGCTCCCGCCGGAACCTTCAATCTGTTTGATGTACATCGCAACTCGAGCGAAGTCGGTACCGGGCTCAAACTAGCGCACCATACCCATTGTTCCAACGGCGGGGCTGCCTATGACCTGTTTGCCAAGGACCCCAACGTTGTCACTCTCGATAACAGTTACTTCAAATTCGTCAGAGATAACAATACAGGAGATGGATTAACTATTACTCTTACCGATCCTGCGACTCAGCATGCCACGCTTAGTTTCAAGGCTAACCAGCAATTCTCCGGGGAAAAGACTCTGGAACTTATAGTATCGCTATATGGCAGTTGTAATCAGTACGGAAGAAACATGCTTGCCGACATCACCATCACGCTGCAGGCGCAGCGCAACATCCGCACGGCGGAGTCGCTGGCAGCGGCGAGCGTGTTCCGTGCCGCCACGCTAGCTAGCAATGTTTCCATCACCACGGGGATTGTGTTCCAGCGGGGGACGATGCGGTGTCCGACGAACATGACCTTGCTGAGCCACACCGACGAGCTGCGCCTGCAGCATATGAATCCATCGAGCAACGCCCTGACGGGCGCCTTGGCGACGGCGCACAGCGGCGTGGCGATGGGCGGGACCAACGCCCGGGCCTTGGCGCTGCTGTTCAAGGCGGGCGCGACGGTGACGGCGGGGGTGCTGACGGTCTCGGTCAAGGTGGACAGCCCCACCAGCAACAACGCCTGTCCGGTGGCGTTCGCGCGGACGATCACAGCGAAGCTGACGGCGTCCACGGGACCGACGTGGACGACAGGATCCAACGATGTGATGGCGGCGACGGCGGTGTTCGAGACGCCGGTCAGCGGCGCCCAGCCGACGGGGATCAAGATCCACCGCTACGCGGGCACATGCACGACGATGGAGGTGGTGCTGAATGACGACCAGGTGACGGGCGCGGGCAACGCGCGGGCGCGGGTGCGGGACATCATGCAGCTGCGCGGCATGAACGGGAGCACCAACGCGGCCTTGGCGGGCTCGCCGGGCTTCGAGGTGACGGTGGGGAGCGTCGCGAGCAGCGGGGGCAACTACGCGCAGCTGGAGCTGAAGGGCAGTCCGCCGGCGGGCACGCTGGCGGTTACGGCGGTGGTGTCGTCGGGCTGCGCGGCGGTTACGATCGAGCCGCAGACGCTGTCGTATCTGGTGACGGTGACGATGGCGGTCAACGCCTGGGAGACGGAGAGTCGGGACAGCATGGCGCCGGCGGGCTCGTTCGCGGCGCCGGCCCTGGCGGCGGCGACTACGCCGACGCCGACGGGGATCCGGGTGCATCGCAGCTCGACGCGATGCCGGATCGTGGATGTCACGATGCGCAGCGCCGCGGGCAATTGGCTGGGCTTGCTGCGGATGACGGTGAGCGGCGGGTCGACCACGGCGGTGGGCGCGCAGGGCCGGGCCTTCACGGGCGTGCACATGCAAGACGGCAACGCCGCGGACAACCATTTCCGGCTGGTGTTCAGCGCCAATGCGAATGTGGGCGCGCGCGCGCGGGTCGAGCGCGCGACGGTGGTGGTGTCGCCGTCGTCAACGTGCCCGGCGGCCCGGCGGCCGGCGACGCTGCTGACGTCGACTTACGCGATCACCATCCGGGCGGGCTATCGCGAGGTGGGCGCGGCGGAGACGCTGCAAGCGGCGTCGACGCTGTGGACCAGCAATCTGCGGGCGAGCGCGACGGCGGTGACCACGGGCATCAAGTTCCAGCGGGGCCTGGCGGCGTGTCCGAACACTAGCATGCGCTTGCTCAGCCACACAGGTTACCTGCGGCTGCAGCCGGTGAATGCGAGCGGCGTCCTGTCGGGCTCGGCGGCGGTCTCGCATGCGAACGTGCCGATGTTCAGCGCCAGCGCGGCGAACAACCGGGCCTTGGCCGTGCTGTTCGCGCCGCGGGCGCAGGTGGCGGCCGGGACCTTGACGGTGCAGGTGCTGGCGGAGACGGACACGACGCGGTCGGGCTGCGCGAGCGCGCTGGCCAACACCATCACGGCCTTGGTGACGCTGATTGATCCGACCATGTGGCAGGCGGGCTCCAAGAATCGCAGCCAGGCGAGCTCGGTGATAGTGGCCGCGGCGACCGCCGCCGAGCCGGTGGACACCGGCATCCGTTTCCATCGCTACACGGCGGCCTGCGACCGCGCGCGCCTGGCATTGACGGGCAGCGCGGCGACGATGGCGCGTTTGCAGCGCTACACCGCGAGCGACGCGAAGGACGGTACCGCCGGGCCCGACATCATGCTGGCCAACCTGTCGAGCGGGGTCCATGCGGGCCTGGAGCTGATGGGGACGCTGACGCCGGGTATCTTGACATTGGCGGCGGTGGCGACGCCGGCCTGCTCGCCGGCGCCTGCGGGCGTCGAGCCCTTGACGCTGTCATATCAGGTGACGGTCCGGGATGCGAGCGATGCCGAGCAGGCCGCGATCGGCCAAGCGACGGGCGCGGCGGCGACGCGGGTGGTCGGCATGCGCGGCATCGACGCGGTGCTGCGGCGCGCGGCGGGCTCCATAGCAAGCGAGCAGTCGCTGCTGGGCCTGCTGGCGGCCAAGGAGCAGCAGCTCGAGAGCGGCGACCTCGACCTGCGGAGCCTGCTGGCGGGGCAGGAGTTCGCGCTGGGCCTGGACGCCGCGGCCTCCGGCCGGCCGGGCTTCGGCGCCTGGGGCCGGGCCGAGTTCCTGCAGCTGGAGGAAGGAGAAGACCTCGATCCTTTCCGGCAGGAGGGCGACATGTTCTCGGCGCAGATCGGCGCGGACTACCGCCTGGCGGGCGGGGCCCTGCTCGGCGTGGGCTACGGCCGCCACGAGCTTGACACCGACTACGCTGGCCGCACGTCAGCTGGCAAAGACTATGCGGGCAACTACGTCCTGGCCTTGGACGTGGCCCAGCCGTATGCGTCGCTGCCGCTCGAGGGCGGGCACCTGGCGGGAGCGATCGCCGTCGGCAGCGGCGAGGCCGAGCTGAAGGAAGCGGGCACCGACGCGGGCGCGACCTATGACGCGGACTATCTCGGCTGGGCCCTGGGCTATCGCGAGGCGGCCACGAGCGGCCTGGAGCTCGAGGGCGCCGTCAGCGGCGGATCCCTGGACATCCCGGACCTGGGCCCGGACGGCTCCAAGGCGGACAACATGAGCCTGCGGACCGGCGTGCGCTACGCGCCCGCCATCGACATGGGACGAGGCTCGCTGCGGCCCTCGGCCGGCCTGGCGATCGCCGTCGACTGGGGCGATGATCCCGGCCACAAGTACGAGCTCAGCGCCGGCCTCGGCTATGCCAGCCAGCGCCTGGCGGTGGCCGCAGAATACCTGTTCATCGGCATGAATGAGGGCGACCTGACCGCCAGCGGCGGCTCCATCGACGTGCGCTTCGCCACCGCGCCGGGCAACCTCGGCCTGGGCTTGGCAGCCACGCCGGCGCATGGACCGGCGGCCGGAGCCGACCTGCTCGCGCAACCAGACGCCGGCATGCGGGGCGCCGCTGAGATCAGCTACGGCCTCGCCGTCGACGGCGGCGTGCTCACCCCCTACGGCGGCTGGTCCTTCGCCACCGAGGCCGGCGAAGTGGGCCTGCGGCTGCGCCAGGGCGACGGCGGCAGCTGGCTGCTGCGCTGGCGGCAGGACGAGCGCGACATGATCGCGATCGAGTTCAATCTGCTCGGCGACTGATCACCAAGCTGCGGCGTCGCGGCCTATCAAGTCTTGTGATCCCTTCAGCCGGGTGCTGGCGGCATGCTGGCAAGCCACATCGCCTTCACAGGTGGGGGCCGCACCCACCCTGTAGCCTGCCAATCCTTTTTCAAGCGAACAGACCAGATTTGCAAAGTTAAGGATATAAATTTCGTATAATCCCTAAAATATGGTTATGACTTCCCAGCCTGCCAGGCGGAGAAAAAAGCCATTCACTCCCGGTACCGGGCACACCCCGGAGCATGTCGCCGGCCGGGAGGATGTGTTCGACGTGCTCGAGGATGCCCTGCAGAGCATCGCTCCGAGCGAGGTCCAGGAAGAAGATGGCCTGCTGGAGCACGATGCGATGCCGCCGATAGTGATCACCGGCCCCCGCGGGGTGGGCAAGACGCTGTTGCTGCGCTGGATGCAGAAACGGGCCCAGGAGATGAAGATCCATGTGGTGCGGCTGACGCATGCCAAGGACCTGGCGGCCGGCGATGCGCTGGGACGCCTGCTCAAAAAGATGGCCGGGGATGATGAATCCCTGCTGAAGATGGTGAAGGGCTTCAATCTTTCCGTTGGCCCCCTCGGCGGCGGCGTGCAGCTGGGCGAGGCCTCTCAAGGCTATGAACAGCTTCTGCAGGCCAGGCTGAGCCAAGGGCCGGTGGCGGTGTTGATGGACGAGGCCCACCATTACGAAGAAAACATCATGGGGTTCATGCTGCATATCGGGCAGCAGCTGATCACCGAGCAGTACCCCTTGGTGATGCTGTTGGTTGGTACCCCGGACTTGCAAAGTTATCTGATGAAGATCGAAGCGACGTTCATGACAAGGAGCGAGGACATCTACATCAACTTGTTGGCGACCGATGAGAGCAAGAAAGCGCTCAGCAAGCCGTTCACCAACCGCGGCATCAAGGTCGATCCGGAGGCCCTGGAGATGATGTGGGGCATGACCGACAACTATCCTTATTTCGTCCAGATAGTAGGGGCAGAGGTTTGGAAAGTATTGTCCAAGGGCAGGAAGCGGCGCGTAGATGTCGCGCTGGTCGAGCAAGCCCAGGCAGCGATAAACCGCAAGCGCAGGAATTTATACCGCAAAATCTACACTGAGATGAATGCTAAAGAACTCACGCCATATGCCCTGCAAGCGGCCGAGGTCCTCGCCCAGCAGCCAAACGCCCAAGCGAAGCGCAAGGACATTGAGCTCGTTCTGCAGAAGAAGAACAGAAAGCTCAAAGCGGCAAAAGCCCGGGACATCGTCGATGGCCTGCAGTGGCTAGGTTTCATCTGGCAGGGGGATCAGGACTACATGGAAGCCGGTGTCCCCTCGTTCTTCACCTACCTGCATGAAATGGAGCAGGACACCCTGAAGAGATAGGCAATCAAGCAATCACATGCTTTGCTTGATGCAATGCCAATGAGATATTGATGTCCCAAGCTAGCATGCCACTTCCCATCCTTGGCACGCCAAGCCGTTCAAATACAACAAGTTGATTACCCAAGTACCCTAATCAAGTACTTGTGATGTTCCAACCGGCGCTGGCGGCATGTTCGATGAAGCCGGGAAAGGAGGTCGCGACGTTGGCGCAGTCTTTGACCCGTACCTGATCCTGCGCTAGCAAGCCGGCCACCGCGCCCGCCATCGCGATGCGATGGTCGCCGTGCGAGTCCAACTCGCAGCCCCGGAACGATCCACCTTCGATATCGATGCCGTCCTCACTCTCGTCGTGCTCGATGCCCAGTTGCTCCAACACCTGCGCCATCGCCGCGAGGCGGTCGGATTCCTTCGCGCGCAGCTCGGCGGCTCCGCGTACCTTGGTCTGGCCGTCCGCGGCCGCGGCCGCGATGAAGATCACCGGCAGCTCGTCGATTGCGGCCGGAATATCCTCTGTTCCGATCACCGCGCCGCGCAGCGGCGCATGCTTGACCACCAGGTCCGCGACCGGTTCATTGCCGAAGCTGCGCTGATTGTCCAATTCAATCGATGCGCCCATCGCGCGCATGATGCGCAGGATGCCGATGCGGGTCGGATTGACGCAGACATCCTTGAGCACCAATTCACTGCCCGGTACCAGCGAGGCCGCGACGATGAAGAAAGCCGCTGATGAAATGTCCGCGGGCGCCTGGATGTACGCGGCGCGCAGCTGCGGCTGGCCTCTCACTTCGATGCGGTCGCCCTCGCGCTTGAGATCCGCGCCGAAAGATGGCAGCATCAATTCCGTGTGATCGCGACAGGGCAGGGGCTCGATCACACATGCACCGTCTGCCGCGCTCAAGCCCGCGAGCAGTACCGCCGACTTGATTTGAGCGCTGGCCTTCGGCAATTCATACTCGATGCGTCGCAGGCCATCGACCGCTTCGATGCGCATGGGCGGCGTGCCGTCTTCAGCGACACTGATGCTTGCGCCCATCGATCCGAGCGGTTCGCTGATGCGGCGCATGGGCCGGCGGCGCAGCGATTCATCCCCATCGAGCACGCAGCTGATGTTGCGGCCGCAGACCAGGCCGGCGTACAGCCGCATCAAGGTCCCGGCGTTGCCGCAGTCGATGGTCCCCGGCTCGCGGTTGAGCTCGGCGCCGGCGCCGGTAACCAGCAAAGTACCGTCTTGCTGCTCGCTGCGAGCCCCCAGCGCCTCCATCGCGCGCAGCGTCGCCTTGGTGTCCTCGCCCAGCAGCGGCTGCTCAATGGTGGTCGTGCCCTTGGCCAGGCCGCCCAGCATAATCGCGCGATGGCTGATCGACTTGTCCGACGGCAGGCGCAGCTCGCCGCGCAGCCCGCCGCTGGCGGGCTCGATGGTCCAGTCGCTCATTCGGACTTGCGCTCGCGCAGCCAGTTGTCCCGCAGGGTACTCGCTACGTCGAAGAAGGCGTGCAGCTGCTTGCCGTCGCGCTGCTCGATCGCCTTACGCAGCTCCGTGAGCAGCTCGAGATAAGCGTCGATCTCGCGCACCAGGTTGGCGGAGTTCGCCAGGCAGATGTCGCGCCACATATGCGGGTTGGAGCTGGCGATGCGCGTGAAGTCCGTGAAGCCGCTGGCCGCATGCGCGAGCAACTCATCGCGGTCGTCGCGCCGTCCCAGGTCGTTGACCAGGGCGTAAGCCAGCATGTGCGGCAGATGGCTGACTGCAGCGAACAGCCGGTCGTGATCAGCCGCCGCCATGCGCGCGATGCGCGCCCCGCATTGCTCCCACAGGCCGCTGATCAAGTCCTCCGCCGCCTGCTCCTGCTGGGCCTCGCAGATGATCAGCCGCCGGTCGCGGAACAAGCCCTTGACCGCGGCGCGGATGCCGCTGTGCTCGGTGCCCGCAATCGGATGGCAGGGAACGAACACTCCAGCGCGGTCCCCCAGGATCTCCTGCGCGGCCGCGCAGATGTCCTGCTTGGTACTGCCCGCGTCGCAGATGGTGATGAGGTTGGGCATGTCCATGGCGGCGATATCCCGCAGCACCGCCGCGGTCTGGGTGACCGGCACCGCGATCAGGACGGCCTTGCAGTCTTCGAGCACTTGGATGTCGTCCGAGGCATGCGTGGCCGTGCCCGCGCGCATGGCTTCCGCGCATGCGTCCGCGTCGATGTCATAGCCGACGACCGCATGGCCCAGCTCGACCAGGTCCTTGGCGAAGGACCCGCCAATCAGCCCGAGGCCGGCGACGCCGACCACGCTGGCCGCCGGCGCGCTCAAGCCCGCTGCGGCAGCGCCGCCAGCAGCTGCTCGTTCTGCGCGGCGGTCCCGATGGTCGCGCGCAGCCAGTTCGGCAGGCCGTACTCTTCGATGTCGCGCACGATCACGCCGCCTTGCAGCAGAGCCTGGAACAAGGCCTTGCCGTCCTCGCCGGTGAAGCAAATGAAGTTCCCGCAGGAGGGAATGGTGGGATAGCCTTTGGCCGCGATCTCCTCGCGCAGCTGCTCCATGCCGTCGCGGGCGACCGCCTGGGACTGCGCGATGAAATCAGCGTCGCCGAGCGCCGCGCGCGCGGCGGCCTGCGCCGCGCTGTTGGCGTTGAACGGCTGCCGCACCCGGTTGAGCAGGGCGAGCAGTCCCGGCTGCGCCAGGCCGTAGCCGATGCGCAGGCCAGCCAGGCCGTGGATTTTGGAAAAAGTTCGGCTAATCAATAAATTAGAGTACTTTGCTAGCAACTCCAACGTAGGACCTGGGCCGCTCTCGACGTATTCGTGATAGGCCTCATCCAGCACCACCAGCACGTCCTCGGGCACTTGCGCGACGAAGGCCGCGACCGCCTCGGGCTCGTGCCAAGTACCCGTGGGATTGTTCGGATTGGCGACGTAGACGATGCGCACCCCATCCTGCCGGCAGGCCTGCGCCATGGCCTCGAGGTCGTGGCCGAAATTCTGGGCCGGGACCTCGATGGCGTCCGCGCCGCGCGCGGCGGTCGCCAGCCGGTAGACTACGAACGAGTGCTGCGCATAGACCGCTTTCGTCCCGGGCCGCAGCGCCAGGGTCGCGGCCATCTCCAGGATGTCGTTCGAGCCGTTGCCGCAGATGACTTGCTCGGGCTGCAACTCGAGCTTGGCCGCGATGGCCTCCCGCAGGGCGACCGCCGCCGCATCGGGATACAGGCTGGGGCTGTAGGTCTCCGGCGCGGCCAGGGCGCGCAGGGCTGCGGGGCTCGCGCCGAGCGGATTCTCGTTCGAGGACAGCTTGACCGTAACTGCGACGCCGGCCTCGCGGCCGATCTGCTCGATGGTCTTGCCCGCTTCATAGGGCTTGAGCGCGAGGGCGCTGGCCGGTATGTGCTTGTCGATCGCCATGGCCCGCTGCTCAGTTGAACAGCGCCGCGGGATCGATGCGCTGCTCATAGATGGCCTTGCCGATGATGGCGCCGCCGAGCTTGGCCGCGCGGGCGCGCTTGATGTCCGCGATGCTCGCAATGCCGCCGCTGACGATCACCGGGCAGGGCAGCAGCTCTTGCAGCGCGGCGCTGGCGTCGCAGTTGGGCCCGCTCAGCATGCCGTCGCGGCCGATGTCGGTGTGCACCACCGCCGCCAGCTCCAGCTGCCGGACCCGCTGGGCGTAGTCGACCGCGGCGATGGCGGCGTCTACTTCCCAGCCTTGGACCGCCAGCATGCCGTCGCGCGCGTCCAGGCCGAGGATGATGCGCTGCGGGTGCCGCGCGCAGGCCGCGGCCAGGAACTTCTCATCGGCGATCGCCGCGGTCCCGAGGACCGCGTAGTCCGCGTCTTCCAGGCACGCATCGATGTCGGCCATGCGCCGCAGCCCGCCGCCGACCTGGATCTCGAGTTCCGGCTGGACCTGCTTGGCCGCGGCGATGAGGGCGCGGATGGCCTCGCGGTTGGCGCTGGCGCCGCTGCGGGCGCCGTCGAGATCGACGATGTGCAGGCGCCGGGCGCCGAGGCGCGCGAACTCAGCGGCCTGGGCGGCGGGCTCATCGCTATAGACCGTGGCCTCGTCGTATTTGCCTTTGCGCAGCCGGACGATTTTGCCTTCGAGCAGGTCGATGGCAGGAATCGGAAGAAAGCTCATCGCTGCAGCCGGGCCAGCTCTTCCCTGATTGCCTTGACGTTGTGTCCGTGGCTCTCCATCTTGAGGCTGTAGTAATCGAAGAGCTCCTTGCTCTCCTGCCGGGCCAGCCGCCCGCGGCGGTCCTGGGCGTCGCGGAAGGCCGCCAGCTCGCGCTCGTGCTCGCGCAGCAGGATGCGCGTCCGGATATTGTCCGCGCGCGGGACGGCGGTCGCCGAGTCCTGCTTGCCTTCCTTCTTGCTCGCGCTGGACTGCTGCTGTTGCTGCTGGGGCTGGGCCTGGCCCTGCTTCCTGATGGGTGAGCCGTCCTCGTACGTGCAAGTGTGTCCCGCCATGATGCGGTTGGTCTTGATCTCGACCGGGGAATCATCGCGCTTGCAGACGTACCACTCGGTTTTGGACTGTCCCTGGGCGAGCGGCGGCAGTACCAGCAGCAGCGCCAGCATGCCGGCCACGGCGAACAGGGTGCGATTAAAATACAGCGTCATTGCAACAGGGACGGACGGACGAGGGCGGCTTGCGCGCCCTGCCTGGCTCAAGGGTCCAGCATTTATTTTATGTTGAAGACAATCGAATCGCCGCGCCCGCGGCCCGGTCCACGCCGCAATCCGGGGCTGGATTTCGACGCGGGCTTGATCGCAGGCGTGCGCATCGACCACGCCGCGACCTTGCGCCGCGCCGCGACCGCGGTCGCGCGGCGCTCGGTCAAGCAGGGCGCGCAGAAAGAATGGCTGCTGCAGGCGATCCGCTGCATGGACCTGACGACGCTCGCGGGCGACGACACCGCCGGGCGCCTGGTGCGGCTGTGCGGCAAGGCCCGGCAGCCGCTGCGGCCCGGGCTGCAGCTGCAGCTTGCGGTCCCCGCGCCCCTGCGGGTGGCCGCGGTCTGCGTCTACCCGCGCTTGCTGTCCCGCGCGCTCGAGCTGCTCGAGGGCAGCGAGGTGCCGGTCACGCCGGTATCGACCGGCTTTCCCGCCGGGCAGATCGGCATGGGCGCGAAGCTGCGCGAGATCCGCACGGCCTGCGCAGCCGGCGCCCGGGAATTGGAAGTGGTGATCACCCGGGAGCACGCCCTCAGCGGGGCCTGGCGCCAGCTGTACGACGAGGTCAAGCGCTTTCGCGCGGCCGCGGGCCCTGCGCACATCAAGGTCATCCTGGCGGTCGGGGACCTGCTGTCGCTGCGCGCCATCGCGCGCGCTTCGCTGGCGGCGATGATGGGCGGGGCCGATTTCATCAAGACCTCGACCGGCAAGGAGACGAGCAACGCCACCTTGCCCGCGGCGCTGACGATGCTGCGCATGATCCGCGACTATCACGACTTGACCGGCTGCCGGGTGGGCTTCAAGCCGGCGGGCGGGATCTCCGCGGCCAAGCAGGTCCTCAGTTACATGGTACTGGTCAAGGAAGAACTGGGCGATGAGTGGCTGCAGCCGAGCTTGCTGCGCTTCGGGGCCTCATCGCTGCTCGGCGACGTCGAGCGGCAGCTGGAGCATCATATAACCGGCGCCTACAGCGCCGTGCGCCGGCACGCGCTGGCATGAGCGCGTCCAAGCGCCTCGCCTACGGCCCGGCGCCGGAGAGCGACTCCGCCGTACGCGCCTGGCTGCGTACCGGCCGCGGCCAGCTGGGCCACTTCATCAACGGCCGCTTCAGCCAGCAGGGCGCAGGTTTTTTCACCACCCGGGAGCCGGCGACCGGCAAGCAGCTGGCGCGCTTGCCGCTGGCGGACGCCGCTGTCGTGCGGCAGGCGGTCGCCGCGGCTCGCAAGGCGCAGCCGCGCTGGGCGCGCAGCGGCGGCTATGCGCGGGCCAAGGCCATGTATGCCCTGGCGCGCATGCTGCAAAAGCATGCGCGGCTGTTCGCAGTACTAGAGAGCCTGGACAACGGCAAGCCGGTGCGCGAGACCCGCGACATCGACGTCCCGCTGGCGGCGCGGCACTTCTATCATCATGCCGGCTGGGCGCAGCTGCAGGACGAGCGTTTTCCCGCCCATCGCCCGGTGGGCGTGGTGGGACAGATCATCCCGTGGAACTTCCCGCTGCTCATGCTGGCGTGGAAGATCGCGCCGGCGCTGGCGCTGGGGAACGCCGTGGTGCTCAAGCCCGCGGAGCAGGCGCCGTTGACGGCGCTGCTGTTCGCGGAGCTGGCGGCCAAGGCGGGCTTGCCCGCCGGCGTGCTCAACATCATCACCGGCGACGGCACCACCGGCGCGGCCCTGGTTGAGGCCGAGGGCCTGGACAAGCTGGCGTTCACCGGCTCGACCGCGGTCGGCAAGGAAATCCGGCGCCGGACGGCGGGCCGCGGCCTGTCCCTGAGCCTGGAGCTGGGCGGCAAGTCGCCCTTCATCGTCTTCAGCGACGCGGACCTCGATGCTGCGGTCGAAGGCGTGGTCGACGGCGTGTGGTTCAACCAGGGCGAGGTCTGCTGCGCGGGCTCGCGGCTGCTGGTCCAGGAAGGCGCTGCGCCTCGCATGCTCGCGAAGCTGCGGCGACGCTTGGATTCCATGCGGGTGGGCGATCCTTTGGACAAGAACACCGATGTCGGCGCGATCATCTCGGGCCCGCAGCTCAAGCGCATCACCAAGCTGGTAGACGGCGGTGTCGCCGAAGGAGGGCAGCTGTTCCAGGCCGCCTTGCCGCGGGGCCTGCCGAGCGGCGGCTGCTTTTATCCGCCGACGCTGGTGCTGGACGCGCCGCCGGCCTCGGAGATCGCGACCGAGGAGATCTTCGGCCCGGTGCTGGTTGCGCACACTTTCCGCACCAGCGCCGAGGCCATCGCGCTCGCGAACAACACGCGCTACGGCCTGGCTGCGAGCGTCTACGCTGAATCCGGCGCATTGGCGCTGGAGGTCGCGCGGCGGCTGCAGGCCGGCGTGGTCTGGGTAAATTCGACCAATCTGTTCGATGCGGCGGTGGGCTTCGGCGGCTATCGCGAATCGGGCTTCGGGCGTGAAGGCGGGATTGAGGGCGCCTACGAGTATCTCAAGCCGATCGCGCGTCCGGCGCAGCCGCCGAAGGCTGCGCGCCGCAAGCGCGTACTGAAGACAATGGGTACAGCGGACATCGATCAAACGTCCAAGCACTATATCGGCGGCAAGCAGCGCCGGCCGGACGGCGGCTATGCCTATGCGGTCGCAGACGCCAGCGGCAAGCATCTAGGTTATGCAGCGCGCGGCAACCGCAAGGACGTGCGCGACGCGGTCCAGGCCGCGCGCGACGCTTTGGACAAGGGCCGCTGGAACGAGAGCGATCCGCATCTGCGCGCGCAGCTGCTCTATCACCTGGCTGAGAAACTGGCGAAGCGCAGGGATGAGTTCGCGCAGCGGCTGCGGCAGATCGACGGCGGCACGGCCGCCGCGGCGCGAGGCGAGGTGGAGCAGGTCTGCGAGCGCTTGTTCAGTTACGCTGCATGGTGCGACAAGCATGAAGGGGTGGTCCACCGGCCGCCGTTGCGCGGGCTGGCTTTGGCCTTGCCCGAGCCGCTCGGGGTGGTGGGCGCAGCCTGTCCGGACGAGCAGCCGCTGCTGTCCTTCATCAGCTTGCTCGCGCCCTTGCTCGCGGCCGGCAATGCTGCGGTGATGCTGCCGAGCGCGCGCAGCGGACTGCTCGCGGCCGATTTCTATGAAGTGGTCGAGACCTCGGACCTGCCGGCCGGCGTCGTCAACATCATCACAGGTCCGCGTTCCGACACGCTCAGCCATTTAGCCGGGCATTTGGATGTCGATGGCATGTGGTGCTTCGGCGGAGGGCGCGATGACGTACGCTTGGTCGAAGAGCTGGCTGCCGGCAATGTCAAGAGCACGCATGTGGGCGCGGCGCGCGACTGGAGCGCTGCAGACGCGCAGGGCGAGGCCTGGCTGCGGCGCGCGACCCAGGTCAAGAACATCTGGCTGCCTCATGGCGATTGATGTAGTTCAACTGTTGAGAAAATCATAGGGATAAATAGATATGTAAGGCCCTTTTAGTGTTTCCCGCCTCTTGCGAAGGTAAAATACAAACCATGGGAACCATTAAAAACCCGTTCGCTCCCGGTCCTTCGACCAAGCCTCCGCATGTGGCGGGACGGGAAGAGCAGCTGGATCTGATCATCAAGGCCCTGCAGCTGATCGCCGAGCCCCCGGCCGAGGGCAAGCTGGAGCATTCTCCGCCGAGGCCCATCAAGATCATCGGCCCGCGTGGTGCGGGCAAGACGACGCTGCTCAATCTAGCGGGCGCAGAAGCGCAGCGGCAGGGCATCCATGTGATTAAGAACATCCCGCAGCCCGACGAGGATTCGCGCGCCCTCCTCATCAACGGCTTGAAAAAAGGCATGGACTGGCGGGAGAGGTTTCCGCTGGCGCTGAGCCGTTTATCCAAGATCAGCGGGGGCTTCGGTCCAGCCAGCGCTGCCGCGGAGCGGGACCAGGAGAAGCAGACGCTTGTGGAAGTGATGCAGGCCCGTCTGCACAGGCATCCAGTGCTGCTGCTGCTGGACGAGGCGATGCACTACGACGTTGCGTTCTTCGGCACCTTGCTGCAGGCGTGCCAGATGATGATTGGGGAACAGCATCCTTTGGCGGTGATCATGGCCGGTACGCCCGCGCTCGATGTGAGATTGAAACAGGTGAATGCCACCTTCATCAATCGCTGCAAATCGATGTACATCCATCAAATCAGCGACGGGGCGGTGCGCGACGCCCTGCGCAAGCCGCTGCTGGACAATGGCGTGGCGAAGGTGGCGGACGAGGCGCTCGATTTGATGGCGAGCTGGACTGACAACTATCCTTACTTCGTCCAGCTGGCGGGCGAGGTGGTGTGGGAAGCCATGCAGAAAGCCAAGCGCAAGGAAGTCGACCTGGCCCTGGCGCAGGGTGCCGAGGCTGCCATGCAGGAGGAGCGCGAAGGTTACTATCACGATGTTTACGAGGATATCAGGGATGTCAAGGTGTTGGCTTACGCCAGCCAGGTCGTGGCCTTCGTGGAAGCGGCGGACACGCCATTGACGCCAGCGGGGGTTGTATCGAAGCTAGCGGCCGCCAATGATGGTATGAGCGAAGATAAAGCAAGCGAAATATTCAATCTGCTGCTGGACAACAGCCTGATATGGTTTAAGAAAGACGCTGAGGTACGGGCTGCCATCCCAACCTTCTTCCAATACTTCAAAGCCATGCAGGAGCGCGACAAGGGTTGAAGGAGCGTGACTAAGTTCGCAAGCCAAGAGCTTGGCTGAGTCATAGCATGTCTGCTTAGCTCAAGCCACTATCTACAGCGGCAGATTATCTGCCACTAGCTGCATAACTTTCTGAAGACGGCGCGGGCTGTCCGCGTGCCTGTCTATATTTAGTCGCCGATGCGCAGCTGCAGTCGCAGGCTGCTGCTGTCCTCGCGCTGCCAGCCCAGTTGCCAGGATCCGGCCGCGGCGGTACCCAGGCGCAGGCCTGCGCCGAGCTGGTCGCTCTCGCCAACGACGCTCCAGTCGCTGTAAGGCGTCAGCACTCCGCCGCTGACCGGCAGGCCCCAGGCCATCTCGGCCCGCAGGCGCCGGCTGCCATCATCATCGCCGCCGTCAAAGGCGAACGGCTGCGCAACCTGATCGAACACCGCCGCGCCGGTAGCCAGGCCGTAGCCCGGGCGCAAAGCGAAGGACGGACCCAGGCCGCCGCGGCCCGGCAGGAAGCGGAAGTCAAGCTCCAGGCCCGCCAGGTCGCCGTCGCCCGCCACCGCATGCTGGTAGGCGACGCGCGCCTGCAGCGGGCCGTCGCCCGCGTATTCCAGGCCCAGGCCCAGCAGCCAGTGCTGCCCCACCTGGGCGTCGCCCCAGTCCTTGCTCCATGCGGCCTCCAGCTCCGGCCGCACCGGGATCGCTTCGAAGCTCGGCGCATAGGCCACGCCCAGCCGCACCACGCCGGCCTTGGAATCCATCGGCATCTCGCCCAGCGCTGCTTCGAGCTCGCCGCTGCTGGCGCTGGCGCGCATGCGCAGGTCGTCGAGGTCGTTGCGCCAGCCCAGGCCCCATCCTATATAGTCGGCATCATGCATGGTGTCCGTCGCATTGTTCTCAGCTGCCGGTAGCATGATCTCGCCGCTGCCCTGGCTGCCGTAGGCCGCCAGCCAACCGGCCGGGCCCAGCGGTATCACCGCATACGGCTGGTACAGGTCCAGCTCCAGCTGATAGCTGCCGTCGACGCTCTCATCTTTGTAGTTGCCCTCCAATTCGTTGCGGCCGAGTCCCATCCCGAGCACGATGCCGTTGCTCCATCGGTAATCAGCCCCGAAGTGCGCGCTGAACAATTCGCTTTCCAGTTCCGTCGTGGCCGACACTGTCGACGCGGTCTTGAAAAACGCGGCGCGGCCCCATGCCGCGGCACCGGCAGTACCGCCATTCCGCCGCTCCGTTGCCGCCAGCTCGAAGCTCTGGCCGGCGAGGAACTCGCGCAGGTCGATGTCGCCGCTCTCCAGCCCGGCCTCCTTGGCCGCCAGCATGCCGAGCAGCTGCTCGGTCGCCGCCGCGCCCGAACCTGCGGTCGCGCGGCCCAGTACCGCATCGAGGGTTTCCAGTCCCATCATGCGCATCGCCATGGCGCTGCCCGCCTGGATCGATTCCTCAGCTATCTCTTCCTCGCCCCGGCCGGCAATCAAGAAGCTGCCGACCAGATCCATCCGAGCCTGGACGCCCTCCGCCGTGGAGCAGGAGGAGTTGGGCGCGATCGACAGCGACACCATCACTGTCGCGCCCGTCGTCAAGGTGGTCCCGCCGGCGATCATCACCTGCGCATGCCGGTCATTGGCGCCGGCGCCCGCCATGTTCACCGCCGCCAGCGACCGCGCCGCCGCGCCGTCCGCCACGCCCGCCGCACTGTGGCGCTGCAGCGATAGGTAAGAGGGTGAGCCGGCCGCCAGCGCCACGTCGACGCTCGAGCACGCCGGCGAGTTGCGGTGCACCCGCAATCCCGTTGGGACCGCGCCTGTCGTCGCCAAAGCTGAGAGATGGACGCTCGCTGGCGCCGCGAAGCTGTCCTGCGCCTGCGTGCGCCACGGCCAGCGCTCCAGCGCTGCCAAGGTATACGCCAGCGTCAGCGGCGATGGCGCGTTCTGCGACGCGCAGCCCGACGACGCTCGCGCCACCAGCGTCAAGGTCAGTTGGCCCGCCTGGACCGTCGCACCCGCCCGGAACTGTACTCCGATCCTCCGGTCATTGGCATGGTTGGCCTGCATGCGCACGTTGCGGAAGAACGTCGCCGCTGATCCCGTCGCCGCGCTGCTGGTGTATTGCCGCAGCTCCAGGTGCGTGGTGGTGTTCAGCGTCACATCCACGTCCGGACAGGCATCCGTGCCGCGATGGAAACGCAGCCCGGTATCGATCGCCGCGTTGGCAGCGCGAATCCGCGCCGGCCGGAACAAGGTGTCGGGCCTTGCATCCACGTCGCCGGCCAACTCAATCCAGGCGTCCGGCGGCACCACCGCGACCGTTCCGACCAGCTCATGCGAAGCTGGCGCGCCTGATTGGCTGGCGCAGGAGCTGTTGGTCGCCAAGGTCATCGTCACCTGCACGGTCGTCAGGGCCGTAAAGCTCGTGCCGCCGTCGATCGCCACTCGCACATGGCGGTCGGCCGCGCCCGATCCAGGCATGGCCACGCCCGTCAGCGACCGCGCCGGCGCGCCGTCCGCGGTGCCGTTGGCCTGGTATTTGCCCAGCTTCAGGTACGCCGGCGCGCCCGCCGCCAGCGCCACGTCGAAGTTCGAGCACACGAAGATGTTGCGGTGCAAACGCAGCCCGGTGGGCACGACGCCAGTCGCGCCGCTCAGCGACCGCGCCGGCAGCCGCGCCTGCGTACCGAGGTTGTCCTGGCCTTGGCTGCGCAGCGGCCAGTCCTCTTGTACCGAAAGCGTGTATGCCAGCGTCAGCGGCAACTGTTTCGCCGGGTTGGTGCAGGATGCGTTTGCCTCCGCCACCAGCGTCAGCGTAAACGGGCCCGCCGGGATGTTCGCGCCGGAGCGGAACTGCACGCCCACCAGGCGGTCGTTGGCGTGATTGGCCTGCATGCGCACGTTGCGGAAGAAGGCAGCCGCCGTTCCCGTCGCCGCGCTGCTGGTGTATTGTCGCAGCTCCAGATGCGCGGTGTTGCGCAGCGTCACATCTATGTCCGGGCAGGCTGCGGTGCTGCGATGAAAGCGCAGGCCCGTGTCGGTCGCCGCGCCCGCTTGGATCTGGGACGGCTTGAACAGGATGCGGTCGCGGTTGGCCACGTCGCCGGCCAGCGTCTGCCAGGGCAGGGCCTCGATCACGACCACGGTGCCCACCACCTGCGTCGCCGGCGGATGGCCCTGGCCCGTGCAGGAGGAGTTCGGCGTGACCGTAAGCGTGATCTGCAAGGTGGTGTCAATCGCTATCTTAGTACCGCCGTCGAACGCGATCTCCACATAGCGGTCGTTGGCGCCCGAGCCGGACATGTTCACGCCCGTCTGCGACCGCGCCTCGGAACCGTCCGCCGTGCCGTTGCTCTGGTATTTGCGCAGCTTCATGTAAGCCGGCGATCCCGATGCCAGCGCCACGTCGGTGCTCTGGCACGCCAGCGAATCGCGCTGCACCCGCAGGCCGGTCGGTACTGGGCCAGTCGTGTCCAATACCACCGAAGCCAGCTGCGCCTGCGTGCCGAGATTGTCCTGCCCCTGCGTCCGCCACGGCCAGTTCTCGCGGATTTCCAATTCGTACGCCACCGTCAGCGGATTCACCATCGCTAGGTTGGTGCAGGATGCGTTCGCCCGCGCGATCAGCGTCAGCGTCAGCCGGTCCGCCGTCAGCGTCGCGCCCGCCCGGAACTGCACGCCCACCCGCCGGTCATTGGCATGGTTGTTCTCCATGCGAATGTTGTTGAAGAACGTCGCCGCCGATCCGGTCGCCGCGCTGCTGGTGTATTGCCGCAGCTCCAGGTGCGTGGTGGTGTTCAGCGTCACGTCCACGTTCGGGCAGGCCGTCGTGCCGCGATGCAGCCGCAGGCCGGTGTCGATCGCTGCGTTGGAGGCTCTGATCTGCGACGGCTGGAACAGCAGGGTCTGCGCCAGCGTGTCCACGTCGCCGGCCAGCTTGCTCCAAGTCGCGCCCGCCACGATCGCCACCGTACCGACCAGCTGCGCCGCCGCCGGATGGCCCTGGCCCGTGCAGGAAGAGTTCGGCGTGACCGTCAGCGTCACCATCAAGGTGGTGTCTACCGCCAAGTCCGTGCCGCCGTCGAACGTCACCCGCACATGGCGGTCAGTGGCACCCGAGCCGGACATGTTGACGCCCGTCAGCGATCTTGCCGCCGCGCCGTCCGCCGTGCCGTTGCTCTGGTACTTGCCCAGCTTCATGTATGCCGGCGAGTCCGATGCCAGCGCCACGTCGGTGCTCGAGCAGTCTTGTGAGTTGCGATGTACCCGCAGCCCGGTCGGATGCGGGACAGATCCCTGCAGCGCCAGGTTGTTCAGCTGCGCTAGCGTGTCGAGGTTGTCCTGCGCCGCCGCGCGCCACGGCCAGGCGTCCAGCACCGCCAGCTCATAGGTCAAGGTCAGCGGCCACGGCGCAGTGAGGGCCGCGCAGCCCGAGACCGGCTCGGCCACCACGGTCACCGTGAACAAACCCGACGGCAGGTTCGCGCCCGCCTTGAACTGCACTCCCACCCGCCGGTCGTCGGCATGGCCAGTTTGCATGCGCACGTTGGACAGGGCCGAAGCCGCCGCGCCGTCCGCGGCAGAGCCGTTGTACTTGCGCAGCTCCAGGAACGCCGCCGGCCGCACCTCCACATCCACCTGCGGACAGACTGAGGTGCCGCGGTGGAAGCGCAGGCCAGTGTCCGTCGCTGAGGCCGCCGCGCGCAGGGCCGCCGACAGGAACTGCGACGGCGCCGTGGCATTGTCGCCAGCTAGGGTGCTCCAGGCTTCCGCCCGCGCCACCACCACCACGCCCGACGCCATCTGCGCCGCCGGCACATCGCTGCCAGTACAGGCTGTGGCATTGGCGCTCACTTCGATGCTCATCGTCAGCCGCGCATCCGCCTGGGGCACGCTCGACGGCGTTATCACCAGCCGCACATGCCGGTCGTCGGCCGCGCCGGTCCCCTTCATCGGCACCGCCGTCTGGGTCCGCGCAAGGGAACCTGACGGGCCATTCGGGCCATGCTGCTGCAGCATCATATATGCGGGCGCGCTGCTCGGCAAGGACACATCCAAGGAGTCGCAGCCGCTCAGGTTGCGGTGCACCCGCAGGCCAACGTCGGATGAGCTTTGTTGCGGATCCAGCCGCAGCTGTACCGCCCGTCCCATGTTGTCGATATCATGTACCTGCCACAGCTGCCGCTCGCCCACTAGCAGCTCATACTTCACCGTCAGCGGGATTGGCTCCGCCGCATGATTGCAACTGCTGGCGGGCTTGGCGAGCACGGCCACCGTCAGGACGCCGGCTGCGACCGACACGCCCGCTTTGAACTGCAGGCCCACCGGCTTGCCCGTCGCGCCCGCATGCATGGTCAGGCCGGAGAAGGAGGCCGCCGCCGAGCCGTCGGCCGTCGTCCCGTTGTATTTTTGCAGTTCCAAATGGGTGCGGTTGCCACTGGCCAGCTCCACGTCCACGTTCGTACAAACGCTCGTCGCCACGCCGCGGTTGAAGCGGATGCCGGTGTCCGTCGCCGACGCGGCGGCCGCCAGCTGCGAGGGCCGGAACAGCGTGGTCACCGTCGCGACATCGTTCGCCAAAGTTCCCCAAGGCGCGGCCGGGCCAAAGGACATGGTGTACGACAGCGTGATTGGCGTGGGATTGCCGCAAGCAGGATGCTTGCCCAGCGCCACATGCAGGGTGATGGTGGTGTTCGGTACCGGCTTTGCTTCACTAGGATGAAAGTGCAGGCCCAAGCCTCCTTGGTCGTTGTCCCACCATTGGCGGGTACTGTCCGAAGTGTCGGGAAGATTAGAATCGTGGTTTGAGGGATCGCGACCGTAATAGTAGTTGCCAACTTCGAACAAAGCGCGGTGGTTGAGCAGGTTGTGGGAGTACTCGTTGCAAGTCGCTGTGCGCCGGCCGATGATGATGCCGGTATACACTTCTCTGTATCTGCTGGCCGTGTAGATGCTAGCCGGGCTGAAGACCGAGATGGTCGGCGCCGATCTCTCGAAGCTGGTTTTGATGATCCAGGGCTCCGTGCTGGAGGCCGCTGCGTTTATCGTGGCAGTGAACCGCAGTACTGCCGGATTGGGCAAGCCGGCGTAGCGTTCGCAGCGCGCGCTGGGCTTGATCTCCACTGACACGGTAATCGTCCCTGCCGAGACCGACACGTTCGGGCGATAGATCAAGCCGAGATATCGATCGCCCGGAGAGCCGCGCTGCATGCGCACGTCGGTCACGCTGGTCGCTAGCGCGCCAATCGCTTCGTTGCCCGTTGTGGCGTAGCGCTGCAGACCCAGGAACGATCCGCCGCCCACCAAGTTCGCATCCGTCCACCGGCATAAGGACGAGCTGCGGTGGACGCGCGGACCCATCGCGACCGCAAACGGTCCGCCCAAAGCGTCTGCGGCATATTCCTGGACGCTGGTGCGGTCTTGCCCCTGGTTGTCCCAGCTGACTCCCAAGCTGATGTTGATGGTGTAGCTCAGCGTGTACGCCGCCGCACTCGCTGCGGTGCATCCCGCGCCGCTGGCCGCCGTGCGCGCCATCACCACCGAGAACGCATGGCTGCCTGGCGCCGGGCTGGCATCGTCTTTGAAGCGCACGCGCACATGCCGGTCATTGGCATGATCCTTCTCCATCCGCACCGTGAAGCGCCGGCCGCCGGCGCCGTCGGCGGTGCCGTTGGCGCGATGCTGGCGCAGTTCCAGCCAGTCAGGCGCTCCAGTCGCCAGCCGCACGTCGGTGAAGCGGCACTCCGCGGCGCTGCGGTGAATGGCGATGCCGGTGTCCTGGCTGGCTGAAGTGTCCCGCACAAAGTAGGAGGAAGCGGGCCTGTCGCTGTGCTCGCCCTGATCGTGCCATACCATCACTGTGACGGTGTGGGCCGAAGGCGCCTGGTCGCAAACCTTGACCGTGACAATCAGAACACCGTCTGGCAAATCGTTGCGGCCGCTTACCAGTTCCAAGTAGTTGGCGCGGGCGACGGCTGTTTGGCTATCGCCACTACCGGCCCGAAGGCCGACTTGATTGTTGTTGACGTAATGGCTTACCAGTTCAAAATCGTCGGTGCGGGTTTGAATGACAATTTGCTCAGGGCTGTTGCAAGCGTTGTAGTGGAAGACAATGCCGGTCCGGCCAGCCTCATAGGGATAAGTGAGGACCTTGTCGGCCGTTGTCTTGTTAAAGGTTCCTGGCGTTGTCTGCGCATGCGCATGCGGCATCGATAGCGCGCTTGCCAGCAACCAAGCGCAAGCAGCCGTTAGACCGCTTAGAAGGGCGCTACCCCCCCCCTTCATGCCGCTTGATTCCGACTCCCATCCCTCGCAATTTTATACCAAACGCCTTGAAGCAAAGGAGTGGGATGGCAAGCGCGGAAGCAGGGGAGTTGGGCGGCTTTCGCTTCAATGTCATTAGGGACAATCCAGGCCCAGCAAAGAAATAGCGGGCATATACCAAACCCTTTTCCGATTTTTTAAGCAATTCTTGGCAAGCCAGGAATTGGTTGTGGTGCCATCTTATTGGATGTGAAACCAAGCATAAACCCCCTGTTTTTATGTTTCCCGCCCCTTGCGAAGGTAAAATACAAACTATGGGCACCATTGAAAACCCGTTTGTTCCGGGCACAGCGCTCGAGCCCCCGCATTTGGCGGGACGGGAAGAGCAGCGGGACATAATCAGCGAGACCCTGCGTATAATCATCAACCCCCTGGTCGACGGCAGGCTGGAGCGTTCTCCGCTCACGCCCATCAAGATCGTCGGCCCGCGCGGGGCGGGCAAGACGACGCTGCTGGGAATGGCTGAAACAGAGGCGCGGCGACAGGACATCCATGTGGTTGACATCGCCAGGCTGCCTAACTTGGATCCGAGCGGCAGAATCATCAGCGGCCTGCTGGAAGGCATGGACCTGCGTGAACGGATTCCGTTCGAACTAGGCAGGTTCGTCCAATTCGGCTTGGCCATCTTTACCGCAAAGCGGAAGCATTACGAACAGCAGACGCTTGAAAGAGTGTTGCAAGCCCGGCTGCACCGGCATCCAGTGCTGTTGTCGCTGGACGAGGTGATGCACTACGATGTTGCGTCCTTGGGCACCCTGCTGCAGGAGTGTCAGCGGATGCTCAAGCAAAAACTTCCTTTGGCGGTGATGATAGCCGGCACTCCCGCGCTCGATGGCAAGCTGGACCAAGCCAAAGCCACTTTTGTCCAGCGCTACCAAGAGATGTACATCCATCGGCTCAGCGACGAGGCGGTGCGCGACGCCCTGCGCAAGCCGCTGCTAGACAATGGCGTGAAGGTGACGGACGAAGCGCTCGATTTGATGGCGAGCTGGACTGACAACTATCCTTATTTTGTCCAGCTAGCGGGCAGGACGGTCTGGCGGGCCATGCGGAAAGCCAAGCGCAATGAAGTCGACCTGGCCCTGGCGCAGAGTGCCGAGGCTGCCATGCAGGAGGAGCGTCAAGGTTACTATCACAGCGTTTACGAGAAGATCGCAGACGCAGACGCGTTGGACTACGCTAGCCAGGTAGTGGCTATCGTGGAAGACGCGGACCCGCCATTGCCGCCCGAGGAGGTTGCCGCGGAGCTGGCGGCCACCAATGATGGCATGAGTTCCGAAGAGGCGCGCAAGATTTTCAATCTGCTGCTAGACAACAGTTTGGTATGGTTTACGAACGACGCTAAGGTACGGGCTGCCATCCCATCCTTCTTCCAATACTTCAAAGTTCGGCGTAAGCGCAAGAAAACTTGAAGAAGAGAAGCCAAGAGTTTGGCTGAGCCATCGCATGCCTGTTTGCAGCGGCAATCATCTGCCGCTATGTACTAACTTCCTGAAAACAGCGCAGGCAACCCGCGCGCCTGCCTGTTGCTAGTCGCCGATGCGCAGCTGCAGCCACAGGCTGCTGCTGTCCTCGCGCTGCCAGCCCAAGTTCCAATCGCCGTAGACGCCGGTGCCCAAGCGCAGGCCCAAGCTGCGGCTGTGATTCCGCCGCTCCATGCTCCAGCCGCCGTAGGGCGCCAGCACCCCGCCGCTGACCGGCAAGCCCCAAGCCATCTCGGCTTGCAGGCGCCGGCCGCGATCAACGCCGGCGGCGAAGGATGTCGGCCGCGCCGCTTGTGCGAACAAATCCGCTCCCGCTTCAATGCCGTAATGCGGGCGCAGAGCGAAGGAGGGACCTAAGCCGCCGCGGTTCGGATCGACGCGGAGGTCCAGCTCCACTCCGGCGAGGTCGCCGCCGCCGCTGACCGCATGGCGGTAGGCGGCGCGCAGATGCATCGGGCCCGTACCGGCGTAGTCGAACACCAGCGCCACCAGCCAGCTCGAAGCACCGGCGGCGTCGCCCCATTCATCGGCCCAGGCCACTTCGAACTCCGGCTGCATCGGGATGTCGACGACCAGGTTGCGGCGCGGCGCATAGGCCACCGCCAGGCGCGCGGTGCCCGCCTCGGCGTTCATCTCGAGGCGGTTCTCCTCGAACTCCAATTCGCCAGCGCTCGCTCCCGCCCGCAGGCGCAGGTCCCAGCGCGGCAGGTCGTTGTACCAGCCCAAGCCCCAGCCGGTGTAGTCAGCCTTGAGATCGGGCTTGAGGTCCACATCCCGGCTCTCCAGCAGCAGCTCGCCGGAACCCTGGCTGCCGTAGGCCGCCAGCCAGCCCGGGCCCAGCCGCGCCGCGACATAGGGCTGGAACAAGTCCAGGTCCAGCTGGTAATTGCCAGAGGCGCCGCGGTTGCCGTAATGGCCATCAATCTCATGGCGGCCGTAGCCCAGGCCCAGCAGCATGTCTTCGGTAAAGCGATAGTCGATGCCGAAGCTGCCGCTGAACAGATCGCTGTCCACCTGCGCGCCGTCCTCGATCGTCGAGCCCACATCGTATTTGGCCGCCCGGCCCCACAGCACCAAGCCCGAGGGCAGGCCGCTGGCCGATGACGACAGCGGCAGGGAGAACTGCTGGCCAGCGAGGAACTCGCGCAGGTCGATCTCGCCGCTCTCGAGCTCTTTCTCCTTGGCCGCCAGCATGCCGAGCAGCTGCGCGGACGCGGATGGGTCTGTCGTCGCGCCCGGCCGTGCCATCACCGCACCCAGGGTCTCGACGCCCAACGCCCGCACCGCCAGGGCCGTGCCCGCCTGCAGCGCTTCCTCTGTATGCAGCCCGGCGCTGTCGATGATCACATAGCCCACCAATCCCTGCGCCGCCGGGATGCCCGCCGCGCCCGAGCAGGAGGCGTTGGCGGACACTGTCAGCGAAACCGTTACCGCGGTTTCGGCATCGAACGCTGTCCCGCCCGCGATCGCTACCCTCACGTGACGGTCATTCGCGCCGGAACCGGACATGTTCACCCCGCTCAGCGACCGCGCCGCCACGCCCTCGGGACCGGTGGCGCTGTAGCGCTGCAGCGACAGATACGCCGGCGCGTCGGCCGCCAGCGCCACGTCGGTGCTCGAACACGCCCGCGAATTGCGCTGCACGCGCAGGGCGGTCGGCCGCGCGCCCTGATTCCTTAGTTCCAGCGCGTCCAGCAGCGCCGGCGTACCGAAATTATCCTGCGCCGCCGCGCGCCACGGCCAGGTGTTCAGCACCGCCAGCTCATAGGCCAGGGTCAGCGCCAGCGGAGCGTTGCTGGCCGTGCAGCCCGAGGCCGCCTTGGCAACCACGGTCGCCGTGAACAAGCCTAGCGGCAGCGTCACACCGGCCTTGAACTGCACCCCCACCCGCCGATCATCGGCATGGCCGGCCTGCATGCGCACGTTGGCTAGGGAAGGAGCAGCTGCGCCGTCCGCCGCGCTGCCGTTGTACTTGCGGACCTCCATGAACGCCGTCGGCCGTACGGAAACGTCAACCTGCGGACAGGCCGAGGTGCCGCGATGGAAGCGCACGCCGGTGTCCGTCGCTGAGGTCGCCGCCCGCAGGCTCGCCGGCGGGAACAGCGCCGTCGCCGCCGCGACCTCGCCCGCCAGGGCGCTCCACGCCTCCGCCGTGCCCATCGTCACAGTTAATACCAGGGTCTGGATTGCCGGACCCCGGCTGCATGCTGCTTGAGCTCGGAGCTGAATCGACACAGGCAGCGTGCTGCCAGGCTCCAGTTGCGTGCCCGCTTCGAAATACAAGCCGGCGGCTATGCGATTGTTGGGGATGCTTGGCCGTGAAACATCACCGTGGTAGACATCGCGGTTGCGGTCAACCTCAAGATAAAAGTTGAACACGTCGCGGGGACTGAGCAGCTCATAGGCCGGATATATGCACGAGGCTG
This sequence comes from Candidatus Amphirhobacter sp., assembly GCA_965222035.1. Lineage (GTDB taxonomy): Bacteria > Pseudomonadota > Gammaproteobacteria > Tethybacterales > Tethybacteraceae > Amphirhobacter. The sequence continues at coordinate 643,740 of OZ244940.1, read as the reverse complement.
AGTACCGCTGCAGGTGCACTCCGACGGGTACCGGCTCGGATGCTTCCGACAACGCCCGCGGGCTGAACGGGCCGTCCGGTGTCGCATCATCGGCGCTGCCGAATTGCCAGGGCTCGGTGGAGCTGAGGGACGGGAGCACCTCCCACGACATCGACAGCGTCTGCGGCGACGGCAGGCCCTGCTGGAAACCGCAGCGGGCGCCGGGCCGGACCACGATGGTCACGGCCAGCGTCCCCAGCGGCGGCGTGCCCGAGCCGCCCTTGTAAAACATCTGTACGTTGCTGTCGCCCGCCGCGCCACGGTGCATGAACACGCCGGGCAGGCTCGCGGCCGCTGCTCCGACTTGGCGCCGCGTGGCCGTCGAGTAAGCGCGCAGCTCCAGGAAAGAGCTTGCGTCGCCCGCCAACGACACCGACGTGTACCGGCAGATCTCCGAGCTGCGGTGAATCGTCATGCCTACTGCCACGTCCGCCTCGCCAAGAACGTCGGCGCGCAGGCGCCAAGGCGTCACATCCTCTGCACCCTGGGCCGCCCATTCCGTCTGGTTGGTGATGTTGAGCGTGTGCACGATCGTCACTGTAGCGGCCAGGCCCCCGCTGCAGCCGGCGGCCGCTAGATGGCGCGCCACCGCCATGGTCGCCATGTGCTGGCCCAGCGCGACCGTCACCCCTGCCTTGAACAGCAGCCGCACCTGGCGATCCTCCGCATGGTCCTGCTCCATCCGCACCGTGAAGCGCCTGCCGGTGGCTCCGTCCGGGGTCCCGCTGGCCGTGTACTTGCGCAGCTCCAGCCAGGAGGGCGGATCGACCAGCTGGACGTCGTTGACGCGGCAGGTCGAGCCGCTGCGGTGGAAGGATATGCCGGTATCGACTCCGGCCGCCGCGCTCCGCACGTAGTAGTACCTGCTCTCCGGCGTGTCATTGTTCTTGCCCTGGTCCTCCCACTTCGCCACCGTAACGGTGTAGGGCAGCTGAGCATGATTGCATATCTTTATTTCCGGCCGTCGCACTCCTTCCGTGGTGCCCACGCTTATGACAGCAAAATGCAAGATACGGCCAAAGAATAATGGAGTCCGTGACGACACTTTGTGGGAATAACTGCCGTCGGTGTTGTAGTGAAGAAAACCAGGGTCAATCCAGTCGTCGTTGCGCACAACAAGACCGTTGCGAAATCCGCCACCGGTGGTGCAGCTAGTTACATGAAACTTGATGCCGGTGCTCTTGAAGCTGTCATACGGCAGGTTGACGACGCCGTCGGCCGTCGTCTTGTGTTGATTGCCTAGTACTTGTGCCTCGGCGGCGAAGGCTGCGACCAGCATGCAAGCCAGCGCGGCCAGGAATGGGCGGCTACGCCCTAGAAGGTTGCTGCCCCCCCCTACATCAAAAAATCCTGCAGCCATTCCAGGGAAATTTTACAATACAGGACGACGCCGGTCCAGCGCCGCCTTTGCCTAGTCGCCGATGCGCAGCTCCAAATGCAGCTCGTCGTCGGCGCGGCCCGCGCGGCGCCAGCCCAAGTTCCAATCGCCGTAGACGCCGGTGCCCAGGCGCAGGCCTAGTTGCCGGCGCTGCGCGCTCGCGTCGTCCACGCTCCAGTCGCCGTAGGGCGTCAGCACCCCGCCGCTGACAGCCAGGCCCCAAGCCATCTCGGCCTGCAGCCGTCGGCCGCGGTCTTCGCCCGTGGTGAAAGCGGTCGGCCGCGCCGCTTGCGCGAACAAATCCGCGCCGGCTTCAATGCCGTAATGCGGGCGCAGAGCGAAGGAGGGACCCAGGCCGCCGCGGTTCGGATCGACGCGGAGGTCCAGCTCCACTCCGGCGAGATCGCCGCCGCCGCTGACCGCATGGCGGTAGGCGGCGCGCAGATGCATCGGACCCGTACCGGCGTAGTCGAACACCAGCGCCACCAGCCAGCTCGCGGCGCCGGCGGCGTCGCCCCATTCATCGGCCCAGGCCACTTCGAACTCCGGCTGCATCGGGATGTCGACGACCAGGTTGCGGCCCGGCGCATAGGCCACCGCCAGGCGCGCGGTGCCCGCCTCGGCGTTCATCTCAAAGCGATCCTCCTCGAATTCGAGCTCGCCGGAGCTGGCCCCGGCGCGCAGGCGCAGGTCCCAGCGCTCGATGTCGTTGTACCAGCCCAGGCCCCAGCCGACGTAATCGGCCTTGAGATGGGGCTTGTAGCTCAGATTGCCCTGGGCCTCCAGCAGCAGATTGCCCGTGCCCTGGCTGCCGTAGGCCACCAGCCAGCCCGGGCCGATCCGCGCCGCGGCGTAGGGCTGGTACAGATTCAAATCCAGCTGGTAGCTGCCGGCTGAGCCGCCGTTGCGGTACTGGCCCTTTTGCCCGTGGCGGCCGTAGCCCAGGCCCAGCAGCATGCCCTCGGTGAAGCGATAGTCGACGCCGAAGCTGCCGCTGAACAGATCGCTGTCCACCTGCGCGCCGTCCTCGCTCTCCGAGCCCACTTCATACGCCGCCGCCCGGCCCCACAGCATCAGGCCCGACGGCAGGCCGCTGGCCGAGGACGACAGCGGCAGGGAAAACCGCTGGCCGGCGAGGAACTCCCGCAAGTCGATCTCGCCGCTCTCGAGCTCCTGCTCCTTAGCCGCTAGCATGCCGAGCAGCTGCGCGGATGCGGATGCATCCGACGCCGCGCCCGGCCGTGCCATGATCGCGCCCAGCGTCTCGATGCCCAGCGCCCGCACCGCCAGGGCGGCACCCGCCTGCATCGCTGCCTCCGTGTCCAGGCCGCCGCCGCCGATGATCACATAGCCCACCAATCCCTGCGCCGCCGGGACGCCCACCGCGCCCGAGCAGGATGAGTTGGCGGACACCGTCAATGAAACCGCGATCGTCGTGCCGGCCTCCAGCGCTGTCCCGCCTGCGATTGCCACCTGCACATAACGGTCGCCTGCGCCGAATCCCGGCATGGCCACGCCGCTCAGCGACCGCGCCGCCGCGCCGTCAGGCCCACTAGAACTATAACGCTGCAGCGACAGATACGCCGGCGCGTCCGATGCCAGCGCCACGTCGGTGCTCGAGCAGGCCGGCGTGTTGCGATGTACCCGCAGGCCGGTCGGCTGCGGGCCGGTGCGCCGCAGTCCCAGGATGTCCATCGTCGCCGGCGCGCTTAAGTTGTCCTGCGCCGCCGCGCGCCACGGCCAGAATTCCAGCACCGCCAGCTCATAGGCCAGAGTCAGCGGCAAGGGCGCGTTGACGGCCGTGCATCCCGAGACCGCCTTGGCCACCACGGTCGCCGTGAACAAGCCCAGCGGCAGGTTCACGCCCGCCTTGAACTGCACTCCCACCCGCCGGTCGTCGGCATGGCCGGCCTGCATGCGCACGTTGGCCAGGGAAGCCGCCGCCGCGCCGTCCGCCGCGCTGCCGTTGTACTTGCGCAGTTCCATGAACGCCGCCGGCCGTACTTCTACGTCCACCAGCGGACAGGCTGATGTGCCGCGATGGAATCGCACCTCGGTGTCCGTCGGCGAGGTCGACGCGCGCAGGGTAGCCGGCTGGAACAGCGCCGTCGCCGCCGCGACATCGCCGGGCAGGGCGCCCCACGCTTCCGCCGGGCCCATCGTCAACGTGAACGCTAGGGTCTGGGGCGCCGGGCCTTGGTTGCAGGTCGTGTTGGCTCGGAGCTGGATCGATACGGGCAGCTCGCTGCCGGGATCCAGCTGCGCGCCCGGCTCGAAATACAGGCCGGCGATGCTGTTTGACCCGATCTGGATCCCTGCGACATCGCCATAGCGGACGCTGCTGCTGCGACGGAGGTTGCCATCCGCAAGATGGAAATCGAGCGCTTCCTGGCCGCTGAGCAGTTGATAGATCATTGAGCTGCACGAGGCCGAGGTCCGCTGCAGGTAAACCCCGACGGGTGTCGGGTCGGAAGCTTCCGCAACTGCCCGCGGGCTGAATGGCCCGTTTGGCGTAGCATCGTCGGCACTTCCTGCTTGCCAGGGCTCGGGTGAACTATAGGGCGGCAACACGGTCACCTGCATCGCTATGCTCTGCGCCGCCGGCAAGCCCTGCCGGGAACCGCAGCGGGCGCCGGGCCGGATCACGAGCGTCGCGCTCCTCGTCCCCGGCGGTGCTGCTGAGCCGCCCTTGTAGAACACCTGCACGTTGCTGTCGCCCGCCGCGCCGCGCTGCATTAACACGTCGGGCAGGTTCGCGGCTGCCGTGCCCACCAAATGCCGCGTCGCCGTCGCGTAGGCGCGCAGCTCCAGAAACGAGCCGGCGTCTCCCGCCAGGGACACCGCCGTATACTGGCAGATCGCCGAGCTGCGGTGGATCGTCAGGCCCAGGCCCACGGCCGCCCCGCTGAGAGCGTCGGAGCGGAGACGGACAGGATCGCGGGTTTTTTCTGCGCCCTGCGCCACCCAGTTGGCCCGGTCGGAGATGTTGAGCGTGTACGTCAGCGTCACCGTCGTGTCCAGGCCGCCGCTGCAGCCGGCCGACGCTAGATGCCGCGCCACTGCCACGGTCGCCGTTTGCGGACCCAACGCGATCGTCGTGCCTTCCTTGAACAGCAGCCGCACATGGCGGTCCTCGGCATGGTCCTTCTCCATCCGCACCGTGAAGCGCGTGCCCGCCGCGCCGTCAGGGGTCCCGCCCGCCGTGTACTTGCGCATCTCCAGCCAAGAGGGCGGATTGACCAGCTGGACATCATTGAAGCGGCAGGTCGAGCCGCTGCGGTGGAAGGCTAGGCCGGTGTCGACGCCGGCCGCTGCGCTGCGTACATAATAGTAACTGCTCGCCGGCGTGTCGTCTTCCTGTCCCTGGTCATCCCAGATCGCCACTGTGACGGTGTAGGGCAGCAGGTCGTGGGCGCATATAAAAATTTCCGGTGTACGTACTCCTTCCGTAGTCCTGACGGTTACGACAGCAAAATGCATTACGCGCTCGCGGGCTGGCGAGGAATTTTGTATTCTGCGGACAAAGGTGCCGTCAGTCTCATAGATAAGGAAACCAGGAGTTACGAAATCATCTTCCCAAACATAGATGTTGTTGCGTAAGAAGCGGCTGGTATCGCAGGCGGTGACATGAAATACGATGCCGGTGCTCTTGAAACTGTCATACGGCAGGTTGACGATGACGGTGGCCGTCGTATTGTGCTGATTGCCTAGCTGCTGCGCCTCGGCGGCGAAGGCGAAAGCCAGCATGCAAGCCAGCGCCGCTAGGAATGGGCGGCAACGCCCTAGAGGGTCTCTACCCCCCCCCTTATATCAAAAAATCCTGCGGCCACGCAAGGATATTTTACAATATTGTTCGCGCCTCTGGTTTAATTAGAATCAGAGGACGTGGATATCGTCCACGAAGCAAAAGAGGGAGAAAACATCATGCTCAAGAACATCGATCCGCTGCTGAACGCGGAGCTGCTGCATGCGCTGCGCGCCATGGGCCACGGCGACGTCATCGTCGTGTCCGACACCAACTTCCCCAGCGACGCGGTCGCGCGGGAGACCGTCTATGAGGATCTGCTGCGCGTGGACGCGCCCGCGGCGCAGGTGGTCGGGGCGATCCTGTCGGTGATGCCGCTGGACAGCTTCGTCGACAATCCCGCCATGCGCATGCGGGTAATGGACGATCCCAACGACATCCCGGCGGTCCAGAAGGAGGTGCAGAAGGCGATTGATGACGCGGGCGAGAAATTCACGCTTGCGCCAATCGAGCGCTTCGAGTTCTATCGCATGGCCCGGGAGTCCTACGCGGTGGTGACGACCTTGGAACGCCGGCCGTGGGGCTGCTTCATGCTGAAGAAAGGCGTCATCCTCCCCGAGTAGGGCGATGACTGCCGATATTGCCATTCTCGGCGTCTTCGTCGCCGACCTGGCCTTCGTCGCGGAGCGCCTGCCGCGCATCGGCGAGACCCTGATGGGCGAGAGCTTCGCGCTCGGGCCCGGTGGCAAGGGCTCCAACCAAGCGGTCGCGGCCAGCCGCATAGGCGTTTCCACCGCCTTTATCACCAAGCTGGGCGACGATCCCTTCGCTGCCATGGCTCGCAAGGCCTGGGCTGAAGCCGGCATCGCCGATGTGAGCGTGGCCGGCGAGGTACCGACGGGCGCGGCGATGATCTTCGTCGAGAGCGCGAGCCGGGACAACGCCATCATCGTCGAGCCGGGCGCCGGCGCGTCGATCACGACGGCTGAGGTCGACAAGTGCCAGGAGGTGATCGCGGGCGCCAAGGTGTTCATGACGCAGCTCGAGCAGCCGGCCGAAGTCGCGCTGCACGGCCTGCGCCTGGCGAAGGAAGCGGGCGTGACGACCGTCTTCGATCCGGCGCCGGCCGCCGCGCCGCTCGATCCGGCCATCTACCAGTACTGCGATTACGTCACGCCGAACGAGACCGAGGCCGGCAACCTGAGCGGCGTCGAGGTATCCTCCGTAGACCAGGCGCGCAAGGCCGCTGATTTCTTTCTCAAGCATGGCGTCAAGTGCCCGCTGATCACCTTGGGCGGGCAGGGTGCCCTGATTCATGACGGCTCGATTTCCGAATTGATTCCGAGCGTGCGCGCGGGCGATCCGGCTGACACCACCGGCGCTGGCGATTCCTTCGATGGCGCCCTCGCTTGCGCCCTGGCGGAGGGACAGGACATCAAGGCGGCCGTGCGCTTTGCATGCGCGGCGGCGGGCATTTCGGTCACCCGCCCGGGTACCGCGCCGTCGATGCCGACTCGCGCTGAGATCGACCAGCTGCTGCAGCAAGGCTAGGCCCGCAGGCTGTGGCCGCGCCCGAGCATCATGCCCTGATCATCCTGGGCTCCGGCCCGGCCGGCTGCACTGCGGCGCTGTATGCCGCCCGCGCCAATCTCGCGCCCTTGCTGCTCAAGGGCAGCGAGCCCGGCGGGCAGCTTACGACCACCACCGACGTCGACAACTGGCCGGCGGATGACAGCGGCGTGCAGGGCCCGGCCCTGATGGACCGCTTCATCAAGCATGCGACCCGCTTCGGCGGCGAGGCGCGTACCGAGCACATCTCCAAGGCTGATTTGAGCGCGCGGCCGTTCCGGCTCAGCGGCAAGCAGGAGTACACCTGCGACGCTTTGGTGGTCGCGACCGGGGCTACGGCCAAATACCTGGGCCTGCCCTCGGAGGACGAGTACAAGGGCCGCGGCGTGTCCGCATGCGCGACCTGCGATGGATTTTTCTTTCGCGACCGCGAGGTGCTGGTGGTCGGCGGCGGCAACACCGCGGTCGAAGAGGCCTTGTACCTGGCAGACATCTGCTCGAAGGTGACGGTGGTGCATCGCCGCGCCGAGTTCCGCGCCGAGGCCATCATGATGGACAAGCTGCGCGAGCTTGAGGCCAGCGGCAAAATCGCGCTCAAGACCCCGCATGTGCTCGATGCGGTCCTGGGCGACGGCAAGCTGGTGACCGGCGCGCGCCTCAAGCAGGTCGCGACCGGCGCGACCGAGGAGCTGGCGGTCGCCGGCGTGTTCATCGCCATCGGCCATGCTCCCAACACTTCCTTGTTCACGGGCCAGCTTGACATGGCCGCCGGCTATGTAACGACCAAGAGCGGCAACGCGGGCATGGCGACGGCGACCTCGATCGCCGGCGTCTTCGCAGCCGGCGATGTCCAAGACAGCGTCTACCGCCAAGCGGTGACCAGCGCGGCGAGCGGCTGCATGGCAGCGCTCGATGCGGCGCGCTACCTGCGGGAGCAAGGCCATGCCTGAGAAGGAAAGGGAAGAGACCTTCGCGGACCTGTACCAGGCCGACGAAGTGCCATTTGATCCGCCCGCCAGCGCGCCTGCGCCCGATTCGGTCTGGCATGGTCCGGTGCTCGAGCGCCATTGCTTTCACCAGAAAAGCAATGCGAAGGAATGGAAGGCCCCTACGTTCGGCAGCGGCCAGATGAAAAAAGAGCTGCGGCGCTTTGAGGTGCAGGACAGCTGCGATTTGCATGAGCACACCCGGGAACAGGCGTTCGAGCGGGTGGACGGGTTCCTGGGCGGGTGCCTGGCGCGGGGCTGCACCTTCGTTCGCATCATCCACGGCCGCGGCAAGGGCACGCTGCGGCGCAGCGTGCGCGGCTGGCTGGCCGCCTGTCCGCAGGTACTGTATTACGCCGAGGAAAAGCATAATGAGCACAGCCTGCTCGTCCGGCTGCGCCACCAGGGGTCGGACTAGCCAAGCGCGATGAAGGTCCAAGTGCTGTATTTCGCCGCCTTGCGCGAGCAGTTGGGCGTTGAGTGCGAGGAGGTGGAGCTCCCCGATTTTGCGACCGCGGGGGACTTGCTCAAGCTGCTAGCTGAGCGCGGCAATGCATGGGCCGCGATTCAAGACGGAGCGGGTACGCGCCTGGCGATCAACCAGGAGTTCGCCGGGCCGGAAGCGAGTCTGAGCGATGGCGATGAGGTCGGCTTGTTCCCGCCGGTGACCGGAGGCTGATGAGCGCGCAGATCGCCATCGTCGAGCTCGGCAAGGAAGCAATCGTCCCGGAGCGCGCCGCCGCGGCCTTGACGGCCAAGCTGGGCGAGGCTGCCAAGTACGCAGGCGCGGCGGCCAGTTTCACCGGCACGGTGCGCACGGCCGCGGATGAAGAGCTTACCGGCATGCTGCTCGAGCACTATCCGGGCATGGCCGAGAAGCAGCTGCGCAAGATTGCCCTGCGGGAGCTGGACGCGCACAGCCTGTTTGGCGTGGGCTTGTGGCACCGGTACGGCATGCTGCGCCCGCGGGACGTGATCGTCTATGTGCATACGGTGGCGCCCGGCCGCCAGGCTGCGTTCGCTGCATGCGCTGCGATCGTCGACTATCTCAAGACGGACGCGCCGTTCTGGAAGAAGGAAACCGGTTCTTTCGGCGAGCGCTGGGTCGCGCCCCGGGCGGGAGAGGATCGCCCGCAGGCGGCGAAGCGGTGAAATCCCCGGGTCGCCCGCAGGCGGCGCAGGAGCTCGAAGATCGCACGGTCGCTCTCAACGACTTGCTGCCGCAGCTGCAGTGCGGTCAATGCGGCTATGGCGGCTGCCAGCCCTACGCCGCGGCCTTGGCCGCAGGCAAGGCGGCGCCCAACCTGTGCTTGCCGGGCGGGCCCGCGACCGCCCAGGAACTAAGCAAGCGCATCGGCCGCGAGGCCCCGCCGCCGCCGCGGGCGGCGCGCGAGGTCGCCTTGATCGACGAGGCCAAGTGCGTCGGGTGCTTCAAGTGCATTGAAGCTTGTCCGGTCGACGCCATCATCGGCGCGCACGGCTTGATGCATACGGTTGATGACGAGTGGTGCACGGGCTGCGGCCTGTGCGTCGAGCCCTGTCCGGTCGACTGCATCGCCTTGATGCCAGCGCCGCGCGCGGACGCGCCGGGACAATTGTCCAAGGATGGGCTGGATACGCCCGCGCAGCGCCAGGCCGCATCCGATCTGCGCGCGCGGTACGAGCGGAAACAGCAGCGCCCGCCGCTGCGCGAGGCACTGGACGCGCCGGACTTCGACGCCGCTGAATTGGCGGCGAAGGCCATGCGGCGCGCGCGTCGCCGACTGGAAAAAGATTCCTGATTTTGCTTAGAATCCAAGCGTCATGAGAGCAGGCCGCGCCATCGAACACGACCTGGACCAGCGCTCGCTGCAGGTGATCAAGGCGCTGGTCGACGAGTATATGCGCGATGGCCAGACCGTGTCGTCGGAACGCGTCTCCCAGGTGAGCGGTCTCGATTTGTCCGCGTCTTCGGTACGCAACATCCTCGCCCGGCTCGAGGACCAGGGCCTGCTCAAGCAGAGCCATGCGTCCTCGGGGCGCAAGCCGACCGCCCGGGGCATTCGCATCTACCTGAGCTCGCTGCTCAAGCTGCGGCAGCCGTCGGAGAAAGTTACCGATGAGATCCGTCTGGGCTTGCGCACTGAATCGACCAATGTCCTGGCCAAATCTGTCCCCGAGCTTTTGGCGCGCATCACCGGCATGGTAGCGCTGGTCACCCTGCCCGGCGCGGCGGTCACCAAGGTCGCCAAGCTGCAGTTCGCGCGCTTGTCCTCGACGCGCATCATGGCGATCTTGATCACGCGCGAGGGCGAGGTGCGCAACCGCTTGATCGAGGTCGAGGAAGAGCTCAGCATGCGGGAGCTGGAGCAGGCCGCGGAGATCTTCAACGAGACCTGCGCGGGCGAGTGCCTGGCGGACGCCAAGCTCAAGCTGCGCGGGCTGCTGACGGCGCTGCAGAGCCGCATCGCGAACCTGCTGCGGCAGATGCTCGCCAAGCTGGCGGTGGACGAAGAGGGCGATGGCCGCAAGGTTTATCTGGCGGGCGAGGAGAACCTGCGCTCGCAGGCGCAGCTGCTCGAAGCGGGCGAGAGCCTCGACGAGATGCTCCGGCTGCTGCATCACAAGAGCCTGCTGCTGCGCTTGATCGACAAGAGCGGCGACGCCAAGGACGTCTCAGTCTTCATCGGCGCCGAGGCCGGCATCCCCGAGATGGAGGAGCACAGCCTGCTGACCGCGCCGTACGACATCCAGGACGACAACGTCATCGGCGCCCTGGGCGTGATCGGGCCGATGCGGATGAAGTACCACAGCATCATCCCGCTGGTGCGGCTGTCGTCCGTGCTCATGCAAGAAGCGGTCCACAAGATCAGCAGCAGCTACGGCCAGAGGCCCTAGGATTCAATGAGCGGGCATCGGCCGTTTCGGCTGCGGGACTACTGGCTGCTGTTCACGCAGACGGTCACCATCGCCTTGGGCCTGCTGTTCGTGTACGGGCTGTTCGGGTCCCCGGGCCTGCGTCCGGATCCGCGTCTGGAAACGGCAGTCGACGACCTGTCCTTCAGCGCCTCGCTGCGCCGGATCATGCCCAGCGTCGTGAGCATCCGCACGGGCGAGGCCGGCGTACTCGGCGCGAGCAACATCGGCTCGGGCGTCATCGTCGACGCTGACGGCCACATCCTGACCAATCACCATGTGATCGACGACAGCGATGACATTTTCGTGGTTACCGGCCAGGGCCTGAACCTGGAGGCCGAGGTGCTGGGCTCGGACCCGGCCACCGACTTGGCGGTACTGCGCGTGTTCCCCGAGGAACCGCTGGAAGCGGCTAGTTTCAGCGACAGCTCCGCGCCGGTGCGCGTCGGCGACGTGGTCATGGCGGTGGGCAGTCCCTACGGCCTGCCGAGTACGGCCTCGATGGGGATTGTCTCCGCGGTCGGGCGCAGCGCCTTGGGTCTGTCGCGCTATGAGCACTTCATCCAGACGGACGCGGCCATCAACCATGGCAGTTCGGGCGGCGCGCTGACGAACGTCCACGGCGAGCTGATTGGCATCAGCACGGCGTTGTTCGCGCGGGAGTACCAGGGCACCTTCGCCCAGGGCATCGGCTTCGCCATTCCGGCGGAGCTGGCCCAAGCGGCCTATGAGCAGATCGTCGCGCACGGCGAGTTCCGCCGCGGCTGGATCGGCCTGCTGCTGGGCGAGATCAATCCGCTGAGCGGGCGCTTCAGCAATGTGGTCGACGCCTGGCTGGTCAAGGATGTCGAGCCCAACTCGCCGAGCGAGCGCGCCGGCATCCAGAAGGGCGACCTGCTGCTGGCGATCAACGGCCGGTCGCCTTCGCAGATATCCTTTCTCGAGGAGGCCACCGGCGACTTGCTGCGGCCGGGGCGCGAGCTGGAGCTGGAGCTGCAGCGCGGGACCGACGTCTTCGCGGCGACGGTACAGGTGTTCGAGCGATGACCGCAAACTTGGTAGGCGCGACTGGATTCGAACCAACGACCTCCACCATGTCAAGGTGGCGCTCTAACCAACTGAGCTACGCGCCTGCGGAACGGGCGATTTTAACTTGTGCGGGTGCCGAGAGAGGGACTCGAACCCTCATGTTATTGCTAACAGCGGATTTTGAGTCCGCCGCGTCTACCGATTCCGCCATCTCGGCCCGTGCTGCATTTTAAGGGATGGAGACCCCGCTCGACCTGCCGCTGGCGCCTCCGCACCCGGTAACCATCGCGCAGTACGCCGAGCGCCATCGCGGCGACGTGCTCAAGCTGTGGCGCCGCAGCTTCCGCAACAGCCTGGAGGCGTGCAACCGCGACATCGACGCGGCGGGCAGCAATCATCCCGAGTGGTTCGCTGTGGCCCTGGCCGGCAACGAGGTGGTGGGCACCTGCGTCGGCACCAGCGATCAGCATCGCCACTGGCTGTACTATCTATGCGTCGCGACCCACATGCGCCGGCAGGGGATCGCGACCAAGCTGGTCCAGCATCTGGAGCAGATCATGCGCGCTGCGGGCGCGCGGCAGCTGAGCTTGCATGTGCTGCGGCGCAATCACCAGGCGCTGGCGTTCTACCGCGCGCTGGGTTACGGCACTGAAGATATCAGCTGCCTGGGCAAGCGCCTGTAGGTTATTCGGTCTTTTTCGGCTTAGCAGTCCGCAGGCCGAGTTCACGCAACTGTTCATCATCGGCAGGCTGAGGTGCTTTGGTAAGAGGGCACTGGCCGCTCTGGGTCTTGGGGAAGGCGATGACGTCGCGGATTGATTCGGCACCGGCAGCCATGGCAACCATGCGATCGAAACCGAAAGCGAGCCCCCCATGTCTCGGAGCACCAATCCTGAGGGTTTCGAGCAAGAAGCCAAACTTGCGCTCCGCTTCTTCTTCTTCGATGCCCATCCATTGCAGGATATCAGACTGCAGTCGGGCATCATGGATACGAATTGATCCTCCGCCAAGCTCGATGCCATTAATAACGAGATCATAGGCCTGGCTTTTCGCGCGTTTCGCTTGATCTCTAGTAGCAATCATTCCCATCGGGGCAGTGAAAGGATGGTGCATGCTGTGCAGTTTGTCAGCGCTTGCGTCATACTCGAACAAAGGAAATTCAGTGATCCAAACAGGCCACAACCCAGGCTTGATGACATCCATGATTTCGCCGAGCCGTACCCGCACTGGTCCCATGTAGTCGTTGACTGCCTTAGCCTCGCCAGCGCCGAAAAAGATCACGTCGCCCGCCTTGGCTTTAGTACGCTCGACGATGTCATCGACTACTTTATCGCCCAGGAACTTGGCGATGGGTGAGTTCACGCCTTCCGCGCCGTGTCCGGGATCATTAACCTTCATCCAAGCCAGGCCACCGGCGCCTAGCTTTTGTGCGAACTCGGTGAGCTCGTCGATTTGCTTGCGGCTGAGCTTGGCGCCGTCAGGTACTGGCAGGGCCACCACTCTGCTGCCGTCTTGGCTAGCAGGCTTCGCGAAGACCTTGAAGTCGCAGCCTTGGACCGCATTCTTGATGTCGACCAGTTCCAGATCAATGCCCATATGCGGCGCATCGCTGCCGAAGCGGCGCATGGCTTCGTCGTAGCAAAGCTCGGGTACTTCACCTAATTCAAGTTCGCCTGCTGCGAAGGCCGCGCGCACCATGGATTCGCCCGACTCCATAACGTCTTTAGCAATGGCAAATGACATTTCGAGATCGATTTGAGTGAATTCAGGCTGGCGTCCAGCCCGCAAATCTTCATCACGGAAACAGCGCGCGACTTGATAGTAACGGTCAATCCCTCCGGCCATCAACATTTGCTTGAACAACTGCGGTGATTGAGGCAGGGCGTAGAAACTACCTTGCTGGGTACGTGATGGAACGAGAAAATCACGTGCTCCTTCAGGAGTCGCCAGGGTCAGGATTGGTGTTTCGACCTCAAGAAAGCGGTCTTCCTCAAGAGTTTTCCTGATGGCCTGCAGCATGCGATGGCGCAGGCGCAAGTTGCTCTGCATTCTGCGCGAGCGCAGGTGCAGGATGCGATGGGTCAGTCGGGCTTCTTCGCCAGTTTCCTTGTCATCGGGCAGGAACACCGGAGTTTTGAATTGGCTGGATTGAGCTCGTCCTTGCGCCCGGACTTCAAATTTTCCGGTGGGGAGGTCATGGTTGACGGTGTCTTCCGAACGCTCGTGTACTTCACCTCTAAGCGTGACAATCTGTTCGGGACGCAGATGCGCGTTGAATCTGGCTTCGAAGACAACCTGGACGATGCCGGTATGGTCACGCAAATCGACAAAGGCCACGCCACCATGATCGCGGTGGGAGGCCACCCAGCCGCACAGCGACACTTCCTGTCCCAGATGCTCCGCGGTCACTTCCCCGCAGTAGCACGTGCGCCTTTCCACTTCTTCTGGCGTTTTCCTTTTCATAGGTGCGGGATTTTAAGATGCGTCCGGCTTATTCCGCTGCCGTTGCTTGTCGATGCGGGTTAGAAAGCCGCGCAGCATGCTCACGTCGGCGCTCTGCGGCTGGGCGCGGTTGATCAGTACCGCCAGGCGCCGCATCATCCGGGAGCGCAGGCCCTGATGGCGGACCGGGTAGTCCTTGAGCACTTCTCGCATATGCGCGAGTAGGTCGATGACCTCGCCTTTGGGAGCGGGCAGGTCATCCTTGGCGGGACGTACCGCCGCCGCCCCGCGCGCGAGCATGCATTCATAGCAAGCGAGCTGGACCGCCGCGGCCACATTGAGCGAGCCCCGCTCGCGGGCGAGGGGTATGGTCGCGATCGCATCGCAGAGATCGACCTCGTCGTTGCTCAGGCCCGCCTGCTCAGCTCCGAAGACCAGGGCGACGTTGCGCCCGGCGGCCAGCTGACGGGCGATGCGCCGGGCTGCGGGCCGCAGCTCCAAACTAGGTACCGACAGCTCGCGCCGCCGGATCGTGAAGGCGTAGGCATGCCGCTGCTTGCGCAGTGCAGCATTCAGCGCGGGATGTGCCTCGGCCTTGGCCAGGATGCCGGCGTGGCTCGAAGTCGCTCGGGCCTGCGCGGTCGCATCGTCCAGCCGGGCCTCGGGCCGGGCGAGCAGCAGGCGGTCCACGCCCATGTTTCCCATCGCCCGCGCCGCGGCTCCGAGATTGCCCGGGTGCGTCGTCCCGACCATCACGATGCTCAGGCGGCCAGCGTCAGCCACGCTTCAAAGAATAGGGAATTATGTCTTCAACTTCACGGACTTGGCTTGGCACGCTTGCGTCCTCGCTTGTATCTTTTCTTGAAATAAGTGAAGAACGACGGGATTGCCGCGCTCACCCCGCCGTCTTCGCGCTCCCAAAACAAGCCAGCATCCAGCAGATGTTTGTAGATTTTAAGAGCGCCTTCGTGCTTTAAACCGGTGCCTTCCGCCAGGCAGGTGCGTATTTGCTTGGGCTCCAGAGGATGAGTCACAGCCTCGATGACATTCACCACCTTCATAGCCTGCTCGTCCAAATCGGCGTTATCGATGTTTCGATAGATTTTGTTGTAAAAAGCATTGCGTTTGTCCTGGACGACTTTCTCAACGCTTTGCACCAAGGCCACATCGACTTCCGTTCGCTCCGCATCCTCCATGGCTTCCCAGACTCTGCTGCCCACGATTTGGATGAAAAATGGATAGTCGTCGGTCCAGCTCAGCATCAGTTTCAGCGCTTCGTCCGACACCGCGACGCCGCGAGCCTCGAACGGCTTGATCAAGGCATCGCGCGTCGCCTCAGGCTTCAGGCCGTTGATGTAGATGTCATCGGCGCGGTTCATGAAGGTAGCGTCCACAGCATCCAAATGCCCTTCCAGCGCCGGCGTCCCTGCCAGCACCAATGCCAGCGGCCATCCTCTGCTAGCCAGAATCTGGCTCTGCTGCAGAATCTCGCTCAGCATCCCCGGGTCGTAGTGCGTGACCTCGTCCAGCAGCAGCAGCAGCGGGCGGAACTTTAGGCGCGCCGCCAGGATCCCCTCGAAGTCCTCCAGCGGCGGCTGGCCTGTTTTCCATTTCATCGCCCTCTGGAGCAACTTGTATGCATGGGCTTGGGCCTTATGCTTGCCAAAGTCCGGGATGTCAGCCACCTGATTCAGCAAGCCGGAAAGCACATCACGCGAGGTCTTTTTCGGCACAAAGGCCAGGCGCACGACGTCAGCCTCCAAGGACTCGATTTCAATCTCCGCCCAAGTCAGCAGCGTCGTCTTGCCCGCCCCGCGCGGGCCGACGATTTTCAACGGCTGGGGCGCCCTGCCGCGCAAAGGGCCATAGTCCTTTTTCCGCGGCCCTGTGATCGCCTTCATCGCTTTCCTCAGCAAGGCCTGCTCCGGCTCCCGCCCAGCCAGATGCTCGGGTAAAGAGCCCGTGCCTGGATAGAATGGATTGTCCAAGGACTGTTCTTCTGCCATGGCCATATTTTAATCCCGCTGCGCCTTGATTGCCAAATAAGAAACCAGCTGCTCCCTCCTTTGCATTCGGGAGCATCCTTGCCAGGTGTGCTCCAAGTGGCAGCCTTGACCTTCTAACCTGGATTGGGCTGCGCGCTCTCCTTCTCGCGATAGGGAGCACCCGCTAGGGGCGCTTGAAACGCAACCCTCCAGGCCGCCCCTTGACTGCCGGTGCTGTTCTTTCAGCGGCTTCGGCAGCACCGGGACTCCCCCGTTGCCACGGGGTTGGAGAAATTATAGCACACGGGTAAGATGCGTGTGTTTCCTTTGGCTAGCAAAGTAGATTCTCGGAACAAGTCCCCTAAAATAGAGATATGATGCGTACGGGCATCGGCGTTGACGTGCATAAATTGGTTGCCGGCCGGCCACTGATCCTAGGAGGCGTGCGCATCGAGCATCACCTCGGGCTGGACGGGCACTCCGACGCCGACGTGCTGCTGCACGCCGTGTGCGACGCATTGCTGGGCGCGGCGGCGCTCGGCGACATCGGCGCGCATTTCCCCGCTTCCAGCCCGCAATGGAAGGACGCTGACAGCATGGAGCTGCTGCGCGCCGTCGTCGCCAAGCTGGCCGATCGCGAGCTCAGCGTCGCGAACGTCGACGCCACCGTCATCGCTGAAGCGCCCCCGCTCGCGCCCCACCGCGACGCCATGCGCGCGAACATCGCCGCCGCCTGCGTGATCGACGCCGAGCAGGTCGGCGTCAAGGCCACCACCACCGAGGGCCTGGGGCTCTGCGGCCGCGGCGAGGGCATCGCCGCCATCGCCGTCTGCCTCCTGCAGCCTGCTACAGCGTAGAATATCTGCTTCATCATGGCCAAGCAGCTCACCGGTTCGCAGATCCTTCTCAAAGCCTTGAGAAAGGAGGGCGTTGAAGTCGTCTTCGGGTACCCCGGCGGCGCAGTCCTGCACATCTACGACGAGCTCGCCAAGGACCCGCAGGGCATCCGCCACGTATTGTGCCGCCACGAGCAGGGCGTCGTCCATGCCGCCGACGGCTACGCCCGCGCCGCGGACAAGCCCGGCGTCTGCCTGGTCACCTCCGGCCCGGGCCTGACCAACGCGGTAACCGGCATCGCCTCGGCCAACATGGATTCGATCCCGCTGGTCATCATCAGCGGACAGGTGCCCAGCCACGCCATCGGCGAGGACGCCTTCCAGGAAGTTGACTCGGTCGGCATCACCCGGCCGTGCGTCAAGTACAACATGCTGGTCAAGCGCCCCGAGGACATCGCGCCCGCGGTCAAGAAGGCCTTCTACCTCGCCACGTCCGGCCGGCCGGGACCGGTGCTGATCGACATCCCCAAGGACACCAGCATCGCGCCGGCGCCCTACGCTTATCCGGCCAAGATCGAGATGCGCTCCTACCAGCCCTCCCTCAAGGGCCACCCGGGACAGATCAAGCGCGCGCTGCAGCTGCTCGCGGCGGCCAAGCGGCCCTTCGTCTACGCCGGCGGCGGCGTCATCAACGCCAACGCCGCGACCGAGCTGCGGCAATTGGTCGAGCTGCTGGGCTGCCCGTGCACCAACACCCTCATGGGCCTGGGCTCCATGCCGGGGACCCACAAGCAGTTCATCGGCATGCTCGGCATGCACGGAACCTATGAGGCCAACATGGCGATGCAGAAGTGCGATGTGCTGCTCGCGGTCGGCGCGCGCTTCGACGACCGCGTCGTCGGCAATCCCACGCACTTCGCCCAGGACCATCGCAAGATCATCCACATCGACATCGATCCCTCGAGCATCGCCAAGCGGGTCGCGGTCGACATCCCGATCGTCGGCGACGTCAAGCACGTGCTGCAGCAGCTGCTCAAGGAGCTCAAGGGCTCAGCCGGCCGCAAGTACCTGCCGGCGAAGGCCGGGGTCAAGGACTGGTGGGGGCAGGTCGCCAAGTGGCAGGCGAAGGACTGCCTGCGCTATCGCGACAGCAAGAAGGTGATCAAGCCGCAACACGTCATCGAGCAGCTGAGCAAGGTCACGCGCGGCCGCGCCCTGGTCACCTCGGACGTCGGCCAGCACCAGATGTGGGCCGCGCAGTACTACAGCTTCGCGGGCCCGCGGCAGTGGATCAATTCCGGCGGCCTCGGCGCCATGGGCTTCGGCCTGCCGGCGGCGATCGGCGCGCAGCTCGCGCAGCCGAAGGCGCAGGTCGCATGCGTGACCGGCGAGGCCTCGATCGTCATGTGCATCCAGGAGCTGTCGACGGCCAAGCAGTACCGCACGCCGGTCAAGGTCATCAACCTCAACAACCGCTACATGGGAATGGTGCGGCAGTGGCAGGAGTTCTTCCACGGCTCGCGCTATTCGGAGTCCTATATGGACGCCTTGCCCGATTTCGTCGGCCTGGCCGAGAGCTTCGGCCACGTCGGCATGGAGATCAGCAAGCCGAGCGATGTCGAGGGCGCGCTGCGCGAGGCCTTCAAGCTCAAGGACCGCCTGGTCTTCATGGACTTCAAGACCGACGACACCGAGAACGTGTTCCCGATGGTCGCGGCGGGCAAGGGCCTGACCGAGATGGTCCTGGCCGAGGAGCTGTAGCGGCTATGCGCCGCATCCTGGCGATCAAGCTCGAGAACCAGCCGGGCGCGCTGTCGCGGGTGGTGTCGATGTTCTCGGCGCGCGCCTACAACATCGATTCGCTGACGGTCGCTTCGACCGAGGATGCGACCATGAGCCGCATGACGATCGTCACGCATGGCAACGACGAGGTCATCGAGCAGATCATCAAGCAGATCAACAAGATCGTCGATGTCTATTCGGTGATCGACATCACCGAGAAGCGGCACGTCGAGCGCGAGCTGCTGATGGTCAAGGTCGTTGCGGCCACGCCCGAGCTGCGGGCGGACATGCATCGCCTGGTCGAGGTCTTCCGCGGGCGCATCAACGACGTGACCGACCGCGGCTTCATCATCGAGGTGACCGGCAACGGCGGCAAGCTGGACGCGTTCCTTGCGGCCCTGCCGGGCAATGCGATCAAAGAGACGGTGCGGACCGGCGTTGCGGGAGTGACGCGCGGGCGCTAGGCGTACCCGCAGGCAAGCCAACCGCCGTGGCCGCCTTCCTCGGCATCGATATCGGGACCTCGGCCTGCAAGGCCGCGGTGATTGATGGCACCGGCGCGGTCCAGGCGGTCGCTAGCGCTGAATACCCCTTGGAGATCCCGCAGCCGGGCTGGTCCCAGCAGCGTCCGCATGATTGGTGGGAGGGCGCGTGCCAAGCAGTCAGCGAGCTGCGTGCGGCCCATGCGGACGTGCGCATCGACGGCATCGGCCTGAGCGGGCAGATGCATGGCTTGGTCGCATTGGACAAAAACGATGAAGTGCTGCGGCCGGCGATCTTGTGGAACGACATGCGCAACCAGGCCGAGGCGGAGGCGGTCCTGCAAGCGGCGGGCGGCATCGACGGCCTGGTATCCCATACCAACAACGGCATGGCGGTGGGCTATACCGGCGGCAAGCTGCTGTGGCTGCGCGAGCACGAGCCCGAGCATTTCGAGCGCATGGCTTTGTTCCTCAATCCGAAGGATTATTTGCTGTTCAAGCTCACCGAATCGCGTTCGACCGATGTCTCCGACGCTTCTGGTACTGGCTTGTTCGATGTAACGAACCGCTGCTGGAGCAAGGAGCTTGCGGCCAAGCTGGATTTGGATTTAGGTTTGTTCCCGCCGGCGCTGGAGTCCGATGCGGTCGCGGGCGAGTTGAGCAAGGACGCGGCCGAGCGCATGAACCTGCCCGCGGGCATCCCGGTGGTGGCCGGCGGCGGGGACGCCGTGTGCCAGAGCACCGGCTCGGGCATCATCAAGCCGGGCTGGCTCCAGACGATTATCGGGACGGCGGGCATCGTCGCTTGCGCGGCCAAGCAGCCGGTGTCCAATCCCGGCGGGCGGCTGCAGGTTTTTTGCAACAACGCCGCCGACCTGTGGCACTGCATGGGCGGGACGATCTCAGCGGGCGCGTCCCTAGCCTGGCTGCGGCGCATGCTTGCGTCCACGCATGGGCTCGAGCCCGGGCAATTGGCGTACGAAGGCATGATGGAGCAGGCGGCCGCGGCGCCGGCGGGGTCCGAGGGCCTGTTCTTCCTGCCCTATTTGCAGGGCGAGCGCTGTCCCTATGCGAATCCCAATGCGCGGGGCTCGTTCATCGGGCTCAATCTCACGCATGAGGGCGCGCATCTCATCCGCGCGACCATCGAGGGCATCGCCTACAACCTGGGTCACATCGCTGGCGTCATGCGCGAGTGCGGGATCGCGGGGGAAGTGGTGGTTGCGTCAGGCGGCGGGGCAGCGAGTACTTTGTGGCGCCAGATCCAGGCGGACATCTTCGGCTGCGAAGTGATCACCGTCAGCGGCGCTGATGCGGGCGCGGCTTATGGCGCGGCCTTGCTGGCGGGTGTCGGTTGCGGGCACTGGGACGATCTCGCTGCCGCGAGCGCGGGCATCAAGGAGACTTCGCGCTTGGCGCCGCGGCCGGAGACCGCTGCTGTGTATCAAGAAGGCCTGGCGCGCCACGCCGAGCTGTACCGGCTGCTGGAGCCCGCTTATCCCGCGTGATGCCAGAACGTCGCCTCACGCTCCTGGCCGTACGAGACGATCGCGATGCGCGCGCCGGTCAACTCTTCGACCGTGCGCAGGTAGTCCTGGCACGCTGAGGGCAGCTCGGCGCAGCTGCTGACCGGACCGGACAGTTCGCCCCAGCCGGGCAGCTCGAGGTACTCGGGCTCGCAGCGCGCCAGCATGCGGTCGTTCGGCGGCCAGCTCTCCAGCTGCTTGCCGTCGAGGCGATAGCCGGTGCAGATCTTGACTGTTTTGAGCAGGCCGAGCACATCGAGCTTGGTCACGGCCAGCAGCTTGCATGCGTTCAAGCGCAGCGCGTGGCGCAGGGCGGGGATGTCGAGCCAGCCCACGTCCCGCTGCCGGGAAGTGGTCGCGCCGAACTCGCCGCCGGCCTTGGTCAGCAAGTCGGCGTCCGCGCCGCTGAGCTTGGTCGGGAAGGAGCCCAGTCCTACCCGGGTGGTGTACGCCTTGGCGACGCCGATCACTTCCGGGCGCAGGTCCGCGCCGATGCCCGCGGCGCTGGCCGCGGCGATGCAGGATGAGGAGGTTACGAATGGATAGCTGCCCTGTTCGATGTCGAGCAGGGCGCCCTGGGCTCCTTCGAGCAAAATGCTTTCATGCTTGGCATGCGCTTGCAGCAGCATGCCGGTCACATCGGCGACGTACGGCCGCAGCTGCTCCGCTAGCTTTTCGAGCTCGGGCCCGATCTTCCCTGCATCGGCTTCGTCCGCGCCGTGCAAGCCGCTGAGCTGGCAGTTGGCCTTGGCGACGCTGGTCTGCAGCCGCGCAGCGTACTCGCCGTCGAGCACATCGCCCAGCCGCACGGCGCAGCGGCCGGTCTTGTCCTCCTGCGCCGGGCCGATGCCGCGCAGGGTCGAGCCCACCTTGCCGCTGGCCTGGCGCTCGCGCGCCTGGTCGAGCTGGACGTGATGCGGCATGACCAGCGCGCACTGCGGGCTGACGGACAACCGCCCCGCGCAGTCGATGCCTTCTTGGTGCAGGGTGTCGATCTCAGCGAGCAGGGCCGCCATGTCGAGGACCGCGCCCTGGCCGATGTAGCAGTTGCTCGAGTCGTTGATGATGCCCGACGGGACCAGATGCAGCGCGAACTTGCGCCCGTCGACCACCACCGTGTGGCCGGCGTTGTGTCCGCCTTGGAAGCGCGCGACGTGGCGGGCATCGGCCGCCAGCCAGTCGCTCAGCTTGCCCTTGCCCTCATCGCCCCATTGCAGGCCGACCAGCGCCCGGCACGTGATTTGGCTGTCAGCGGCGCTCAATGCTCCAGCCACCTTTGGCGTTCTTGGCCAGGATACGGGTCTCGTGCGCGGGCACGGCCCTGCGGTTTGCATACAGCGTCATGCGCCAGCCCTTGTCGACGTACTCGGCGACTGCGGCGCGCCAGGCAGGATCGTGGTACCGCGCGCATGCGGCGAAGCGCCGGGGCTGGGCCTGCTTCTTGATGCAGCCGACGAACTTGCGCGCGTTGACCGAGAAGCCGCAGGCGCGGTGCCCCGCGGCCGTGCGGTAATTGCCGCCGTAGCCGATGATGCTGAAGCCGCTGAGGAAAGCGAAGGAGATGCTGGAGTGGTAGTAATTGCCCACCGCGCCGGTAACGTCGATGCTGACCGACGCGTCCTGCGCGCGCAGTGCGGCCACCACCGCTTGCAGCTGCCGCTTGAACTCCCGCGGGAATTTCTTGTCCTGGTGCAGCGGCTTGAACCATGCCTCCAGCTTGGGCTCGCCCCGCATGCGCACCACATGCTCGAGCAATTTGGCGTCCGCCTTGGATGGCCGGCAGCGCTCCAGCACCGAAGCGACATCCTTGCTCTTGAGCACTTCATAGACCCAGCGCGGCTCAGCCGGCAGGATGCGCTCGGCGAGATGCTTGAGCAGGCCCGAGTGCCCGATGGTCAGGTGCAGGTCGGCGACGCCGATCTTGCCGAGCAGCCGCATGGCGACGCTGGCGATCTCGATGGCGGCCGCAAGCTCATCGCCCCCGAACATCTCTGCGCCCACTTGCAGGATTTCGCGCTCTTGCAGATCGCCGCCGTCCGCCGCCGCCAGGGCCTGGCCGCGATAGCACAGGCGCGCGACCGCGTCCTCGCCGATGCTGTCGTACAGCTCGGCGACCTGCGGGGTGAGATCGTCATGGACCGCGTCCTCGCCATCGGCCAGCGGCGGCATCGCCAGGCCGTAGCCGTGCAGCGTCAGCAGCCGGACCAGCTCGCTGCTGGCGCGCTCGACCTGCTCGGCCTCGGCCAGCAGCAGGCTGTTGGGGTGCCGGCGACCGGCGAAGCCCGCGTTCATAACGTCCGTCCCTCAGGCCTCGAGCGCGGGCGCGATCACCTTGTCCTCGACCTCGGCGTCGAGGCCGAAGGCCTTGTGCAGCTTGCGCACCGCCAGCTCGGCCTTGTCCAGGTCGATGATGACCGAGACCTTGATCTCCGAGGTCGAGATCATCAGGATGTTGACGTCGGCCTCCGCCAGGATCTTGAACATCTGCGAGGCGATGCCGGCGTGCCCGCGCATGCCATCGCCGACGATGGAGACCTTGGCGATGCCCTCGGTCGCCTCGACGCCCTTGGCCTTGAGCTTCTTGGCCGTGTCCTCGGCCGCGGCCATGGCCTTGCGCAGCTGGCTGCGATGCACCGTGAAGGAGATGTCGGCCTGGCCGTTGGCGGCGATGTTCTGGACGATCATGTCGACGTCGATGCCCTGGGCGGCGATGCCAGCGAACAGCTTGGCGGCGATGCCGGGCTGGTCGGGCGCTTCCCGCAGGGTGAGCTTGGCCTCTTCGACGTTGTAGGCGATGCCGGTGACGTTGGGTTTGTCCATGGTTTCCTCCTTGGCGAAGGTGATGACGGTGCCGGGCAGCTCGGGCTCGCGCGTCGACAGCACGCGCAGCAGCAGCTGGTTCTTGCCCGCGTACTCCACCGCCCGCGGGTGGATGACGCGGGCGCCGAGGGCGGCGAGCTCGAGGATCTCCTCATAGTGGACGCGTTCGAGCACGCGGGCCTGCGGGCAGATGCGCGGGTCGGCCGTGAAGATGCCGGGTACGTCGGTGTAGATCAGGCATTCCTCGGCCTCGAGGGCGTGGGCGAGCGCGGCGGCCGTGGTGTCCGATCCGCCCCGGCCGATGGTCGTGACCGAGCCGTTGGGCGCCAGGCCCTGGAAGCCGGCGACGACCGGGACCACGCCGTCGTCCAGCAGGCTGTTGAGATAGGCGGTGTCGATGCTCTCGATCGCGGCGTTGCCGTGATCGCCGTTGGTGGCGATGCCGGACTGGTGGGCCGTGACCGACTGGGCCTGCTGGCCCTGCTGGTGCAGCAGCGTGGCGAAGAGGGCGGCGCTGACGACCTCGCCGGTGGAGACCAGCGCGTCCAGCTCCCGCTCATTGGGCTGGCTGGCGGCGGCGTAAGCCAGGTCCAGCAGCTCATTGGTCTGGCTGCCCATGGCCGATACCACGACGACGACGCGCTCGCAGCTGCGCCGGCGCTCGAGCACGATCTTGCTCGCGTGGCGGATGAGGTCGACGGAGGCTACCGAGGTACCGCCGAATTTGATGACTTGCGTCCTGGACATGGTTAAACATGCAATTATACTTGCGGCAAGGGCCGTACGGCAAGAAAAAACGTGTTCCAAGCTGGACTTGGAGCCGCCCGCAAGGCCGGGGTGCCCGCCGCCGCCGCCGCTGCGATCCACCGCTGCGCCCGGCAGCGCCGCCATTTCAGCCGCCGTCTCCAGCCCGTGTCCAACAGCCATTAGAGAATATTAGATATGTTCTGCAACCATATAAAAACACGTCATAATAGCTGCTATCTAAAATAAGCGCCTTTCTTCACACAAGGACTGTCATGAACAGCAAATACGCCAACATCATCCAAGAATCGATCGCGCCGAACACGCGCATCGCCTACGCCCGGGCCTGGGAGCGCTTCACTGAGTTCTGCCAGGAGCGGGACTGCGATCCCTTGCCGGCCGCGCCCGAGCATGTGGTCGATTTCCTGGTCGAGCAAGCCACCCAGCCGGCGCGGCACGGCCAGCCGCTGGCGATGGGGACCGTCGTGCTGCTGCGCAGCGCGATCAACCAGAAGCATCGCAGCCGCGGCTTCGCCTCGCCGACGACCGACGCCGAGGTGGTGGAGGTGATGCGGGGCCTGACGCGCATCCGCGGCGCGGCGGTCCGGCGGGTGGAAGCCCTGCGGGAGTATCACATCGAGGACATGCTCGGCTGCTGCGGCGAGCGCCTGATCGGCCTGCGGGACGCGGCGCTGCTGGCGCTGGGCTTCGCGGCCGCGCTGCGGCGCTCGGAGATCTGCGCCCTGCAGGTGCGGGACTGCGAGCTGGAGCCGGACGGCAGTCGCATGATCCTCACCATCCGTCGGTCCAAGACCGATCAGCAAGGATTGGGCCAGCGCATCGCCATCCCCGAGGGCAAGCGCATCCAGCCCATCATGCGGCTGCGACGCTGGCTGCTGGCTTCGGGCATCACCGACGGCTTTGTGTTCCAGTCGATGAACCGCTCGGGCGGAATCAAGGGCCGGCCGCTGCACAATTCGGACATCCCGCGCCTGATCAAGGCGTATGCGGCCCGCATCGGCCTGCAGCCGAAGAACTTCTCGGGGCATTCGCTGCGCGCGGGCTTCGTCACCAGCGCGGCGGCCCATCATGCGCGGCTGGACAAGATCATGGAGGT